>JBJOPW010000006.1:0-63331 GCA_046050355.1 Candidatus Parcubacteria bacterium
GATACGTCTGGATCATCAAACGGTGGTGATAACCTGGCCATCTTAGCAGTGGCAGGTACCGGCACCATTGCGTATGTGGCCAAGGCTGCCAATGCTACGGCTTGTTCGCAGGTGGCTGGTTCGGCGTTTGGTTGCGAATTTATGGTCTATGACCTATCGTCAACGACTAACCCACTCTATATACGAGGTATTGATGCTAGTTTACGTGCCGATGGAGATCATAGTATTTCTACCCAAGCCATTCTCGTCGGTACATCGACTGTGATGCTTGGGCGGGTTGGGGTAGGAGTTGTATGTGAACAATTATGGGACCTGCATGCTGGTTGTGAAATTGTGTCATTGGCCATGGGCTCGACATTATCCGGCACTATGACTGGTACAAGTCGATGGAACAATATGACTGCATCGGGCGTTACCTTTGTTACGAACGCGGCATCTACAACCAATCTAACTATTGCCACCACCTCAATATTTGTAGCTCCTGCAAGCGATCTTGATATCAGTGGAAATTTCACCCAGCAAGGGGAGTGGCATTCGAATCAAGGTACCGTACTCTTGTCAGGGACAAATCAATTGCTCTCTGCCGCAGCGACTACCACCTTTTATAACTTAAGCCAAGTGGCAACAACAACAGCTACCACTACATTTCGTAATGGGGTGACATGGCAGGTTGCCAATAATCTACTCCTCAGCGGTTCAAGTAACAACCGCCTCAAGCTTCGTTCTTTGAGTGAAGGGGCACAATTGACACTACTGCCGACAGGATCAAGTACGACACGGTATCTCGATGTTAAAGATACCCGCAACAGCTCTTCAACATACCTGGATTGTTCAATCGGCTGTATTGACCGTGGCAATAATGTGAATTGGACATTCACCCCCGTGGTATTTGGTAGCGGTTCATCAACCTTGACAAGTCACGGGGCGGGACAAATTGGCGATGCATTTAATGCCCAATCTGCATCAAATGAGTCGTTGCTTGGATTTTCATTGACGCCACAAACTGGCGATGCAACAGTAACCAGTGTTCAATTTGATTTAATTGGAGTGAAACAAGTAACATCCGACCTATTTACTAATGTACGTTTGGTGATTGATAGAAATAGCAATCAACAATTTGATGGATCTGATACATTGGTTGGTGGTGCCGGAGAACTGCTCATAGAAAGTGCTGCCGGGTATATTATTTTTAGCGAGAGTTTTGCGGCGACAAGTAGTCTGAATTATTTGATTATCGCTGACTGGACAACGCCAAATATTGGAAGCTTTATGACCATACAACTATCACCACATAATATTCGTGTCAGTGATGCGGGAGGTTACCATACTATGTTTGGTTCTGTAATCTCTCGGCAACACTCTCGTAATAATCTTGGTGGCAATAGTGAGGGAAGTGGTAATGGTGGCAGTGTTGGTGAGGTAGCACCAAGTGGTGCTGGTGACGTAGGAGGGGGAAGTTCTATTGGCGGAGAAGTCGTTGGTGATAATCCGGACTACGTTTGGCCAAGTAGTGAGAGTGGTGCTTGGGCGAGTGGTGCTTCAGCCCATGATCGGACTGATGGAACGTACGCGACAACTAACGCGACGGCTAACCACCACTATACAGATCACGGCTTTGTCGTACCAGCGAGTAATACCATACAGGGTATTGTCATTAAACTTGAAGTTTCAGGTACAACCGGAGCTGGTTCGGTAGATGTGCAATTATCGTGGGATGGCGGAGCTAGCTGGACGAGTACGAAGTCAACGCCTACCGTGGGGTTAACCGATGTTGTGTATACTCTCGGTTCACCAAGTGATACTTGGGGCAGAAGTTGGTCGGTAGGAGAATTTAGCAATGCCAACTTTGCAGTCCGGGTAATTGGCAATCCAAGTAGCAACACCGTTCGCCTCGATGCGATTCAGGCCCGGGTTTATCACATCAGTGGCGGGGGCGGGGGCGGGGGCGGGGGAGCGATCTAAGCATCTTTTATACACAGATGGAAACCCAAAGAGTAAAACAATCAAATGATATACTATATGCATATGAATAAAATTGTTGTGAGTAGTCGATTTGCGCTACAATACGCTATCAGTCTGGCACTCCTCTTCGTGATACTATTTAGCTTAATTCTTGAGCCTACGCTTGGACAAGCAGCCGCTTCTATTAATGATACTTTTCTTATTTCACAAGAAATTACAGATGAAATATCATTTTTGGTCCCAGCGGCTGATGTGACGATGGTTGGTGCTATTCAAGGTGTATCAGGCGGGTACGCCACCGGTACCACCTATGCTGTCGTTCGCAGTAACAGTAACTCGGGCTACACAATGGATATTAGTTTCTCCAATACTCCAGCAATGCGTGGTAACACGACATTCAGTACCGCTATTCGTGATTTTGCTACCTCGTCATCAATGATGCAGCCAAGCTTTACCTTTGTGGCGAGTTCAGCTGCCCAATTTGGCTATACCGTCGCTGCTTCAACTACGTCTGATCTCGACCCATCATTTTTAAATGACGGGTCAGCTTGCAATGCAGGAGCTGGATATACCGCTAATCGTTGTTGGATGACTCCTTCTACAACCGCCTACCGTATCATTAACCGTTCCACTTCAGCTCCAAGTGGCGCTACGACCACACTCACCTTCCATATCGAGGTGCCAAGTAATCCAAGTCCGTCAGTTGACGAGGACTTCTATACCGCCACAGCAACCTTGACGGCCACCAACCAGTAGGTACACTAGTAGTATCATGCGGTACGTTTCTTGGAGTATTCTCTCTATTGTTGCAATTATTTTTCCGTACACGCTCACTTTTGGACAAAGTACAGCTACTACTACAGCATCAACATCAACTGAAGCCCTAATTAGCGGGCTTACCGTCACTCGTGAACAAATACCTGGTAGTGATATCCAACTCGGTGACTTTGTGGTTGGTCCAGGTAAAGCAGAAGTGGTAGTTAAACCTGGAGAAACCGTCTATAAAGAAATAACCGTAACCAATCGTATTGATGATGAGCGGTCATTTCAGTTTCATATCGAAGATATGTCTGGATCAGCTGATGGGCGAGAAGCAGCTGTGCTTTTAGGTGATCAAAGCGGACCGTACTCCCTCAAAGATTATGTGAGCGTGCCAGAAGCAGTTATTAGTCTTAAGCTTGGTGAACGCGCTCGCATCCCAGTAAAAATCTCTATGCCACTTGAGGCTGAACCGGGGGGATACTATGGTGCAGTACTCGTTTCGACTGTTCAAAATAATACAGAGAGTGATGATGCTATTGCTCAATCACCTATTGTGGCTCGCATTGGAACCCTCTTTTTTATTACTGTCCCTGGTGAGGCTACTAAAGAGAGTGCCTTACTTTCGTTTGGTACACAAAACAATCAGTGGTGGTTTACCAAAGGTCCAATTGAACTTGGTATCAGTTATGAGAATAAAGGTTCTATTCACTTGAATCCATATGGTGAAGTGAGAATTACCAATATGCTTGGTAACGAAGTTGGGTATATAGAGCTTGATCCATGGTTTGTCCTCCCAAAATCAATCCGTACACGAGATATTACCTGGACATCAGAATTTTTGCTCGGAAGGTATGCGCTCACCGCCTCGGTTAATCGCGGGTACGACAATATAATTGATACGACAACAATTTATATTTGGGTTATACCATGGCAATTACTCATCTCTGTTTTTGCGGCTATCTTTGGTATACTATTTTTGTTCCGTTGGTTCTTTAACAAATTTGAACTTAAACGCAAGTAAATTATGAAAAGGGAGTTAGGGATACTCCAAAGTGTTTTCCAGTCATTTGTTCTCACAATGATACTTTTTTCGTTGGTTGGCTTAGGACAAGCTCAGGTAATGAACAGCAGTAATTTTGGTATTGAGCGAGACAGTATTAATTTTGGTGGTGGTTATGCCTCCTCATCGTCATACCAACAAGAATCAACGTTTGGTGAGATAGCCACCGGCAATGGTTCGAGTACAAATTTTTCTCTCGAAGGTGGATATCAGCAAATGGGCGAATCATATATCAGTCTTTCGGTGATTGGTGATGTGGCCATGAGTCCGGATATCGGTTTGGCAGGGGGTGTTAGTAATGGCACCACATTCTTTATAGTAACTACTGATAATCGTCTCGGCTATCGCGCAACACTCGAGAGTGCGCTAGCTCCAGCGCTACAGTCTGGTGGAAATACGATTGCCAACTATGTGCCGGGAACCAGTAACCCCGACGTGACATTTTCTACCAACAGCACGCAGGCACACTTCGGCTTTACTCCCGAAGGAGTTGATATTGCACAACGGTACCGTGATAATGGATCAGCTTGTGGCGTGGGTTCTGGTGATACGGTAGATGCTTGTTGGGATATGGTATCAACTACTCCGATTGAAATTGTCAGGCGAACGACGAGTAATCATCCCAGTGGCGCAACGACCACGCTTAAATTCCGTATTGGAATCGGTAGCGGGGCAGCGGTAACGGCCGGTACCTATGTTGCGACAAGTACCGTGACAGCAATTACACTATGATCCGGTTCTTTATGGTAGGGATGTTGGCGCTGTATCCTGCCCTCGTACTGGCGCAGAGTGACTCGTTTATTATTCGCACATTTATTGGGAGCGATACCGAGGCACCTACCACACCAACCGGCGTTGCCGTCACCCCAATGTCATCAAGTCAGATTGATATTGTCTGGAGTCCGGTGACAGACAATTTTGCGGTAGGTGGCTATCGAGTAGCAAGAGACGGCATACATATTGCCACCACCAGCCTCACCACATTTACTGATACGGGCCTATTGGCAAGTACTACGTATAGCTATACCATTGACGCCTTTGATCTTTTTTACAATTTTTCGAGTACTTCTTTGTCGGTTGGAACGACTACGTTGCCACTTACGGTACCCGTGGTAGCAACGACCACTCCAACTGACACCACCGCGGTAACGGCCGTACCGGCACTACGGTCATTTTTGCTCACTCCAGATAAACGAACTGTGCGGCTCAACTTTGATTCGTATGGGCCGACCCGATACATAATTCGCTTTGGTCGTACGAACACCCATGAATTAGGGAGTGTATCAACCAATATATTTAAAACCAACCACGAGGTGGTTTTAAGTGGTCTTGAACCAGGTACAGCATACTATGTTGAACTTTCGCTCATCAATAATTCTGGTAGCGAACGTGTGGTTCGACGCGAGCGGTTTGTGACCATGGCGGCTATTACACCGTCTGTGCCAATCAGCGCCTATGGTGTACGGGGTGAAATACGTGGTGACGATATACAGCTGCTCTGGGAAAATCCCCGTAATTACGATGCGGTAAGAGTGGTACGTAGCCATTTGTTTTATCCAACCGATATATATGATGGGGTCACCATATATGAAGGTCGTGATACTGGTGTCGTCGATACGGCGGTGTTGGCACAGCATGACGAGGTTTTTTATGCGGTTTTTGTGATCATGCCAGATGGTCAGGTGGCTGCCCCGGCGGTACTTCGCGTAGCCCGCCCTAGGAGTAGTCAATCATCATCTCAGAGCGATGGCGGAGTAAAAGACACTAGTCTGCTTCCGCCACCAGTGCCACCAGACATGTCTCTGTCTCCAGCCTACGAGCGTTATTTAGTGCCAAGTGATATCTTTTTTTCTAGTCGTGATTCACTTAAAACCCTTGATTCGCTTGAGCGACTACCGGTCGATGAAACTATCGTCGTGTCTATTCCGGTCAGTGCGTTACCTTTGCATCTTAAAACCATACTCGTGTCTTTATATCACCCTAGCAATCACAATGAAGTCGCTACCTATCTCCTTAAATTACGTGCCGATGGCGAAGCCTATGAGGCCTCATTGAGAACCAGTACTGTAGTGGGTGAGGGTAAGATTCTCGTTGAGCTATATGATTACGAGCGAACTGTGGTGCGGCGACTATCACGTACCGTAGTCTATACGAATGAGGCGCTTCATACTCCAGCAGCAACAACAACGGTGATACAGCAGTTTGCATCGTGGTGGTGGTTGTGGCTCATCCCTATCATGCTGGGTATTGGCTGGCGGTTACTCATGGTATTTCGGCGTGAGGATAACCGATAAGGCACATCGCCTCGAGGTAGGCTATAGTACTAGTATCTTAGTAGTTGTAAACAGTTCTTATGGCAAAAGTAGCAATTAATGGCTTTGGTCGGATTGGGCGAACATTTTTTCGCATGGCTTGGCAGCATCCAGATATTGAGGTTGTAGCGATTAATGATCTCGGTAACATTGATAATTTGGCGTATCTGCTCACGTATGACTCTGCCTACGGACGAGCTCCTTTTGTGGTGAGTGTAGACGGTCAGGAGTTAGTTGTAGACGGTCGACGAATTGCTATTGTGCAGGAGAAAGACCCCGCCAATTTGCCATGGGGAGCTATGGGGATTGATGTGGTGGTGGAATCAACTGGCTTTTTCACTACATATAGTGGTGCCGGAGCACACCTAACCGCCGGTGCAAAAAGGGTAGTTATCTCAGCACCAGCCAAAGACGATGGTGCCGGTGTCACCGGGGCTACGGTTTTGATGGGGGTGAATGAAGAAGTAATGACCACCTGTCAGGTGACGTCAAATGCGTCTTGTACTACCAATGCCACCAGTCCCCTCATTGCCATTTTAAAAGAGGCGATAGGGATAGAAAAAGCCCTACTTTCAACCGTACATGCATATACCGCATCACAATCACTCGTCGATGCGCCAAAGAAGGATTGGCGAGAGGGTCGGGCTGCCGCTTTGAACATTGTCCCGACGAGTACTGGTGCCGCTATTGCCACAACGTTGGCACATCCCGAACTTACTAATAAATTTGATGGTATTTCACTCCGAGTACCGGTACCAGTTGGTTCGATTGTTGACGTGACTTTTTTGGCAACTCGACCAACTACTGTTGAGGAGGTGAACCAGGCATTAACGGTAGCCGCTGCTTCTGATCGATGGAAACATTTGTTTGCGGTCACTACTGAAGCGTTGGTCTCGAGTGACATCATCGGTGCGCGCTATGCATCAATTGCTGATCTGGCGTTTACTCGCGTCGTTGATGGTGATTTGGTAAAGGTAATGGCCTGGTATGATAACGAGACGAGTTACACCCATACTCTCATCGAACACGTTGCGGCTGTAGCGCGTACCCTGTAGGGTGTGTCACTTCTTTATGAGTGAAACCAGACCACGACAATTTGCTACTATTTATCTTGCGAGTGATCACGCTGGATTTGCCTACAAGGAAGCGGTGAAAGTGTGGCTCGAGGCAGAGAATTTTTTAGTCATTGATGGTGGAGCTGAAGTCTTCGCCGCTGAAGATGACTTTCCCGATTTTGTGATTCCTACAGTTATGGCGATGACTGCTGATGAAGGTGGGGAAGCGGGAGCGATAGTCTTTGGCGGTTCTGGACAAGGTGAAGCCATGGCAGCTAATCGTGTCAAAGGGGCCAGAGCTATCGTTTATTATGGTGGCAACAAAATAATCCCTACATTGGGTCGAGAACATAACGATGCAAATGTGCTCTCTATTGGCGCACGGTTTGTAACCCTCGATGAGACTAAAGAAGCGATTTGGCATTGGCTTCATACTGAAACATTTCATGACGATACATACACTCGTCGTAATAAGAAGCTTGACTGGTAAGTATCTTTTATGTTGTCTTCTCCCATCATCCCCGCCATTATTCCGGACTCCGCAGCCGCCGTTGCACAATTTCTTCAGTCTCTCCCCGGTGTACCAGAATTGCATCTCGATGTCGTGGACGGAATTTTTGTGCCATTTACCTCGTGGCCGTACACCCCAGCCGGGAGTCCGCATGAAGTGCTAACTATCTGCGAAGCAGTGTCTCTCGAAGTTGACTTGATGGTTGCCTCTCCATTAACAGCCGCGCGAACATGGATCGCGGCTGGTGCTGATATGCTTGTTTTTCATATCGAAACTATTACGCCAGAAGCCTTAGGGCAGTTTGCACTAGAAACCGCTGTGACCATTGGTGTCGCTGCCAACAGTGATACGCCATCTGAACAACTCCTGCCATATCTTGAGATCGCTGATTATGTGCAAGTTATGGGTATTGGTACAATTGGTACCCAAGGTCAATCCTTTGATGAGCGTGCAATTGAGCGTATCACTTGGTTGCGGACACAAGATGCTGCGCTGGTGATCAGTATTGACGGTAGCGTCAATGCGGAGACACTACCGAAGTTACTGCCGTATGGTCTTGAGCGGTATATCGTTGGTTCAGCCATCAGTCGGGCCGATGAACCAAAAAGGGTCTACGCTACATTATCTGCGCTTGCTCTTCAACAGCCCGCCCCGTAAGTGTGTTACCTGATGCGGTATACTACTGATGTCTATGCATTATCTTTCTTCGGCGGATGTCACTCGTCTTGAATTACAAGCCAATACCATTAGGCAAAGTATTATTGAAATGCTGTTTGAAGCAAAGAGTGGGCATACCGCTGGACCACTTGGCATGGCAGATATACTCACCTTGCTCTATTTTGAGGTATTGCAACATGATCCAAAAAATCCAGCCTGGAGTGACCGTGACCGCCTCATCCTCTCAAATGGTCATATTTGCCCGGTGTTATACGCAACGTTAGCCCATGCTGGTTATTTTCCGGTAGAAGAACTCATGACACTCCGTAAGTTTGGTTCACGTCTCCAAGGGCATCCACACCGCGAAGCATTGCCCGGCATTGAAACAAGTTCGGGTCCACTTGGGAGCGGGCTGTCGCAAGCAGTTGGTATGGCCTTGGCTGAGCGTATTGATAACCCGTACTCATCAAAGTATTTTTATTGTCTGACCGGGGATGGTGAATTAAACGAAGGGCAAATCTGGGAAGCTGCTCTCTTGGCGGGTAAGGAAAAGCTTCACAACCTCATTGTCATTGTTGATCGTAACGGTATTCAGATTGATGGTTATACTAAAGACGTCATGCCACTTGAACCGCTATGTGAAAAGTTTGAAGCTTTTAACTTTGATGTGCAGGAAGTTGACGGACACAACATTCGGGCGGTGAACGATGCAATTGGTAAAGCTCAGGCCGTCTATAGTCAACCGTCGCTCATTATCGCCCATACTATCGCTTCGAAAGGAGTTGATGTGTTCGAGCGCGATTTTCGTTGGCACGGAAATCCTCCCGGCAAAGGTCCAGAAGACCGTGTTCCGCGCAGTGAACAGGCCAAGGTAGCGCTTGAAAAACTGCGGACGCTAGCTGGCACTATTAGTAAGCACGATATTTCTTAGGTATGTTTGCGACACATCTCCATCCCAATCTCACAGGCGCGACCCCAGTTGAAAAAGCGGCGACACGTGTTGGTTTTGGCGAAGGTCTCGTTGAGGCTGGTAAGCGCGATGAGCGCGTCGTGGCACTTTCTGCTGATCTCACTGAGTCGACCCGTACGTTGCCGTTTGCTGAGACTTTCCCAAAGCGTTTTGTGCAAATGGGTATCACCGAACAGAATATGGCGTCAGTCGCCGCTGGCATGGCGATGATGGGGAAGATTCCTTTTATAGCCTCGTACGCTATGTTTTCGCCGGGACGTAACTGGGAGCAGATTCGTACCACTATTGCCTACAACAATAGTAATGTGAAGATTATTGGTGCTCATGCGGGGATATCGGTTGGTCCTGATGGGGCTACTCACCAGGCTATTGAAGATATAGCGCTCATGCGTGTTATGCCAAATATGGTAGTTATTAACCCGGTTGATAGTCATGAAGCTCGTAAAGCGACGCTATGGGCAGCCAAATATGAAGGGCCGGTATACCTACGACTTGGTCGAAGTGATACACCCCTCGTGACCACCCCTGAATCACCATTTGAAATAGGTAAAGCCCAGCTCTTTTATAAGCATAATTCCAGTCTCAGTAAAAAAGTTGGTATTATTAGTACCGGCCAGTTGACCTACGAAGCCTTACGTGCTGCGACCGAACTGGAGGCTCGTGGTATCGCAGTTGGTGTTCTCCATCTGGCTACTATCAAGCCATTTGATGGAGACGGGGTGACAGACTTTGCCAAAACTTTTGATTTTATCGTGACGCTTGAAGAACACCAGCGCGCGGGAGGACTGGGTGGGGTAGTGACTGAACATTTGAGTCAAGTACACCCTATGCGGGTAATTAGACTTGGGATCGATGACAAATTTGGTCAGTCAGGCGAACCTGACGAACTCCTCGCTCATTACGGCCTCAACGCTGCTGCAGTAGTCACTGCAGTTACGAGCGCCCTCAATTAATGCCTTTTGCAAAAATCACCAGCTTTAGCTGGTGATTTTGTGTGCATCAGGAGCCGCTAACTAATGGGTTTGGCGACGTATTCCGCGGGTCGATTTGTGAGGAACGTTTCTAGCTGAGCACGCGAGAGGAGACCTGCTTGTGCCCCAATATACTGCACGACTGACATCGAGTTTATTGGTCCCCAAGCGAGAGCCTCAGCTGGGGTGAGACCAAGAGCAATGGCACTCGTGAATGTCGAGGCAAAAGCGTCTCCTGCTCCCGTTCGGTCAACTGGAGCAGCTGGATCAGGGTACATCGGCATGTGCCAGGCCTGATCATTTTCGTCGACCACATAGGCACCATGTGGGCCATCAGTAATGACTGGCAGTTTTGGTCCAAGATCACGAATTGAGCGCATCAGTGTCGGTACATGATCTTCGGTCGTATTGAGAAGTTGTTGGGCCTCTTCTTTATTGCAGAAGAATATTTCAGTTACCTCGTAGAGATCTTTAAGTTCAGTGAATCCAAGTTTGATCTGGAAGGTGCCCGGTTGGAAAACGAGTTTTGTTTGCGGATTAGCTTTGACATAGGCAGCGATCTCGTGGTGATGCGGAACACCATGTTCACCAATAGATGAAAAATAAATAAATCGCGGTGGGACAGGGAAATGAGGGAGCACATACGGAAACTTTTCGTGTTTGATGAGAATTGTTCGTTCTGGCCCATACCGCAACACATAGTGATAATTTGTTATCTTACCCTCATGAAGCTTCACGTATTCCGTATTAAGACCTTCGGTGCGGAGGGCTTCTAAACATTCTTTGCCGTTGCGATCCTGGCCGAGACTAGATATTAAGGTGGATTTTAGTCCGAGGCGATGGGCTGAGACCGCAGCATTTGGTGAATTGCCGACGGCGTTTAAAACGGTCACTTCTTCGTATGGTAATTTCTGCCCAAATGGCATATGTAACGTTTGTCGACCGGTATCGAGATCGACACTAACATCGGCATCATCTTTTGATAATTGAATAAATGCATCGACGACGAGGTCGCCAATTGCGACAAAATCATATTGGTCTGACATACTCCATGAGTATAGCACTTGTCGCATGGCGATTATGTGTTCTTCTCCCAGATTGGGGACGTTCACAACGACGAAGAGGTGGTTTTTTGGTATACTACCAATCTATGAGGAGGAATCTTTTTCTGCTATTTGCCTGTGTGTTTCTTAGTGTGCCGACCGCAGCTGTGCAAGCTGAGACCGATGCTGAGCGTCGTGCTCGACTAGAACAAGAGCTGCAAGCGGTTGAACGACAGATATTAACTCAACAACGATTAGTTGAAGATAAGCAAGCGGAACGACAGTCGCTTGAGCGCGACATTGATATCATTGAGGGTAAAATCAGCAAGGCGCAGTTGGGTATCAAAGCGCGGGAAATTGCGATTGAACAACTCTCTGACCAGATTGGTGAAAAAGAAGTCGTATTGCAGATTCTTGGTGAACGTCTCAATCGACAAGAGCAGTCCTTAGCTGATTTAGTGCGTAAAGCTGCCGCAGCCGAAGATTTTTCATTAGTGGAGATTTTACTGAGTAAAAAAAGTTTCTCGGAATTTTTTGCTGAGTATGAGCAGTATGCGGCGGTCAAAAAGGCACTCAATGAATCACTCGGTATTCTCCATGAAATCAAAGCAGATACACATGAACAAAAAAGTCTTTTGGCTGACAAGCAAGAAACCGAAGCGGAAATGAAGCGTGTTCAGGAACTAGAAAAGAAAAGTATAGAAGAACAAGAGCGGGATAAGGAACGGATTTTGACTACCACCAAAGGTCAAGAAGCTGAATATCAGCGTCTGCTTCGTTCCCAGCAACAAACAGCTGCCCAGTTACGCAACGCGCTATTTAATCTGCTTGGTGGTGGGGGTGGTATTTCATTACCGCAGGCGGTAGAGCTTGCCAAGTATGCCTCACGACAAACGGGTGTTGATGCAGCGATGATTTTGGCTATTCTCGAACAAGAAACGAATCTTGGTGCCAATCTTGGCAGTTGTGCATATAATGATATTCGCGGAGATCGCCCAGTTATGCATCCTGATCGTGACCAACCAGTATTTCTGGCGATTGCCTCAATACTTGGCTTTGACGCTCGTTCGCGATCGGTATCCTGCCCGATTGTGAGTAATGGGGCTCGTATTGGGTGGGGTGGAGCAATGGGTCCGTCACAATTTATCCCATCGACATGGGCAATTTATGGTGGCATCGTTAATACTGGTAGCGGGTATGTGTATAGTGAAAGTGCTGATGCTATACGACGCATGAATGGAACCAGTCAACCAGCTAATCCGTTTAACAACCAAGATGCCTTTTTAGCAACGGCACTGCTACTTCGTGATAATGGTGCCAATGGTACGTTTGCTGGCGATCGACTGGCGGCTCTCCGTTACTATGCGGGGTGGGGTGGAGCGAATAATCCAGCCAATGCCTTTTATGGTGATCAGGTGATGAATCGGAAGGCCAAGTTTGAAGGGCAGATCCAAATCCTCGGCGGGTCCTAGATTCCACCAACTAACCCCATCTTCTTTGGTATCCCTTGCCTCCGTACAGGAGCGATCCGTCTTACAGACGCAGTATAGGTTGTCGCTGCTTGGCAGCTGGCAAGGTTTTGTGAAATTGGGGCATTACATGACCAGTACAGGTTGCCAGCTATTTTATTCAAAATAGCTGGCAACCTCTTGCGGAGTGATATTGTACCACTCCTCACCTATCCCATTTCTCAACTCGAATCTGGGGTCATTTGCTGAAATCTAAATAACTGCCTCCCAAATAACAAACTATTGCCAAAAATGTTATTTCTGCTATAGTGTGGCACACAAACAACTTATATATATGAAAGTAGAAATCCATCCAGAAAATTACCGACTCGTTATTTTCCATGACAACTCAAGTGGCGAGCGCTTTTTGCTTGGTTCAACTATCGCTACTACTGCTACAGACAAGTGGACAGACGGTACAGAATACCCAATTGCCTTTGTCGATGTATCAAGTGCGTCACACCCATTTTATACCGGTCAGGAAAAGGTGATGGACACAGCTGGTCGAGTTGAGCGCTTCAAGGCTCGCGCTTCAAAGGCGGCTGGTAAGAAGTCAGCCTAACGTTGGGTGGGTATGGACGCCGTGGGCTAGAGAAGCCCACGGCGTCCGTCTGTTATAATTTCACTAGTATGTCACATTGGGACGAAGATACACTACAATCATTTCGCGATAATCAAAAGACGCAGTTTTTGATGACTCAGTTTGATGCTTTGATGAAACACTATGAAGACGCTGTGCTTATGGTCGAAAGTGACCCGAGTCTCAAAGAGCTGGCGGAAGAAGAGGTGGCCCTCCTTAGGGCCCAGCTCGACGAACAATGCAAAACCATGGCTGATATTGTCGCGGTTAGTGCGGCCGAAGACGAGAAGCCTTACGGTGTCCTGCTTGAGGTACGAGCCGGCGCAGGAGGAGATGAAGCGGCGCTGTTTGCAGAGGAGCTGGCGACTATGTATACCACATACGCTCGCAATCAAGGTTGGTTAGTCTCATGTGAATACGAAACCCGAGCCGGTGCTGGCGGATATAAAGAAGCGGCGTTTGAAATTATTCATCCGACCGCGTATGAAGCATTTAAATACGAAACCGGTGTGCACCGCGTCCAGCGTATTCCCGTGACCGAAAAAGCCGGACGTATTCATACGTCAACTGCGTCGGTGGCAATTTTACCGTTGCGTAAAAAACCTAAGATTGAAATTAGTCCAGCTGATATTGAAATGGAGTTTTCACGCTCGGGTGGGGCAGGAGGGCAAAATGTTAACAAAGTAGAAACAGCGGTGCGACTGATTCACAAGCCAACCGGTATTGATGTCCGTAGTCAAAGCGAACGCTCTCAGCTCAAAAATCGCGAAAAAGCCATGGCAATCTTGGTGGCAAAACTGGAAACCCTTCATGATGAAGAGGAGGCGAAAAAACATGCCTCTGAGCGTAAAGATCAGATTGGGACAGGCGATCGGTCGGAAAAAATTCGAACATATAACTTTCCACAAAACCGTATTACCGACCACCGTATAAAAGTATCCTGGCATAATATTGAGGGTATTTTACGGGCTGGTAAACTTGATGATATTGTGGAGTCCATGGCCAAGGCCGAACGAGGTGAGCTCGAGGTGACCGAAGAGGTTGCAGATTAACCCTCGTTGTGGTACTATGCGCCCGCTCTAGGTACTGTTCATACAACCACGTCCGAGCAGAACTTTTTCATTTCGGGCGAACAGCCCGCTTCAGGTCGATGCATATAAATATATGAAGAGACCGAAGCGTGGCTGTGCAGCCGGAATGATGGAGTTCTGATGGACGAGCAACAACCTATCTCTTTGCGTTGGTTGTATGAATAGTACCGATGACTCGAGCGGATTTACTATTTATCGTTATTATGAAAGCACCATCTACGAACCTCATCGAACGACTTTTTGCTTCTGGAGCCCACTTTGGCTTTAAGAAGAGTCGTCGACACCCAACGGTCACTCCGTACCTTTTTACCTCGAAGGACGGTAGTGATATTTTTGACCTTGAACAAACAGCTTCTGCCATTGAAGGCGCTAAAGCGTTATTGGAAGAAGCCGGTAAAAACGGTAAGACTGTTCTCTTTGTATCTACCAAAGACGAAATGGCCCGTCTAGTTAAGGACACTGCTGAAAAAGTGCAGCAACCATACGTTGTTAACCGTTGGATCGGTGGTATGTTCACCAACTGGGCTGAAATCAAAAAGCGCATCTATCGTCTCGAGTCACTTATAACTGAAAAAGAAGCCGGTGAACTTGATCGGAAGTACACCAAAAAAGAACGCGTACTAATAAATCGTGAAATCGATAAACTTCAATTCAATTTTGGTGGGATTAAGACCTGCTCAAAAATTGCTGATATCATGGTAGTGGTTGATCCTCGCCATGATCATATTGCAGTCACAGAAGCAACGGAAATGAACGTACCAACGATTGCTATTATGAGTTCTGATTGTGATGCTTCAAAGGTAAACTATCCTATTACCATTAATGATGCCCTTCAGAGTAGTGTGGCCATTGTTCTGGCTGAACTCGCCACGGCGTACCAAAACGGTAAGGCATTGTATGTACCAAAGCCAGTTGCGCCACGTACCGATGCTCGTCCGCGCCGACCACGTACCGATGCATAAGCGGCCTAGAGTCACGTGACTCTACAATTTATTGTTCATTTTAATCTTCATACGATATGGAAATCACATCAGCACAATTAAAGGAACTTCGTGACCAGACTGGTATTTCAGTTATGCAGTGTAAGCGTGCACTCGAAGAGGCTGGTGGCGATATGGAAAAAGCCGTCATCATTCTTAAGCGTAAGCGCAGTGAAGCAGCTGAAAAGAAGTCTGATCGTGAAATTGGTGCTGGTGCCATTGGTGTGTATGTGCACAATACAAACGAAGTAGCTGCCATGGCATTCCTTGGATGTGAAACTGACTTTGTGGCAAAGAATGCTGAATTCGTCGCGCTCGCCCGTGATATTGCGATGCATGTAGCAGCGGTTGCTCCAAAATATATCCAGAAGAGTGAAATCGAAGCGTCTCAGCTAGAGAAGGCGAAAGAAGTATTGTTAGCTGAAATTAAAGACAAGCCAGCTGATATGCAGGAGAAGATTCTGGCCGGGAAGATGGATTCATACTTTAAGGAGCAGGTGCTCATGGAGCAAGCGTTTGTGAAGAATCCTGACACCACCATTGCTGAAATGATCTCTGGTGCCGTACAGAAGTTTGGTGAAAACGTCACCGTTGTCAAAATTGAACGTCTCTCAGTGAAGTAAGCGTTGCTTGCGTCATCACTATGTGGCTTCCGTTTGTCTATACACTCTTATTGCTCGCCCTATTTGGCGCATATCTTTCACTAGTAGCTCAAGAAGAGCGTCGAGCTAAACGATTATTTTTGGCTCATTTTCGTGACCAGGTAGATCGTGGTATTACGAGATTAGTATCATGGCTTGAGGGTATCGTGCGATACGTGGTGAAATATGTCATTACGCTGTCTTGGTACTACAGCTTACATGCATTTCTACAAGTAATGATGAAGTCGCTGGCTGGAGCTTACCACGTGCTTGAGTCAATGCTTATTCGCAATCGCGACCGGGCGCGGGCACTGCGTAAAGAGCGTCGCTCGGCGACCAAAAATCATCTTACTCACATTGCTGACCATAAAGCGGAGACGAAGCTGACCCCTGCTGAAGAGCGTCGTCGCAAAGACAAGGCGCTTAAAGGGTAAGGATAAGAGCGGTTGCGTTTTTTATCCATTCAGGCATAATAGGCGCACTTTAGAGAAGGAATGAAGTAAACGAAATAAAGATTAAAAATTTAGAGCCGGCTTAGCTCAGTTGGTAGAGTAACGGTTTTGTAAACCGTAGGTCGTCAGTTCAAGCCTGACAGCCGGCTCCAAGTTTTGAATCAAAAAACGAACCTCAGTTGGGAGAGTGAGAAATGGGGGTGAGTGCGGAGTGATGCAACATCACTCCGTAAGAGGTTTTTAGCTACAAAGCAGCAGCAACCTGTACTGAATTCGTAGAATTAACTGCTCCAGTCAGAGGAGGAACGTGGGGACCTTGTCCAAAATCAATTAAAAACCTTTCTGTTAACAGAAAGGTTTTTAATTGATTTATCAGGCACTTTGGTCATAAAATTATCTTGAATAACCACACAAAACCTGTAAAAGGTCACTTTTTTTATCAGCTAAACAGGAGTATACTACCAGGTATCTATGGAGGAGATGGACAACCAGTCGCACCTGTTACCCTATGCCCGTCGGGCTGATTTTCATGTTGGCCGAGCGACCGAGCTTACCGGTCGTGATCGTGTTATCTACCGCTTGCTTGAGATTCTGCCAGGCTTTGCTTCTTGGTCAACCTTGATTGGTGTCATATTGATGTCGATCTACGCACCATTTTTTGCAGCGTACTTCATTATTGCTTTTGCACTATTTTGGGTTCTGAAGACGGCTTTTTTGTCGTATCACCTCCGTTACAACTGGAAGCGTCTGCGTCACCATATAAGTCTTGATTGGGGAGCATTAATCGCTGATCGTGTTTACGGTCATATCCATCACGTTATCATCCTGCCGTTCTACAAAGAACCAGAATCGGTTGTACGAGCCACTCTCGAGTCGCTTCGTGCCGTGAAATACGATCACCAAAAACTCATAGTGGTGTTGGCGGCTGAAGCACGTGCGGGGGCAGAGGCTGAGGCTTTGGCAACAAAGATGACTACAGAATTTAGCTCATCATTTGGAGGCTTTCTCGTGACTACGCATCCAGCCGATGTTCCGGGAGAAATGGCAGGCAAAGGATCAAATGCAGCGTATGCGGCCGAAGAAGTACGCACCAAGATCCTTGATCCACGTGGTCTTGCGTACAGTGAGGTCCTCGTTTCAATTTTTGATATTGATACGGTTTTGTACCCAGATTACTTTAATTGTCTTGTCTGGCATTTCCTTGAAGCTGAGCATCCACTCAAGAGTTCATTTCAGCCTGTACCGATCTTTAACAACAACATGTGGGAAGCGCCGGCACTCGCCCGGGTAGTGGCGATGTCTTCCACTTTCTGGGAAATGGTCCAGCAAGAACGCCCAGAACGCATGGCGACTTTTTCGTCCCACTCGGTTTCGTTTCAGGCACTCTACGAAGTTGGCTACTGGCAGCGCAATATGGTGAGTGAAGACTCACGAATCTATTGGAACTTGCTCCTTGCCAACGACGGTAAGTACGACGTGATCCCACTTTCGTACCCGGTATCGATGGACGCAAACGCAGCACCAACCCTCTGGCGCACGATGATTCAAATATACAAACAGCACCGTCGCTGGACCTATGGAGTAGAGAACTTTTGTTACATTTTGTATCATTTTATGCGCCACTCAAAAATTCCTCGTGGCCAGCGCATCAAAATTGCCCTCCAGCAAGCCGAAGGATATTGGTCACTCGTTACTAATCCCATCATGCTCTTTATACTCGGTTGGGCACCTATTTTCCTCGGCAGTCGAGAATTCCATCAGACGGTCTTGTCATACAACCTTCCCATTGTAGTACGCGACCTCCTCATTCTGGCAATGTTTGGTCTCGTGATTTCTTCAGTCATTTCACTTTCGCTTATTCCAAAGCGGCCTGATGATGCTAGTCGCCTTCGGTACATCGTCATGGCACTCCAATGGCTTCTGGTACCGGCAACCATGATCGTTTTTAGTGCAGTGCCAGGACTTGATGCTCAGACTCGTCTCATGTTTGGTCGCTATATGGGCTTTTGGGTCACCCCTAAAACACGTGAAGTAAATCAATAACAGTATATGACGTACCAACACCATCCACGTTTTAATCCACCGTCAGTGAAATCAGTGGTTCAACCACTTCCGCGCCGACGTCGCCGTTTTCTATTTCTATCTCTGATCCTGCTGTTCGTCTGTGCGGTGCCGGTGTTTGTATTTTATGCTACTGGGTACCGCTATGATATTTTTGCTCCACACGGAGCAATTACCGCAACCGGCGGGTTGTATATTTCGGTAGGGGTTGAAGAAGGGGAGGTGTATCTTAATGAAACAAGGGTCGAAGATTCAAGAATTTTCCGCAGTGCTATCTATATTCAAAACATTATGCCTGGACTCCAGCGACTCCATGTACAAGCGCCGGGATATCATACTTGGGTAAAGGAACTCCCGGTTTATCCGCATATTGTGACAGAAGCAAGTGCTTTTATGTTGCCGCTCGTGCCTCAGGTGCGCCCGATTACAGAGTTCATCACCAGTACCGGGTCGCCGGTATATCTCGGGGTGAGTAGCACAACCGTGTTGTTCCCCAATGCCTCTGCTACGGTAGCTATTATGGCAACCAGTTCAAAGGCAACCACCACACTGACTCGCAATACTGAGTTCACATACGTTCGTGGTTTGTTTGGAACTACTACCGCTTCGACCTCTGCTCCGTTTATCAACCGCGTCGTGGACGAAGCTCGAGATATCTTTGAAACGAACAGTAATGCTACTACCAGTTCTTCGTCGGATACCGAATCAGCCACTACCACCATCATTGAGCGTGATGTCACCTTATTCCGTCGCGCAGATGATATCGTGGTCCGTTTTACTGGTAGTGAACGAAATATCCCGTACTACTTCTGTATCCCAGAGGATATGGTTGCTACCACGAGTGAGCGTTATGAAGCACAGGTGATAGCCGCTAGAAAAGCTTTAGCTGAAGAGCTTGAACTGGAGTCAGGACTCGAAACCACGACTACTGCTGAGCGTGAATGTCGGCGCGAAATTATGATTGACCGCCAGGAGCAAGACGTTATCTCATTTTACTTTATGCCAGGCACCACTGATCTCGTTGTCCTGCACCGTCAGGATGGTGTGTTTGTGACCGAAGTGGATGATCGCGCTTGGCAGAATACACAACCGCTTTACAAGGAGGGTGTCGATGCGGTGGTTGTTGACGGCGGACGCATCTTTGTGAAGGATGGTACGAACTACTTTGAATTACTTACTGAGTTGCCGACAACCTAAAATGGGGTAGTATACGAGTATATGAAACCCGGACACATCCATCCGCTGTCGGCGATGATTGCCGAAATCAATAGTATCTTTGCGGATATTGGTTTTACTTTTGCTGAAGGACCAGAGCGCGAACTGATTAAACACAACTTTGACGACCTCAATGTGCCCAAAGATCATCCGTCCCGTGACATGCAAGATACGTTTTATCTCTCAGATGATGATGCGCTTGTCATGCGTACCCATACATCACCGGTCCAAGTGCGACACATGCTCACCCATACACCCCCGATTCGGATGATTTGTCCGGGTAAGGTTTTTCGTAATGAGGCTACTGATGCCACACATGAAGCCCAGTTCTTCCAGCTCGAAGGACTGATGGTCGACCGTGACGTCTCGCTCGCTCACATGAAAGGCGTGCTTGAATATTTCTTCTCACGTTTTTTTGGTGGGGAGGTGCAAGTGCGCTTTCGTCCGAGTTTCTTCCCATTTGTGGAGCCGGGGGTAGAGGTTGATATGATGATTGCGCCGACTGAGGGGAACAAGCTCTCTGGCCGCTGGATTGAGGTGATGGGAGCGGGCATGGTGCATCCGAACGTACTGCGGGCAGCGAATATTGATCCGGAGGTCTACCAAGGCTTTGCTTTTGGAATGGGGATTGATCGACTTGGGGTACTCCGCTACGGCATTGATGATATTCGTCTTATGTATAATGGCGATTTGCGGTTTGTAAATCAGTTTTAGTCCGTTAGAGATTATATGAGCTATTATGTCTACGTGCTTAAAAGTGAGAAGGATGGTAAGTTTTATACTGGCTGTACTAATGATTTACGAAAACGTTTTAACCAGCATTGCAAGGGACAAGTAACTTCTACTAAAGAAAGACTGCCCGTGCAAATTGTGTACTACGAGATGTCGTTGGAACAAGGTGATGCATTTGCTCGTGAGAAGTATCTAAAAACAGGAATGGGCAAGAGGTATATTAATAACAGGCTAAAACGTTTTCTATCTCTAACGGACTGAATATGAAATTCTCTCACAATTGGCTCCAGACATTTTTTGCGACACCACTGCCAGCACCAGCGATGATTGAAGAGAAACTTACCTTTCACTCCTCTGAAGTGGAAGAAGTGCTAACAGTAAGCGATGATACCGTCTACGACCTTAAGGTACTACCAGACAAATCAGCTTGGCTCTTGTCTCATCGGGGGCTAGCGAAAGAACTGTCGGTTATTTTAGATATGCCACTGAAACATGACCCAATACAGGGCAGTCTCGACTATGGCGCTACCCTCACTGATGTCCGTGTGGTGCTTGATACGCCAACCTGCGATTTCTATGGAGCCGCTATCATCGAGGGGGTAAAGGTTAGTCCATCACCCGACTGGCTCAAAGCGCGACTCGAAGCAATTGGGCAACGGTCGATTAATAACATTGTCGACGCCACTAACTACGTCATGTTTGAGCTTGGGCAACCCCTCCATGCTTTTGATGCCAATACGTTTACTAAAGACTCTGCCGGTACCCGCGAAGTGCGAGTACGAGCAGCTGTAGCTGGTGAGAAGCTCACCACCCTCAGTCAGGAAGAACTGACACTTACAACCGACGACGCCGTCATTACCGACGGCGTGGCGGGTACCGTACTGGCGCTCGCAGGTGTGAAGGGTGGACTGCACTCAGGCGTGACCGCGGACACCACCACCATCCTCCTTGAGGCTGCTCACTTTGACCGCGTCGCCACCCGCCTCGGGGCCCAACGGCACAAGCTTCCGACCGATGCCGCCAAGCGCTACGAAAATGGTCTCTCCCGCAGTGTCACCCCCTATGGTCTCTTGGCCGGTGCCAAGTTGATTGCAGACATTGCCGGCGGGCAGGTGGTTGGTACCGCGACCGCGGGCGACAGCACCGTACAGCGTGAGGCCGTCAGTGTGTCAGTAACCGATATCAATCGGGTGCTCGGTATTACCATTACGCCAACGGAAGTGATGAATATTTTAGGTCGCTTTGGCTACAGCGTGACGACCAATGGGATAGTCTGTACGGTTATTCCTCCGCACGAACGAGACGACATAGTACTCAAACAGGACTTGATTGAAGAGGTGGGGCGTATCTATGGACTTTCGAATATCGTCTCGATCCCGCCAACGCCAGCCCCGGTAGAAGAATTAAATACCCGTCACTACTACGCCGAAAAAATCCGTACCGTTTTGACTGGACTTAGCTTCTCAGAGGTCTATACCAGTTCGTTTCGTAACAAAGACATTGCTCATATCAAAAACGCCCTTGCGTCAGATAAGAGCTATCTCCGCAGTCGCCTCTTGGACAACCTCCTTGAAGTGCGGCAGAAAAATATCCCGTACCGTGATCTCCTCGGACTCTCGGCAGTGCAGGTATTTGAAATTGGGACCGTCTTTGGTGCCACTGAAGAAGCATTCCATGTTGGTCTCGCTGTGCAGACGGGGACTGAGTACAAAGCAAAGGTGGATGATCCGCTTCTTTCGACTGCAGTAACTGCTCTTGAACAAGAGCTAGGCACCAAACTTACATTTGTGCATGAAGCGCCTGGCTATGTTGAGTTTTCGCTCGAGACAGTTTTGGCGGCATTACCACAACCAGTTGCTTACGAAGTCACCACCAAAGTACCGTCAATTTTATACAAACCGTTTTCGCTCTACCCGAGTGTCTCGCGTGATATTGCCATGTGGGTGAGTGAAGGGACTGATATTGCCACCGTCGAATCCATTCTTACTAATGCCGCTGGTCCACTCCTTGTTTGTCTCACCCATCTTGATACATTTACTAAGGAAGGGCGAACCTCACTCGCGTTTCGTTTGGTATTTCAGTCAAACGAAAAAACCCTCGACGGCGCGGAGGTAGACGAGCTGATGACAGCTGTCTACTCCGGCGTCAAAGGCGCAGGGTGGGAGGCCAGATAGGCCTCACTCAAGTTCGATGAGTTTTACTCGCGGCGGAGCAAAGGTGGTTAACGAACCCACAGCCGCCAAGGCATCGCTGTCGGTGAGAAAACGATGTGCGCCTTGAGGGGATACCTGACTGAGATAGTAGGTATTTTGCAGGGTTTCCCGTCGACGCCGGGTTTGCACAAAACCCACTACATGGCCACCTTGCCCGCGGCTTGGGAGGGACACTTCGACGATGATTTTCGGCGTCATAGTCTTTCGCACCTTCTGTCTGAAGAACGTTTATAGAAGTGTATAAGATTTTTTTATACAAAACAAGCAGCAAAAAACCCCGGACGGCAGCGTCGTAGACTGCTTGCATGCAAGCAGTCTACGACACTGTCGCGGGGCAGGAAAGTGCGCTAATCCGCATTCTCCTTCTTAGGTGGTTTTCTGGGTTGTGGCCTCCGAGTTGGACGAATTACATTATTTCGATGCACCATTCCTTCGTAGGGGTAAATCTTTACTTTCTCACCAACAATACTTTTTGAGATACTTTTAGGACCAAAGTCTGGAGGTGCTACAAATAATCGTGCTTCAGTGACTGATTCCACCCAACCAGGCCCTGGGAATTTTGGTAGATAAATTGCGTAGCGATTGTCACCCCGAAAGAAAAACACGTTTCCCTCAGAGCGATAGGTAATGACAAAAAAACGTTGCGCCATTTGCTCCTCCGAGGTTTGCGTCTAACACTAAAATACCATTAATGTACCTCGCCAGCAAGGCGTTTTTTTGCTATACTTAACTTCGTTATTTATCACATTTAGACACTGTTATGGCAGCCAAAAAAGACACCTACGACGCATCATCCATCTCTGTTCTCGAAGGACTTGATCCAGTACGCAAGCGACCGGGTATGTACATCGGGACCACTGGTCCTGAAGGTCTCCACCACCTCATTTGGGAGGTGTTTGATAACTCTCGCGACGAGGCGATGGGTGGTTTTGCGAACCGCGTCGAGGTTTCCCTCCTTCCGGGCGGCTATGTTCGTGTTGTCGACAATGGTCGCGGTATTCCGGTTGATGTCCATAAGCAGACCGGTGTCTCTGCGCTTGAGACAATCCTCACCGTGCTCCATGCCGGTGGAAAGTTTGGTGGTGAAGGTTCTGGTTACAAAGTATCTGGTGGTCTTCATGGGGTGGGTGTGTCGGTGATGAACGCGCTCTCGACCCACGTGATTGTGGAGGTACACCGTGATGGTGCCTTCCACATGCAGGAGTACACCATTGGTAAGCCACGCTACAAGGTCAAGAAGGTTGGTGCCTCAAAATTGAAGGGTACTATCGTGACCTTCCAAGCGGACGCGAGTATCTTCCCCGAGACTGACTATGACTTCAAGAAGATTGTGACGCACTTGCGTCAACAAGCGTACTTGGTGAAGGCGATGCAGCTCTCGGTGATTGATGCTCGTGGTGTCTGTGGGGAAGCGGGCGCTGTCCATGCCACATCTGACAAGTCTGTATCGAAGTTCCTCGAAGGACTCCGTGGTAAGCAGTATCTCTCAGACGAGCACCTCGAAGTCCCACACCAGCACTTCTACTTCGAAGGGGGACTCCGCTCACTCGTAGCGTTTAACAACCAGTACCAGAAGCCAGTCCACAAAAACATCTTCTACATCGAGAAGAACAACATGGAAGGCGCAGTGCTTTCTGTTGAAGTTGCTCTCCAGTACGTTGATGATATTTCGTCACGTATTAGTGCCTTTGCGAACAATATCTACAATCCTGAGCATGGTACCCATATCACCGGGTTCAAAACCGCGCTGACGCGTACCTTAAATAACTACGCCAAGAAGGGCAATTTCTTTAGTGTCAAAGACAAAGACGCAGGCTTCACGGGGGATGATGTGCTTGAGGGTATCACCGCGGTGGTCTCAGTGAAGATGCCCGAGATTCAATTTGAAGGACAGACGAAGGCAAAACTCGGATCGGTCGAAGCGCGTGGCGCAGTCGAAGCGGTCTTTGGTGACGCGTTTGCTACTTATCTTGAAGAGAATCCTGATGATGCAAAAGCCATCATTAACAAGGTAATTATCGCGGTAAAGGCGCGTAAAGCAGCGAAGGCTGCCAAAGATAGTGTGCTTCGTAAGGGGGCGCTTGAGGGGATGTCACTCCCGGGCAAGCTTGCTGACTGTCAGAGTAAGAAGGCAAGTGATTCAGAACTCTTTATTGTGGAGGGGGACTCAGCGGGTGGTAGTGCCAAGATGGGCCGTGACCGCAAGACACAGGCGATCTTGCCACTACGCGGTAAGATCCTCAACGTCGAACGCGCGCGTATCGACAAGATGCTTGCCTCTGAACAGATCAAGAACCTCGTCATTGCGATGGGTACGGCGATAGGGGACGTGTTTGATATCGAAAAGCTTCGCTACCACAAGATCATTATTGCAACGGATGCCGACGTGGACGGGGCACATATTCGAACGCTCCTCCTCACGCTCTTCTACCGCTATTTCCGCCCACTGATTGACGCTGGCTATATCTACATCGCTCAGCCGCCACTGTACAAAATCCAAAAAGGCAAAGAAATAAAATATGCTTTCTCTGATGAAGAAAAGATACAGGTACTCAAAGGTATGGGTGAAGAGGATGTGGCTGAGGTAGCCGAAGGTGAAGATGGGGAAGAGGAGATCGAAGAAGAAACTGAAGTGGCAACAAAGAAAAACAGTCGTGTCCGCATCCAGCGGTACAAGGGTCTTGGTGAAATGAATCCTGAAGAACTCTGGGAAACCACCATGGATCCGCAACACCGCATTTTGCTTCAGGTCACCATTGAAGACGCCGTCCAGGCCGACCGGGTATTCGATATTTTGATGGGGACGGATGTGAGTAATCGAAAGTCTTTCATTCAATCGAACGCTCGTCTCGCCACTCTCGATATTTAGCCAAATTTCTAGCATCTACTTTGTTGTTCATCGGTAAATATTTGTTCACCGTACCACTAGTACGGCTCACAAATATTTCCTCGAACGCCTCGTAGCTGCAGAAAAATTTGGCTAAATATAATTTGGTGAGCACGGAAGAAACACAAAACCCGCTGGCTTGCCAGCGGGTTTTGTGTTTTTTAATCTCGCCTATAAATGAGCTTTTATCCTAGGCGCCAAGCGGTGAGAACCTGAGTCGTATTAAACATACGGTGAAGGTTCGAGTGTGTGCGGGCAACACCGGAGAAAGCCATTTAGAGGTGAGAGAGGGTTAGTCGACAATAGCAACGGCAGTCTCAAATTTGTTGTTGTTGTTACGGTTACTGTCTGGAGTCACTGACACTTCGACATTGTAGCGCTTGGCGCCAGTATCGTCACCCATGGTGAAGCCGAGGGTAATGATGGCGCGTTCGTTTGGCTTCAGCGCCGCTTGTGATGGAGAGGTATACGTCTCGCCGTTGGGCAGCTTGGCACTGTAGGTCCAGGTGCTTGAGGTCTTCGTCCCAATATTTTTCACTTCAAACTTAATAGCACCAGTTTCATCATTATCGATGACACCAGTATTCTTAAAGGTCTGACCCACAAGGACGCCACTACCGCCAAACGTGACTGCGAGATCGGTAAAGCCCTTTGGATCAGAGGTTGGAATTCCATATACCGGCTTCTGGGTATATACCGGCTTTGTCGGGGTTGGTTTTGCTGGTGTTGTTGTAGTGGCTGGTTTGGTTGGCGCGGTTGGTTTTTCTGCTACGATTGGGGTAGTTGTTGCAGGAGTAGAGGTGGTGCTTGGAATCACGGCAATCCCTCCCGCAGAAATCGTAGCATTAACAATGGTGATTGTTCCCTCGTCGCTCATGAGAGGGACTTCTTTGCCAGAAGGGATAAAGTCAATACGGTACTTAAGGTCGGTAAAGCGGTTCTTGGCTGATGATGCAATGATATCTACGGCACTAACACTACCAATATTGTAATTGGTATCACAGTTTAGAGCCTTAATGGCTCCAAGGCTATCGCGCATATCAATAGCCATACCGTCAGTACACATGTATGAGAAAGCAAAAGTACCGGTACGCTTTGGCACATTCCAACTGATAGTTACTGACTCGCCGTCGCTGGCGGTACCCTTGGTACTCGCAGTCTCGAGTCCACGTGTGTCGTAACTATAGACACTGTCCGCGAGCGAGGCGAGGGAAGTGAAAGCGTTTGGTAATACCTTAACGAGCTGGATACCCAACCACGCGATAGCGATAATAAGGCCAATAAAACCGGCAATAGCAAGAGACTTCATAATGCCGTCTTTCTGCTGCTGTTCACGATTGTTTGTCATAATGTGGGCATATTACCATACAATAATGCAAAAGTCAATAAAACGAAAAGCACGATATGTCAAGTTTACCCCGTTAGAAATCTTACCTAGTCAAAAGATAGAGACCTGTTTATTTTATAGACTCATACATTACAAAGCTGACACCCAATCAAATATAGGATTTCTAACGGGGTAAATTGACAAATCGATATTCTGTGATACTATAGAGCAATCTATGTACGACCAACCTTCATTTTTTGATGCACTGTGGGTCAAAAAAGTGCCGTTTCTAATTACCTTTTTTATTATGTTTACCCTGAGTTACGGGGTCTTATTTGCGATTGATTTCTTGCCAGAACCAAAAACCACTACTCCAACACCTGCCTCTGCCACCACCACTCCGGCTACTACCACCAAGGAAGTAGAGGAAGTGGCTCCGGTAGTTATGGCCGAAGAGCCGGTTTCTCTCACTATTCCATCACTCGATCGGGCAGTAACCGTCCTTAATCCAAAAACCCGCGATATTGTCGAGCTTGACCAGGAACTGCTTAAGGGTGTTGTCCGCCATCCAGACTCAGCGCTCCTTGGTGAAGAGGGGAATGTGGTTATTCTAGGCCACTCAAGCTACCTCCCAAACGTGATGAATAAGAACTTCCAGGCCCTCAACGGCGTCCAAAAGATGAAGTGGGGGGACATTATCGAGCTAGAAAGCGATGGTACCGAGTATACCTACCGCGTGGAGAAGGTCTACCAGGCCAAAGCCTCTGGGGTCACTATCCCAACTGATGTCTCGGGCAAGCGTCTCACACTTGTCACCTGTAACAGCTTTGGTGCCAAAGAAGACCGTTTCATCGTTGAAGCCAAGCTCCTCGCCGAAAAAGCTTTAACCCGCTAGAAAATTAACGGAATGATATACCAAAAAACCAGCAATTAGGCTGGTTTTTGGTGTTTTGGTGGCAGTCTGACTCCGCTGATTTCCTAAACGGGCTGAATTTGACAGAGTCACGAATATATTGACAAATACCAGCAGATATGATAGGATATTAAGGAAAAGAACCTTTTGCTCTTTGACTCAGTCAGGGCAATCCAATCGCGGTATTACCGCAAGGAGCCAAACATGGACATGGATCGTCGTCAATTTCTCATCTGCCTCGGTGTCACAGGAGTGGCGAGTGTCGTTCCTTCGCTCGCTTTTGCTTGTCCGCAAGGGCAGGTGAAGCTGAGTGGACAGTGTGTCCCCGAGTTCGCTGATCCTCTTCAAGGAAGAGGGAAGGTCAACACGGAATATCGTCCGACCCTCTGCCTCGCCGCAGAGCCCTACCGTCTCATGACGGAAAATGCCAAAGGGCAGAAAACCACCGAAGCTCGGTGGGACTACGCCTTCTGGCATGGCGGAAAAGCTGCCCCTTACGACATCGGCAAAGTGGTGTCGGGCCGTTGTTACAACGGCCAAAGCCTCGTACACGGCACGGTTGTCATCAACTGGTTCAACTGCCTCGATGCCAAGACCGGGCGGTGGATCCGCTACTGGTCAGCCACTCGGCCGATCGTGGACAGTGGTGAGTACCAGCTCACCATCTACCACAAGGAGTACGTCGACAGCTTCGAAGCGCTGCCGCCGGCGCACAAGCACTGGCCGTTGCCCTGATCTCTTGGTGGAAGCAAGTTCGCTTGCTTCCACCCCTTACTTATTCTCGCGTACTGGTGTAGGTGGGAATATAAAGGCTAATCAAAGCTGATAATTAATTCATTATTTATGAAAACTTATATTACTAAATTTATTTTTGTTGCCGCGTTTGCGATTATTATCGCTTCAGCGGGTTTTGTATTTACTAATACTGTAGATGCTGCAGGTACTTGTGGTAACTGTGGCGGTGGTTCTACCGGTGGTGGATCATCTAGTGGAGGATCTGACCCTGACAATGATCCTGATCCGATACATCCGGTCTGTACTCTGGTAACTAATGAGACAACTATTACTGCTGGTCAGACTGTCAAACTTAGCTGGACCACAAAACGAGCGGTTTCTGCTAGTCTCAATCGACGGATTGGCGCTGTCACTCCTGTTGATGCCGGTAAAGTCATGGTGACTCCGGATGCAACCATGACCTACTCAATGACGGTACTCAGTGCGACTGGTCATTCGGCAATCTGTAAGACAACTATTACTGTAATTCCAGCGCCACTTGTACCAACCTGTGACTTCCTCAAGGCGAGTCCAGTAACTATCACTCGTGGACAGAGTTCAACCCTCTCATGGGGAACCACTAATGTGACGAGTGTGTCCATTGATAATGGTATTGGAAACGTAGCGGTAGACGGTTCAACTACTGTGTCTCCAACTGATACGACCACCTACACCCTCGCGGGTATTGCTGCCAACGATCGTCGCGTGACTTGTTCACGAACTGTGACAGTGACTCCAGTAGTAGTGAATGCTCCAGTTTGTGACTTCCTCAACGCTAATCCTGTCACTATCAATCGTGGTCAGAGCAGTGTCCTCTCATGGGGAACTACGAACGCTACCTTGGTATCAATCAACAATGGTATCGGTAACGTTGAAGTAGATGGTACTCGTACTGTCTCACCACTTGATACGACCACCTACACTATGACTGTTGCTGGCACGAACAATCAGTCAGTATCATGTACCCGAGTGATTACAGTAGTACAGCCAGAAGTGAAGATTCCTCGTTGTGAATACTTCAACGCTTCTGTGACTACTATCCGCCGTGGTGAAAACGTTACCCTCTCATGGGATACGACAAACACCAACAGTGCCGTGATTAACCCAGGTGTTGGTACTGTAGCGGTTGATGGTTCAACCACAGTGTCTCCATCTGATACTACTACCTACACCCTTACCCTCACGGGTGACAACAATCAGACCGCATCATGTACTCGTACGGTGAATGTCGATAGCGGCAGTAACGGTGGTGGCGGCGGTGGATCATCTTCACCAAAGTGTACCCTCAAGATTTCTGACACCAAGATTACTCGTGGCGACCGTATCACCCTCAAATGGGATACTTCACGCGCTACTGAAGTAACCCTCAAGGATAGTCATGGCAAGACCCTCGTGTCTACCGATGACAAGAAGTCTAGTGAAAAGAAAGACCTTTATGACGGTGAAATCACCCTCCGTCCGGAAAAGGATACTACCTACACCCTCCTGGCGGAACGTGGTTCAAAGGACCGCACCTGTAAGGTATCAGTGGATGTGAAGGATGGGGTGACAGTAACTGAAGTACGTGATCAGAAGCCAGTAGTAACCGGTATTGCCCTGACACAGGTGCCATACACTGGTTTTGAAGCTGGTCCATTCCTGACGATGGTATTCTACGGACTCTTGCTCCTCTGGGCTCTCTACCTCGCTTACGTACTCGTAATGCGCAAGAACGGCGGCGCTGGCACATTGGCCATGGCAACACCTACTCCAGTGGCACCAGTTGCTCCGGTAGCCGCAGCACCAATTTTCGCTGCGAGTACCATCTCAACGCCACGCTTTGTGGCACCCGTAGTCGAAGCAGTAGCAACACCAGTAGTTGGTTACGCTGCCGCAACAACAATGACTGATGCCGCTTACGAAGCTGTCGCAGAGAAAGTCGAAGATATGGCTCACGCACAGCATGTCCTTATCTCTAGTGAAGCCATGCGTCACTTTGTTACAGCTACGAGTGAAGCCACTCGTACCGAGATATTGACTGCAGTGCTCGCTAAGGCTAAGGCTTCATATCCAGCCGAAGATGCTTGGGTCGTCCTCAACATCGACCGCATGAAGAGTGTGATGGCGGCGATGGCTCCGGCTGTCTCAGTCTTCACTCCACGTTCAGTCGCTGAGTAAGCATACTGACACACGATTGGAAGACAACACAAAAACCGCCCTAGAGGGCGGTTTTTGTGTTGCTTCCTTTCGATATCTCTTCAGAGAAAGACATAAACCTTCTATGTTTCCTGCCTCCAATTCATGCGATATATCGCATGAATTGGAGGCAGGAATTTTTTACATTGCAACTTCTAGTAACATAGAAGCCGTAGTGTTTGCCCTTAAAGGACGCGGGTGTCTCGTTCGTGGGTGAGTTGCTCCACGAGATCCCCGAGGGTGAGGACTTCCTTAGTACCATCACGTTTTTCGAGGGTGACTGTCTTACTATTCATTTCGTGGTCACCAAGCACAATAAAGTAGGGGAGTCGGTCGGTCTTGGCTTGGCGAATCTTCTTACCCATTGATTCGTTGTCTTGGTCGAGCGTCGCTCGGAGACCAGCCGCTTTGAGCGTCTCATGTACCTCGGTCGCGTACTCATTATGACTATCATTCACGGGCACAATACGGACTTGTTCTGGCGCGAGCCAAAGCGGGAAGTTGCCACCGAGATGTTCGATAAGAACGGCGAGAAAGCGTTCGAGTGAACCAGCGATAGCGGCGTGAATCATCACAATGGGTTCCTTCTCACCCTTTTCGTTCGTGCATACGAGGCCAAAGCGTACCGGCATGAGACGGTCGAGCTGAATCGTGGCGACCTGGTGAGTGCGACCAATTGAGTCCTTGGCCATGAAGTCGAGCTTTGGCGCGTAGAAAGCTGCTTCACCGATACCTTCAAAGTAATCGGCCTGACGGTCGGTCGCAATTTGTTTCATGAGAGCCTCGGTCTCTTCCCAGATAGCGCTATCGCCGAGATACTTTTCTTTGTTGGCTGGATCGTGGAAGGAGAGACGGACTCGAAGTTCAAACTTAAAGGCACCATAAAACTCGTTGATAATATCCCAAATCTTTTCAATTTCTTCCCGCAGCTGTGATTCCCGACAAAAGACATGGGCATCATCCTGAGTAATTGAGAGCACGCGGGTGAGACCAGTGAGCTCGCCAGACTGTTCGGCTCGGTAGACCATGGTAGTCTCAGCGTAGCGCTGAGGGAGGTCGCGGTATGAGCGTGGTACGGCATCATAAATCTGCGTGTGGTGTGGACAGTTCATCGGCTTGAGCACATACATCTCATGATCATCACCTTCTTTGGCCATCACTTTAAAAAGGTCCTCACTGTACTTGTTCCAGTGACCAGAGGTTTCGTAGAGTGACTTCTTCGCGATATGCGGAATCGTCACATGTTCATAGCCACGCGCATCACGGAGCTCTTGCACAAAAGCATCAAGACGCTGACGGAGGGCAGTCCCCTTGGGCGACCACAGTGGCAGCCCAGCACCCACGAGATCTGAAAAGGAAAAGAGCCCCATCTCTTTGCCGAGCTTGCGGTGGTCGCGCTTCTTCGCTTCTTCAAGTTGAGTCAGATATGCATCAAGTTCGGTGGCGGTATCAAACGCGAGGCCATAGACGCGGGTCAGCATCGGCTTTTTCTCGTCGCCGCGCCAGTAGGCACCAGCGACTTTGTCGAGTTTGAAACTGTCAGCGTCGATTTCAGCAGACGGGTTTTCGCAGTGACCACCCCGACAGAGGTCGATGAACTCACTCTTACCAGTACCACAGGTATAGAGGGTAATAGTCTCACCACGAGCGGCAATTTCTTCGATGAGTTCAAGCTTGAACTGATTCCCGGCAAATACCTCGCGCGCCTCTTCAACTGAGACTTCACGGTGGTTCCAGTTGGTCCAAGTATTGAGAAGCTTCTTCATTGCTTTTTCGATGTCCTTAAGGCCGTCGTCGCCGAGGGAGGGTCCGTCCGAAAAATCGATGTCGTAATAGAAGCCAGTATCGATGGCCGGGCCAAGGGTAAGTTTGGCGTGAGGGTAGGCATCAACGATGGCCTTAGCCATCAGGTGCGCCAGCGTGTGACGCTTGTGTTCTAGAGATTGGTTTAGAGTGCTACACATAATAATTCAGAGTTACGTACTTCCGTCTTTGCGAGGAGGGAGGAGCTGGCGACGACTGACGCGGCAATCCAGATTGCTTTACTATTTTACTGGATTGCTTCATCAGCTCGTGTCCTCGCCTCTTCGCAATGACGGTGATTAATAATGGAAAGAAAAACCGCCCGAGCGAAAAAGTAACAGGAGTTACTTTTTCGCTCGGGCGTTCTTTTGGTAAAGTCGCGGTTCCACCGAGCTTTTATTTTAGGGGTTGGACCCCTAAAATCTCTTAGGACAGATTAGGGTTTCTAGGCCGTCCGTAAGGACTGGTGGTTGGTAGCCGCCACAATCTCTGTGATAGGTACCATCCTAGCGCGGGATAGGGGAATGGTCAACTAAATGGTAAACCCCGCGCCGGAATGGGTACCGGCGCGGGGGGTCAGCGTGATTCACGGGTTCGGGTAGTGGAGGAACAGTGCAATCCATCCTCGAAGTTCATCAAGCGTAGGACGCTGTGCACCATACGCGGTGCCCTTGGCAAAGTACAGGTTCAGACTTCGCAATCCTGCATCAGGTGTCAGCTTGATGAAGTGCGAAGGCATCACCGACTTGGCCATAGTTTCGATTTCGCCACTGGCTGCTTGTAGGATCCTGAAACTATCATCGTTCTGATAGTCGTCACCCCGCATGAACACCATCAACTTGTCGTGTTCTGCATGCCGTTCGCCTGAGTCAAAGAAAGAACTAAGCAACATCCGTTGTCTCCTTAGAAGTCGTGGGTCGTAATCCACTGCCTGAAACCGTTGAAGTCAGGGGCATGGACTGAGGCACCTTTGAGTGCGGTCAAAGTGAGCACAGAAGCATTAGGGTTCATTCTGAGGCTTACGAACCAGCGCCCGAGATGTTCTCGCGCCTTCTCCTCAATGTACGTGCGGTTTGTGTTGAGCACCTCCATGTCGCCAATGATGTCGTAAAACGTATAAGCGTCATCTGTTACCCGCTTAGGTCTTTTTTGCCGCTTAAGCTCCATTGCCAGTATCCTCCATGGCATCTGGCGTTACACTAGCAAATTGTTATTAATAAAACAATCTTAGACTATTGAAGGTGTGGTCGAGATGGGGACGAGGGCTTTTACCCGATCGATGGCAATACTCGGTTCGTCATTCCGGATGGTGAGCTTGCCTTTGATAGCGACACACTGTCCGGGAACAAAGAGATCTTTTTGCTCCAGGTAGGTAGAAGGGAAGGCGACCATCTCGATGGTGTCTGTCTGATCACCGAGCACGACAAACGCCATTTTGTCGCCTTTTTTCGTGATGAGTTCGCGGACACTCGTAATCATCCCGACCGTGACGAGCTCACCCTTGAAGCGCAGTACCGCAATCTCTTCTTTGTTACGTACAGCATTGAGAATGGTCCCGATACGTGGACGCTTTTCAACCTCAGCCGCGTAGTCATCAAGCGGGTGACCTGAAACATAGATGCCAAGCAGGTCTTTTTCCCAGATGAGCTTTTCGGCTTTAGTGGCTAGGGGTGCAGGGAGGAGGGAGAGGTTTGAGACACTGTTGCCACCAAGGCCAAAGAGGGAGTCCTGCGCACTTTCGGCGGTAGCGACCTGTTCACGGTTAAAGGCGAGCATCAGGTCGACGTTCGCAAGGAGGTGCCCCCGTTCGCCCATGCTATCAAAGGCACCCACCATGATGAGAGCTTCGAGTGATTTTTTGTTGAGGTTCCGGTTCTTCACGCGGATGAGGAAGTCCTGCAAGGAGGCGAAACGACCGTTCGTTTTGCGTTCTTCGATAATCGCTTCACTAATACCTTCACCGAAGTTTTTAATAGTTGTCAGCCCAAATCGAATTCGGCCGTTCTTCAAATTTTTCTCGGCGGTCTGCGGCGTTGCAGATTCCGCGTCTTGTTCACCGTATGCTCGATACGGCTCACTGCGGTGCTCATCTGCGCCTTGCATACCTTGCGAAAAATTCGAATTCAAAGCCGAATTAATAGTATGAAGCGGTACTACGGAGAAGTCGGCAAACGATTCATTAATATCGGGTGGCAGAACCTCGATACCCATACGTTCACACTCGTGGATACTTTCCGAAATCTTGTCGACATCGCCTGAGTCCGCAGTCAGTACCGCAGACATATATTCAACCGGATAGTTCGCCTTCATGTAGGCGGTTTGGTACGCCACGCGCCCATAGGAGGCGGCGTGCGCTTTGTTAAACCCGTACGCGGCAAATGGTTCGATGAGCAGCCAGAGTTTGTCGGCCACTTGCTGTGAAAGCTTGCCGTATTCGAGGAAGCCCTTCATGAGCTTGTCCTTTTCAGCGGCCATCACCTCAGGAATCTTTTTACCCATCGCCTTGCGGAGCATATCGGCTTCAAGCCAGCTGTAGCCAGCGAGCTCGCGCGCGACGGACATCACGTCGTCCTGATAGGTGATAACCCCATAACTACGCTCGAGAATACCCTTGAGACGGGGATCGAGATATGACACGAGAGCCGGATTATTTTTGCGCTCAATGTAGGTCGGGATCATTTCCATCGGTCCCGGGCGATAAAGGGCTACCATCGCGTTGATATCGTGGATGGTGGTTGGGCGGAGCTGCTTCAAGAACGCCGTCATGCCCGAACCGTTCAATTGGAAGAGTCCCATCGTCTGACCAGTAGCCAGGATCTCAAAGGTTTTTTTGTCATCAAGCGGAATCGCTTCAATATCAATAGCAACGTTGTGGATCTTTTTCACTCGCTTTACCGCATCAGCCAGGATGGCGAGGTTTTTGATACCGAGAAAGTCGAACTTGAGGAGACCGACGCCGTCTTCACCCACGGACTTCATTTCGTACTGCGTCACATACTTACCGGTCTTTGGGTCGGGCTGAATTGGTACAAATTGATTAAGTGGGGCCGGCGCAATTACCACACCGGCCGCATGCACACCGAGATGGCGGACGCGACCTTCAATCTTCTGGGCGAGGTCAATCACTTCGCGTGCTTCGGCATCAGTCTTGTAGTGCTTTTGGAGATCAGGTTCGATCTCGAGCGCCTTCTTGATGGTCATTGGGAAGCCTTGACTACCCACCGGGATGAGCTTCGCAATCGTGTCTCCGACACTGTATGGGTGCCCGAGAGCGCGCGCCACGTCACGCACGGCCGCCCGCGCCATCATCGTTCCGAAGGTACCAATCTGCGCCACTTTGTCTTCACCGTATTTGCTCTTCGCGTACTCAATAATTTCGTCACGCCGATTATCAGCGTAGTCCATATCGATATCAGGCGCCGATGGTCGTTCGGGGTTAAGGAAGCGTTCAAACGGGAGCTGGTACTCGAGCGGGTCTACGTTGGTAATCCCCAGTACGTAGGTCGTGAGAGAGCCCGCCACCGATCCTCGAATAGTGGTGAGGATGCCGCGCTCTCGCGCTTCGCGGAGAAGGTCTCCTACAACGAGGAAGTACTTGGCGTACCCCTTGTTCTTGATGACCTCAAGTTCGTAATCAAGACGTGCTTTGACAGTTGGCTCAGTAGCGAGATTAAAGCCGCGCCACGCAGCCCCCGCATACGCACTATCATGGAGTTCGTCATCGGGATTTTTACCACTTGCAATTTGGTAGTCAGGGAAGTACCAGTGGGTTCCAATCTCGAGCTCAACCGTACACATCCGAGCTATTTTGATGGTGTTCTCAACCGCATCTGGCGTGTCTTTGAAACGTTCAATGATTTCGGCCTGGGTCAAGAACGAAAAGTTCTCTTCACCCTGACCATCGCCAGAGGTATCAACGACACCACCACTCTGGATTTTGACCATGGTCTCGCGGGCGATGCGGTCTTCGGGGTGGAGGTAGTATACGTCGTGAGCAGCCACGAGCGGGGTATTGGTTGCTCTAGCGAGGGCAATGAGCTTCTCTTGCCACTTGTCATGCCCCACTATTTCGGGGTGGTGGGTGATTTCAAGGTAGCAGTCCGGACCAAAGACACCTTTGTACCAATCGAGACGCTCGGCGGCTTTGTCATCGTTTTCATTTTTGAATTGCTGCACCACTTCTCCGGCAAAGGAGGGGATGATACAGATAAGACCCTTGGCATAGGTACGGAGAAGTTCTTCGTCCATGCGGGCTTTGTAGTAGAAGCCTTCGAGGTTCGAGAGGGTGACGAGCTTGATGAGGTTCTGGTAGCCCTCGAAGGTTTTGGCGAGGAGCACCAGTCGCGAACGCGGCTTGTCGATCATCGCTTCTTTATCATGGCGAGTGCGCGGCGCGAGATAGGCGTCGATACCAATGATAGGCTTGATACCTTCTTTGGTGCAAGCTTTATAAAAATCGATAGCACCATAGAGAGCACCGGCGTCCGTGATGGCAAGCGCGTCTTGCCCATCTTCTTTGGCGGCTTTGGCGAGCTCCTTGGGGGTGGGGAGGGCATTGAGGAGGGAATAGTGCGAGTGCACGTGGAGATGGACAAACTGCGCAGACAGAGACTTCGGGTCAGACATGAGGGTAGTATAGCAAAAAATCGTGCTACAGTTATCTACATGCAAAAATGGTTGGTCGGTATCGATGAGGCTGGTGAGGAAAGCGGGGGACGCTTTTTGCAAGACCTTGCCAGTTCGTTTGCGAATACCTGGAGCAAACGAGCGACAAGGTGTACTGCTCCTGTAAGGAGGGGGTCCGAAAAATATGTCTAAAAATTTAAAATATATTGTCGGAATAGATGAAGCCGGTAGAGGTCCATTGGCCGGTCCGGTGGGAGTTGGGATAGTGCTCGTACCTACAGATTTTGATTGGTCCTTGCTCCCTGGCGTGGGTGATAGTAAAAAAGTGAGCGAAAAGAATCGTGAGCGAATCTATATAGAGGCGATGAGACTCGCCAAAATTGGGAAGCTCTGGTGCACGGTTGAATTCGCCAGCGCTAAAGCGATTGATAAACAGGGGATTACGACCGTGATTCGTGCCTGTATTGATAAAGGTCTCAAAGACATGAGTTCGAGGCAAGACCTCGAACTGGATTGGGGAGAGGTGATGGTGAAGCTCGATGGGAGCCTCTGGGCACCGGACTACTGCGTTCACCAAGAGACGATTATCAAAGGGGATGCGAAAGAAAAGGCCATAGGATTGGCGTCTATCTTGGCCAAAGTCACCCGTGATACCTATATGTGCCGGCTGGCAGAAAAACCAGCCTATATCTCGTATCAGTTCGCCAAGCATAAGGGCTACGGTACGGCCCTCCATCGCCGATTAATAGCCCAAACTGGCCTTTCCCCAGAGCACCGCGCCAGCTATTGTAGAAAGATTGATATTGTGGTATAGTACTAGTCTGTCTGATCGACTAGACGTTCCCACTTCGATAACTCTGAATCTGCAGTAAGGAGAAACGGAAGATGGGGGACCAGACTGGTTCGAAGAAGACCAATAAAGTGACGGCCTGTACGAAATGCCACGGCCTCCACGAAGGCATGTGTCGGTGGGGTGGTGATGTCGAAAACCCCCCAGCAACAGGCCAGCAGTGCGAGTTCCGGGAAGCGGCTGCAATGAGTGCGGTCATGGCTTCGATGGTAGCGCGCGACAGGCTTTGCTACTGGCCGCGACAAGCTGAAGCGGCGTAACATCGCCGCAAACATGAGGGTGTAGTCCTGCGCAGGACGCCCTTCACTTGGTCGACCCCCCGGTCGGCCTTTTCCTTTGCTTCAGCCCGTTAGAAGTCCCCTAAGCCATTGTGTATTACGTAGTAGTTTTAGTGGTTGTTTTTGTGTAGTTCTCAAGCTATTTCTCTCGAGGGACTTCTAACGGGTTGAACTTGCAATTTTCAAGAGATTTGCTATAGTTGCGGGCACTATGGTAGTACGAATGCGACATACGCGGTCTCACACCGCCAACCGACGCTCTCATCACGCTCTTAAGAGCCCGGAGATGGCTGTCTGCAAAAACTGTGGCGCGATGCACCGTCCACATCACATGTGTTTGGCATGTGGCTTTTATAACGGTCGTATCGTGATTGATATGAAGGCTAAGGCTGAAGCCCGTGCTGCTCGTATGACCGCGAAGCGCGAAGCGATTCGCGCCGAAGCTGGTCTCCCGGCGGAAGCAGAAGCCACCAAGTAATCCTCTTCACACAAAGTCCCGCTCTGAAGCGGGACTTTGTGGATTAATCACAAAGTGACGCCTCCTGTGAGGCTATACTGATGAGCAGTAGTAGTTTAGTACATTTTTTATGGCAAATCGGCACCTTTCACGCAGTATCGTTCTTCAAACCATGTTTGAGTGGGATTTAAACGCAATTGATCGTAAGGAGATCGTAACCGTTTTAGACAGAAACATTGAAGAATTTGCGCCGAATAAAACTGATCGGCCATTTATGGAAAAACTCCTTGATGGGATTTTGGGCAAGCAGTCTGAGCTTGACCTTGTTATAGAAAAAGCCGCTCCCGAGTGGCCCATTGATCGCATCTCACCAGTGGATCGAAATATTCTCCGACTGGGACTCTTTGAGCTCTTGTTTGCTGACCGGGCTGAGGTCCCCGCTAAGGTGGCGATCAATGAAGCGATTGAACTCGCGAAGCAGTTCGGTGGAGAAAATAGTAGCCGGTTTGTCAACGGTGTCTTAGGTGCGGTCTACAAAGAGATTGGCGAACCGGGCAAAGAAGAGATTGGAAAGAAAAAGAAGAAGGACATTCCATTCCACGAAATGCCGATTGAACGCTTGGCTGGTGCGGTTGTCTATGCTGAGGACGGCGGACAAATGTACTTTGCCCTAGTGCACGATATCTTTGGACACTGGACACTCTCAAAGGGTAAGATTGAAGAAGGTGAAGAACTTGAGGTTGGTGCTATACGCGCATTAAAGTCCGAACTAGGACTTGATGTGACAATAGAGTCACCGCTCGGTATGAATGAATATGTGGCCAGTCACCCAGAGAAGGGTAAGGTGCGCAAGCAGGTGAACTACTTCCTCGCTGCTTCGCCATATACTGAGATTGTGCTCGAGCAGAAAGGTGGTCTTGATGATGGTCGCTGGTTTAAGGTGGCGGATATTCTCGATCTTAATTTTTACGAAGATATTTTGCCGATTGTGACCAAAGCAGTCACCATGCTCGTCGGCCGCCGCTCACGCTAGAACTTGATTTTCTAACCCCATAGACTTTGTTGTCATCGTCCTTCAACCATTCAATGTATACCAACATACACCTCAGGGTCTCAGTCCTCGACGCCTCGTCTCTGAGGTCATTAATCAAGTTCTCATGTTGCAAAAGAGTGCTCGTTTTTCAAAAACCACAGGATACGCTATATTAGAAGATACTCATTTATGGAAACACGAAACATTACGGATGATCTACAAGCACTCGAGAAAATCCTCGACGTGACCTTTACTGATTCTTTACTCCTTCTTACTGCTATCACTCATCGCTCATATCTCAATGAACACCGCGAGGCACAACAAGACCACAACGAACGGCTCGAATTTTTAGGGGATGCCGTACTCGAACTCATTGTGACCGACTATCTTTTCCGTACCTATGGCGACAAACCGGAAGGTGAATTAACGGCTATCCGAGCAGCGCTTGTGAACACGATATCTCTTTCGGCTGCTTCAGAGAAACTTGGCGTAAATAAGTATCTCCTCATGTCCAAGGGTGAAGCTAAAGACGAAGGGCGAGCACGGCAGTACATCCTCGCCAATGTCTTTGAGGCATTTATTGGCGCAATGTATCTCGATCAGGGATACGAAGTGGCAAAAGCATTTGTGGCCAAACACTTATTTCCTAAAACTGATGAGATTGTCCGCAGACGCCTCTGGCAAGATCCAAAAAGCCGGTTTCAAGAATTAGCACAAGAATACGCGTCGATTACCCCGACCTATAACCTCCTTGGACAAGAAGGTCCAGACCATGACCGCATTTTTACTATTGGGGTATACCTGCGACATGAGTTGGTAGCAGAAGGAAAGGGACGCTCCAAACAAGAAGCTGAACAGCAAGCCGCCGAACGTGGCATTGCCGCCAAAGGCTGGGAACTGTCCTAATCGAGCAAAGACGCATCGCCAGTGTTGTGTCCACACGGCAGGAATGGCAAGTGTGACTATGAACTTTTGCGACGTGGTACACTTACTTGACATGAGTCGATCGAACCAGAATGGTTTTTCATTAATTGAACTGATGGTGGCGATTACCATTATTGGTATTTTGGCTTCAATTATATACGCTAATGTTGGTGGTGGAAACGCCAAAGCTCGAGATACAGAACGACAGAATGATTTGCGTATCATACAAGCGGCACTGGCTCAGTATAAACAAGAGAACGGACGCTATCCAACCATGGGGACTGATAGCAACAGTGATGGTTTCTCGAGTGAGTCTGAATCAGCAACGTATATTAATGGATTATCGCCAACGTATATACAGCGCCTACCGACAGATCCACGACGAGGTAGTAATCCAGGTTATTCGTATGCCGTTGATAGCACCGGCAGTGTCTATAAACTCATGGCCTTACGAACGGTTGAGACAGAGATTATTACTCATGATCACGCTTTTAAGAGTTGTGATATCCGGGTAGGGAACGTGAGCGGGTCTCTCGTGAGTGGTTCTACCGACCGTGAAGTGATTGGTTGGTGTGGACGAACTATTCAGGCAGGAAATGGTCTGCCGGCCTCGTGTAATGCAGCCCAAGCACCGTTTAATAATTCGTATGGCGTTTGGGGTGGTTTTTTACCAAAAATATCTGCTTCTTGTCTCAACAGTAATACTAACTGTGTGCAGGATACAACTGCTATAATCTGTTTATAAATAGTATATGCAAAAATTTTCTGCCCACTTTGGATTTACGCTGGTTGAATTGATGGTAGTAGTCTCAGTCATTGGTATTTTATCAAGCATTGTGTATGCGAATTTTGGTGGAGCGCGGGCAGGAGCTCGTGATGATGTACGGAAATCAGCGCTAAAAGAAATGCAACTAGCGATAGAGCTCTATAAAGCTCAATATGGAAACTACCCACCATCGGGGTGTAGTGCCGGAGCTGGGGTTTGGACTGGGCCAGGCCCGACCGGATCCTTCCCAAATGCGGTAACCTGCGATATGTATATCGCTGGTTTGATGCCTGATTTTATCGCACAGCTACCTACTGATCCAACCAGAGAGAACGAGCTAGGAATCGGTTACTATTACCAGTCTGACGGCGTTAGTTACAAGCTCCTCTCCAATGCGATAGAGCAAAAAATGGTGACTAGTTACAGCGATGATTATGCTCGCTGTCCGGGACAAGGAGGAAGTTGTCCAGCTGCCACACCACCAACAGCCGTGTATGCAGTGTATGCCAGTGGCGCGGCACAGTGGTAACAGGTTGTTATGTATCTCAAGGAACTAACGATTAATGGCTTTAAGTCATTTGCAAAAAAAAGCGAGCTCGAATTTTCGGCGCCGATCACTGCCATTGTCGGGCCAAATGGTTCGGGCAAGAGTAACGTGGCTGAGTCGTTTCGGTTTGTGCTTGGTGAGCAGTCGGTCAAGTCACTTCGTGGAAAAAAAGGTGAAGATCTTATTTGGGGTGGAAGTGAAGGAGTTTCGCGCGGGAACCGGGCTTCGGTCGTGGTTGAACTTGATAATACCAAACGAGTTTTTGCGCTCGATTTTGATACTATAAAAATTGAACGTATTGTGCATCGTGATGGTCAAAACGAGTACCTCATCAACGACTCCCAAGTCCGCCTCAAAGATGTACAGGAGCTCCTCGCTGCCGCCAACATCGGTTCTACCGGACATCACATTATTTCGCAAGGTGAAGCCGACCGTATTCTTTCGGCTTCGGGCAAAGAACGTCGCGAGATGATTGAAGATGCGCTTGGGCTTAAGGTTTATCAATACAAAAAAACCGAAGCAGAAAAGAAATTAGAGAAAACCAAAGAGAATATCCTGCAGGTTGAGTCACTACGTCGCGAGCTAGCACCACATCTCAAGTATCTCAAAAAGCAGGTAGAGCGGGTCGAAAAATCTTTGGCGGTCCAAACTGAACTGAAGTCGCTGTATGCGACCTATCTCAAGCGTGAGGATGTGTACTTGGCCCATCATGCTGATCGGCTTGACCTTGCACGCCGTGAGCCGACCAAACAACTGACTCTACTCCAGGAGAAGTTAGTTGCTGCAAAGACCTTTCTCCGTAATGCCGAAGCTGCCAAAGATACCAGTGCGGTGATTGAGGCCGAAGAAGCACTGGCGAGTGCTCGTAAGGTGCGGGCCGATCTCCTGCGGGCCTTAGGTGCCGTCGAAGGTGAGGTGACGTATATCAAGCGACGAATTGCAGCGGCCACGAAGGTGGAAACATCAGTAGCAAAGCAGGTGATTAGCGCTGAAGCGCTTGAGGAGCTTGTACAAGCTGTAGAACAAGAAACCGAAAAAGCCCTTGCCCGTGGAGACGAGGCGACACTGCGTCGTGCGCTCCAAGACCTCGTCCATAGTCTCCGCGCTTTTTTGAAACGCACCGAACCAACGGCATTTTCCGATACTGCAGAACTCGAAGTGGAACTCAAAGACATTGAAGCCAAACATGCTACCTTGACAAGTGACTATGAAGCCGCGCTCTCGGTAGAGAAGGGGGCAGAAGTACACTACAATCATCTGAAACAAGCGATTGAGACTGAGGCGGTTGAGAGTCGTCAGGCAGAACGAGCTGTGTTTGAGTTGGTAGGGGAAGTCCGCAAGGTCGAAACCGAAATCGAACAAATTGATCGCGAACGCGAGGTGATTAATCGTGATCGTGAAGAATTTAAACGAGAGTTACAGGAGGCGGTGGCGCTTATCAAAAGTGCTGCAGCTCATTATTTTAATCACGAGATTGTCGAAAATGGCGTAGCGGTTTCAAACGAAGTGATTGTGTCTGAAGACCGCTCACTGCAGCGCGAACGTCGCCGTGAACTTGAAAAACTCAAGATTCGTCTTGAGGAACTAGGACAAGGAGCCACCGAAGATGTGGTCGACGAATACAACAAAGCGGTTGAGCGCGATCAATTCCTCGAGCGTGAAATCACTGACCTATCAACGTCGGTCACCAATCTTGAAGGGCTTATCACTGAGCTCAATGGCCAGCTTCACGAGCGCTTTGTAGCGGGTATCGAAAAGATTGCGACTGAGTTTAATCGGTTCTTTGTACTGATGTTTGGTGGTGGGAGTGCCGGGCTTACTCGGGTGAAGCCAAAAATCAAACGGGTCACTGAAGACGGGGAAGAGGTAGAAGAAGAGGGTGAAGAGACTGCCGAAGGGGTAGAGTTATCAATCAGTCTCCCGAACAAGCGGGTGAAAGGGCTTGAGATGCTCTCGGGTGGTGAGCGAGCACTCACCTCCATCGCACTCATTTTTGCGATGAGTCAGATTAATCCACCGCTCTTTATTATTCTTGACGAAACTGACGCCGCGCTCGACGAGGCTAATAGTCGCCGCTATGGGGACATGATCAGTGCCTTGGCTGAGAAGTCACAACTGATTTTGATCACCCATAATCGCGAGACGATGAGTCGGGCCGGCATCCTCTACGGAGTCACTATGGGGAGTGATGGGGTATCGAAGCTTCTTTCGGTGAAGTTTGATGAAGCGGTTGCGGTAGCAAAATAATTATGTTTGAAAAATTTCGTAAATCTACCGACCTTGACGACAGGACTCCAGTTGATCAGAAACGCCGTTTTCTGATGATAGGTGGATTGGCGAGTGTTGCAGTAGCAGGATTTAGTCTAGCTGATAAAGAAAGGGAAATAGGTCACGATAGTAATAAAGAACCACACACAGAAACTGCAAGTAACGACCTGGTTGGTGAAGAAATAGCTGGTGACGTAGAGCGGATGAAAACTAACAGTGGACATTTTTATGCCGAACGTGATCAATTTGCTGCTGCATATGTATCTGAACTACAGATAATGGAGAACCCAGAAAAATTAAAGACCCTTCTTGATAAATATTTTGATATTAGTGCAATACCAAATAATGTTCTTCGTCAGGAAGTAATGGATAACCTGTATGGACTAGCGTTTGTGGAGTCGCGTTATGATGAGGTGCGAGTGAGTGAAGTAGGGGCGTTCGGACTTATGCAGTTGATGCCTGAGACCTGGAATACGCTTGCATTACCAGATGAGGATCCAACCAATGTAATTGATCAGATCAAAGTTGCGGCTCGACTGGTTGTACAGTCTTGTCGGTATATTTCAGAGCAGTGCCGAAATGAATTAGGTCTTATAACTACCAATCATTTCAATGGGGATGAGCCAGCGATGCAAAAATACTTTTTTGGACCGGTACTCATCGGTGCCTATAACAGTGGTATGGGTAATTTGGAGAAGATTATTAAAAATTTTGTGTTGTTGTATCCAAGAGCCACTGAGTTAATTGATATGTTTGATGGCGTCGATATTCCAACTGGCTATGATGTCTATTTTGGTATGACAAAGGCAGCAATGCTTGAGGAGTGGCGTCCAAACTATAAGATTCATGGTAGTGAGTATACGGCAAAAGTATATGGTGCAACCTTGGCGATGACCGGTGCAACATAGAGTATCGGGTGTAAAGCAATTGCCGGTAGAACATATGACGAGAGTCAGTTTGTTCTACCGGCGTTTGTTCTGCCTCACTCGTCTTTGTTCGCGGTTAAGGGGATACCGCTTTTTCGTTACCAAGTTCGTGAGGTTGACTGCTCTATGGCGGAGAGTATTTGTCACAAACACCCGCAGTTTGTGGGGGTCGCTGGTGCGGTAGTTAACCGATACCAGAAACTCGTTTTCAATCGGGTGAGCATCGAATCCCCAACGCGATACGTCAACAATTATTGTGGGAAATTGTTGGCGGAGGCGCTTTTCGGCCTCTTCGAGAAGGTCGATTCGACGATTAATTGTCTTGGCACTAATTATGAATTTCAGCTCAAACACCACACACCTCCTTTCCAGCACTGCTAGCTGGCGACACACTACCATAAGCGAGGAAAATAAGAAAGGACGCCTTTCTGGCGTCCTTTCTTATTATTTGGTGACTAACTCAAAGTCGAGTTGACGTTCTTCGGCATCTGCGCGCGTAAGCTTCACTCGCACTGTATCACCGAGGCGATAGACTTTGCTGGTCTTTTGGCCTTTGATTTGGTACTTACTCGCTTCATGCTCAAAGTAGTCAGACTTGATAGTCGCGAGACGAACCATACCCTCACAGAGCGCTTCTTGTTCCTGGACATAGATACCCCAGTCGGCAGTGCCGGTGATGACCGCATCAAATTCCTTACCGACATTGTTCATCATGAACTCTACCTGCTTGAACTTAATTGAGTCACGTTCGGCCGAGACAGCTTCCATTTCACGTTTTGAAGATTGGATGCTGACGGCTTCATACGCACTGACTTCACCGGCGGCAATTGGCTGGTTGTCGAGATGGAGGCGCAAGAGGCGGTGGGCGAGGAGGTCAGGGTAGCGGCGAATCGGGGACGTGAAGTGGGTGTAGAACTTAAACGCGAGACCAAAGTGCCCGATGTTCTTCGTTGAGTAGACTGCCTTGGCCATTGAGCGAATCGTTGCCGTCTTAATGAGGTTTTCTTCTGGTGTGCCGGTCACCTCCTTGAGGAGCTTATTGATATCAGTCGCTTTTACGATACCTTTATGGACTTCAAACTCGTACCCAAGCACGCGCAAGAAAAGTGAGAGTTCTTCGATCTTATCGGGATTTGGCAGGTCATGGATACGATAAATGAAGGCATGGTCGCGCCCACGCTTTTCGGCGAGGTTGTAGATATGTTCCGCGACCCGTTCGTTCGCAAGCAACATAAAATCCTCAATCATCATCATGGTCTCAGTGCGAGTCTTCTTAAATGCCCGAATCGGCTTACCACGTTCATCGAGTTCAAATTTCACTTCCGGTTGCTCAAAGGCGATGGCGCCGTTACTGTAGCGGCGCTTACGGAGGATGCGACCAAGATCCATCATGATCAAGAGTTCAGCGAGGTAGTCGCCACTCCCGGTATCAAGGGTAGTCTGTGCATCTTCGTAGGCATAACGGCGGTCACTATTGATGACGGTCTGCCCGTACCATTCACCGACTACACGTGCATCTTTGGTCATTTCAAAGACGGCCGAGAAGGCGAGACGGTCTTCGTGAGGACGGAGTGAACAAAGATCGTTACTGAGAACCTCTGGCAACATCGGAATCACGCGGTCAACGAGATAGACTGATGTCCCACGCTCTTTGGCTTCTTGGTCGAGGAGACTGCCTTTAGTGACGTAATGTGAGACGTCCGCAATATGGATACCAATTTCGTAGTTACCATTAGGAAGCGTTTGGAGTGAAAGCGCATCGTCAAAGTCTTTAGCGTCGTGTGGGTCAATCGTCATGGTGGTCACGCTACGCATATCCCGCCGCTTCGGGTCCTTGAGTGCCTCCGCAAAAATCTCGGCCTGGCGTTCGTAGAGGCCATGGGCTTCTTTTTGGACTACTTCGGGGAAGGCCTTTGAAAAGCCGCCGCTGCGGATAATCGCCTGCATTTCAGTCTCGTGGTCGCCGGCACGTCCGAGGGTTTCAGTGATGGTACCAATAGGGTCGGTATGTTCGCTCGTCCAGCTTGCGATCTCAATTGCTACCTTCATGCCGAGATCGTTCACAGTGGCGGTTGGGAGGACGGGTCGCACGTGGATACGGTGATTGTCTGGGGCAAAGTAGTACTGCTTTTTGCCTTCGACCTCACGTTCTTTGACGGTTCCGATGAGTTCTTGCCAGGTGCGGGTAATGACGCGGACTACCTTGCCCTCCTGACGTTTACCAGGAACCTTCTTTTTGAGGCTGATTTCGACAATGTCGCCATCAAGGCCAAAACCAAGGGATTCGCGTTCAATAACGATATCTTCGTCGTGGTCCGGTAACTTTATAAAACCAGTCCCTTTACCGCGTACCATCAGTACGCCTTCGTATACAGATTCCATTGAGGTCGAGTATAGCAGGCAATGGTCTATTGACCAAATCAATCATATCTGCTACTCTTTCGCCACTATGTTAATGATGCGTTTAAAGCGTGTAGGCCGCAAAAACAACCCAAGCTACCGTATCGTAGTGGTTGATAAGCGTACGAGCGTAAAAAGTAATAAAACTGTCGACCTTCTTGGCTCATATGACCCAAAGCTCGGCCGTATTTCTATTAATGGTGATAAAGCCAAGCACTGGCTTGCAAATGGTGTTCAGCCATCAGTGACCGTGTACAACATGCTTGTCACCGAGAAGATTGTTGAAGGCAAGAAGAAGAATGCACTGCCAAAGAAGTCACCAATCATCGACGAAGCGAAGCTTAAGGCCGAAGCTGACGCCAAAGCAGCTGCCGAAGCTGCCAAGAAGGCTGAAGAAGAAGCAGCTGCCGCTCCAGCGCCAGAAGCAGAAACTTCTGCGGAAGCACCAGCTGAGACTCCAGCCGAAGAAGCAAAGGCCGAGTAAGTCACAGAAACTCCTTATTTTTCATACAGCCCGTCCTTGATTTGTTCAAGACGGGCTGTTGACGTACCTACGATACCCCCGTACCATATATATACGTCTACTGTGTCGCTTGATTACCTCCGCGCACACGTGACATTTACACGATAGTATACGAATACGATATGCACGAAGATCAGCAATTTCTAGAAACGGTAGTCAAGGCATTGGTCGATAATCCAGGTTCAGTCCATATCAACCGTACGGTTGATGAGATGGGTGTACTTTTGACGCTTGATGTTCACGCTGACGATATGGGTAAGATTATTGGTCGCTCGGGCAATACCGCCAAGGCCATCCGTACACTCCTCCGAGTGGTCGGGATGAAGCACGATGCTCGCGTAAACCTCAAGATTAATGAACCAGAGGGAGGCAAGGGGATGACCCGCGAAATGAGTGAAGCGATGGAAGATGAAGGGATAGTATCAAGCAGCACTAAGAGTCTCGACGAAGCCATTGATGACCTAAAAATCTAATATACTGGCAAATTTCTTTGTTGGACTACGAAAAAAGACGCTCAAAGTACAAACTCGTACATCTCGCGTCTTTTTTCTTGTCCGCCTCGAACTTTACTCAGTCTCTTAGATTTAGAGTTGGTACGTAAACAAAAACAGGCGGAACCTTCGGTTCCGCCTGTTTTTGTGCTACGCTTTTCAATATGGCAAACACCGACCATCTCTTCTTAGGTGCAGATTGTAATCCAAAAGACACAGCACCAATAAACTTCGTTGAAACCCGTTTTAATGACCTCTCGCCATTTTCTGCGCATGAGATAATCGTTGATGGTATAGTCTGCAAAACTGTTGAGCATGGCTATCAAGCCCTCCGTATCAAACTAGGTCCCGAACGAGATGAAGTGCTCGCCGCCCGCAGCCCGATGGATGCCTGGCGTGCTGGGCAAAAGTACAAAAGTAACCCATCTCTTCAGGCTGAAGGTTATGATAAATATGTACTGATGGAGTGTTTATGTCGTCTAAAGCTCGAACAGCATGCGGACGTACAGGCTGTCCTCGCTGCCACCGGTAAGCGTGAGTTACTTAAGGTATATGACACCGACTATTACTGGGGCACAGGCGCTGATGGTAGTGGCGAAAATCAACTCGGGAAGATTTGGATGAAATTACGTGCTGAATTGTTCACCTAACCAATACGCCAATACTTCATTTAAATGAAGTATGAAGGCTATCAATTTCTTCGTCAGATTGGTATTCATGTGTTAGGATTTTCGTATGACTGAGTCTTACAGTAAAAATCCAAAAAATTGGTCTGAGGCAATGCAAGGCGAGTACGGCATCTCTGCATTACATGAAGCATATTTTACTGAAATACAAAATGATTCTTATAGTGAAACAACCCTAAACTTTTTTAAAAACCAGGTTTCAATTGAGACTTTTTTCAGAGACACGGGTGAGCAATCAGAATTCCCACTTGCATCATTAACGAGTGCAAAGACCAATAGATATTTAAAAGTAAAAGAAAGTTTCCCCAATGTACCAAAATTGATTATTGCCGGTACGGAGACAGAGGATTCTAGTCACGATGTACTCTTAAAAAACTTACTTACATCTGCTGGCACATTAGCGATTGCCAGTTATTATTTATTAGGTCAAAATCGGTTTGATAGGTGGAGAAACTTTGCCTCAATGCCTGATAAGCAATCAACGGCCATGTCATCACTTGATCTAAATACCCCTACAGCAGTACTTTTAGACAACTTTGACACCCTACTAAATGTTTTTCGTGTTGCTACATATGATATGACTGAAACATCACAGCAATTGGAGCAAATGGAACGTTTAGTCTCGAAAGATCATGGTGATGAGCGAGGTTTAACTCAATTAGAGCAGTGCGCTCGCGCTCCGTTTGGTTTTTGGGCGCTGACACGTAAAATTGTTCCCATAGCCTGTGGAGGCGAACCAATAGTTACTAATGGAGAGGGGTTTTCACACAGATTTTTACAAACACTACGTACAGAAAAAGTATTATCAACAACAGAGCCAAACGTCCGTCATGGTGGTTGCCCGGCTCTTTATCCAGCATTTCGAAGTTTTGATCATGTAAATAAATTAGGAAAACTATTCATCATATGGCATAAACGCTTACATAGTTGATATGCAATTTCACGTTATTACAATTTTCCCAGAGGTTTGTGCGGCGTACACGAACGCGAGTGTGCTTGGCCGTGCCCAAAAAGCCGAGAAAGGGAAGGGTGCCAAGGTGAAGGGGAAGCAGATTGATGTCTCGTACTACAACCCTCGCGACTTTGCGACTGATAAACACAAGAAAGTTGATGAACGACCCTATGGCGGTGGCCCGGGTATGGTTATGCTCGCAGAGCCAATCCTTAAAGCGTGGGAGAAGGCAGTCGGGAAGAAGACAGCAAGCCTGAAGAAGGGAAAGGTGAAGACCCTCATCATGTCGCCGCGGGGGACAGTCTTTACGAACGAACTGGCGAAGTCCTGGGCTCGCAACTACGACCACCTCGTCCTCATCTCTGGGCGCTACGAAGGGATTGATGCACGGGTGAAGGATATCCTCGACGCTGAGGAGGTGTCAGTCGGCGACTACGTGCTGACCGGTGGCGAACTGCCCGCACTCACCATCATCGATAGTGTCTCGCGCCAGATTCCGGGTGTACTTGGTACCTTTGAATCACTCGAAGACGAACGGGCAACGAGTGGGGTGACCTACACCCGACCTGAGGTGCTTACATACAAAAAGAAAAAACACCCCGTTCCCGAGGTTCTTCTTAACGGCAATCATGCTGAGATAGAGAAGTGGCGCGCTGGTCTGAAGTAGTCTCAACCTCTAAGTGTCTATGAAAAATCTCTTGGTCATTAAAATTATTCCAATAATAATGATTTTTGCTGGCTTTTATTTACAAATTACATCTAATATCTATTACCAAAATGCTGAGCAACAACGTGTACTTGAAAGAATTGAGACTAAGATAGATATGCTTGCGATTGGCACATTAGATTCCGATCGCTTACTTTCATATGCTGATTCTCAAGCAAGAACCAAAGAAAAAGACGCTTTTAATGTAAAAATATCTACAATATTGAGTGTTCTTTTATTGGTATTGGGTTTTGGGATTATGTTGGCAGGTGAGCATCTAAAAAACAGGCCTTATACTAATAAAGAATCTTAACCGAGGTAGCTTGCAAAAATCAGAGAAATCCGTATAATACCCCCACAAACGCAATCTCGGGTGAGTTCTGATTGAGAGAGGTCGCGGAGGTAAATCACAGTCGTAATGACAATTTTACAAGTGCACCTCTAACATCCATAAAAAAGCACAGCCACTGTGCCTTTTTGTGTGTGGTAGAGCCCAGCAAATGACTTCAGATTCGAGGCGTCGAGGAGAGGCAACGTGAGGCGTACTCATTGTACGTTGAACGTTACATCGACGAAGACAACAAAGAAGATGGGGTTAGTTGGTGGACTCTGGGGGGCAATATAAGTTTAATAACCTTATGAAGTTAAAGTACGAAGACTACGCCTCAGTGGGTGCGATGGAGCAAAAGACCTTTGCCATCTCACCAGCGCCAATGATTGAAGTGCCGGACCTCATCGAACCACAACGGGATTCGTTTAAGTGGTTTGTCGAAACAGCCCTTAAGGAGATTTTTACCGAATTCTCACCAATCACCGACTACTCAGAAAAGAAGTTTGAACTCCGCTTCAAGAAGTACGAATTGGGTGAAGCTAAGTGTACTCCTGAGTACGCCAAGGAAAACAAGCTCACCTACGACGCACCACTCCGGGCTCAGGTGATTTTGAAGAACAAGACTTTTGAATCAGAAAAGGATCAAGAGATGTTCCTCGCTGATATGCCGGTCATGACCGAAAATGGAACCTTCATCATCAATGGTGTAGAGCGTGTTATCGTGCCACAGCTTGCCCGTAGTTACGGTATTTTCTTTACCGCCAACGAAGTAAAGGGACGCACCCTCTTTGGGGCGAAGATCATCCCAGCCCGTGGTGCTTGGGTAGAAATCGAATCAGATGCTGACGGTGTGATTTACGTCAAAATCGATCGCAAGAAGAAGTTCCCAATTTCTTCACTCCTTCGCGTCCTTGGTCTTGAAAAAGACAAAGACATGATTGACCTCATGAAGGGAGTTCCGCGCGGTGAAGAGTATATGAAGGCTACCATCGCCAAGGATAGTGCCAAGACCACTGATGATTCGTTCATCGAAATCTACAAGCGTCTCCGCGATGGTGACCTTGCGACTGTCGAGAACGCTCGCGAATTCGTCCGCTCACTCTTTGCGCCAGAACGCTACGACCTTTCTGAAATTGGTCGCCACCACTTCAACGAACGCTATGGTCTCCCGACTGATGCCAAGGCCACTGCAGTACGTACTGTGTCTATCGAAGATATGAAGCTGATCTTGAAGAACATCATTGAGATGAATCATGATCCACTGGCTATGCCTGACGATATCGATCACCTCGGTTTCCGTCGCGTGCGTTATTTCGGTGAAATGCTCCAACAGCGTGTCCGTGTGGGTATGACTCGCATGAAGCGAAACATTCAGGATCGTATGTCAACAATTGAGGCCGAAACCTCACTTCCGATGCAGATCCTCAATCCGCGCCCACTCCAGGCTGCTATTAAGGAGTTCTTCAGTACGAACCAGCTCTCACAGTTCAGTCAGCAGCAGAACAACCTCGCTGAAATCGAGCACCTCCGTACGCTCTCAGCGCTTGGTCCGGGCGGTCTTACCCGTGAACGAGCCGGCTTTGAAGTACGTGACGTGCACACCTCACACTACGGTCGCCTTTGTCCAATTCATACTCCAGAAGGTCCAAACATCGGTCTTATCTTGCGTCTTTCAATGTACGCCAAGGTCAACCGCTTTGGTATTATCGAAACCCCATACGTGAAGGTAGAAAAGGGTCGTGTCACCGGTGAAGTTGCCTACATGAACGCTCACGAAGAAGAGAAGTACACGATTGCCCACGCTGCTATCGAACTCGATAAGGACGGCAAGATCAAAGAAAAGTTCGTTGATGCGCGTAAGCGTGGTGACGCGCTTTCAGTAAAGCGTGAAGACGTAGAATACATGGATGTGGCCACCAACCAAGGCTTCTCAATTGCAACGTCAATGATTCCGTTTTTGAACCACGACGACGCCAACCGTACCCTCATGGGTTCTAACATGCAGAAGCAGGCGACTCCGTGTCTTATCACTGAAGCGCCGATTGTGGCGACTGGTGTTGAAGGAGTAGCGGCTCGTGATAGTGGACGAGTTATCTATGCAGATGAAGCCGGTGAAGTTATTGAATGTGATGCGAATCACATCGTCGTAAAGAACAAAGACGGAAAGAAGAAAGAATACCAGCTCACCACCCTCCAACGTACCAACGACTTCTCGGCTTTTTACCACCGTCCAGCCGTGACCCTCGGTGATAAGGTTAAACGCGGCGATCTCCTCGCTGATACTACTTCGACAGACCATGGTCAGCTCGCAGTCGGACAGAATGCCCTCGTGGCTTTCATGTCATGGAACGGTGCAAACTACGAAGACGCGATTGTGATCTCAGAACGGCTCGTAAAGAACAGTAAGTTTGCCAGTATCCACCTCGATGAACTTGAGGTATCTGTCCGTGATACCAAGCTTGGACCAGAAGTGACCACACCTGATATTCCAAATGTATCTGAGATGAAACTCCGCAATCTCGATGAGAACGGTATCATCCGTATCGGTGCCGAAGTCCGTCCCGGTGATATCCTCGTTGGTAAAGTAACACCAAAAGGTGAAACTCAGCTCACACCAGAAGAACGACTCCTCCGCAGTATCTTTGGTGAAAAAGCTAAGGATGTGAAGGACACCTCACTGCGTCTTGAAGCTGGAAAGCGTGGTCGGGTGATTGGGGTCAAAGTATTCTCTCGCGAGAATGGTGACCAGCTCGAAAGTGGTGTTATCAAGCGCATCCACGTGACAGTCGCTCAGGTACGTAATGTATCAGTGGGAGACAAGCTCGCCGGTCGTCACGGTAACAAGGGTGTTATTTCTCGCATCTTGCCAGAAGAAGATATGCCATACACCGAAGATGGTCGACCAATCGACATCCTCCTCACGCCACTGGGTGTACCGTCTCGTATGAACCTTGGTCAGATTCTCGAGCTTCACCTCGGTATGGCGGCGGGAGCACTCGGTTATCAAGCAGTGGTACCACCATTTGCGGGAGCAAATGAAAACCATGTGAAGGCAGAACTGAAGGCGGCTGGCTTCCCAGAAGACGGCAAAATCCAACTCCGCGATGGTCGTACTGGTGACAAGTTCGCTCAGAAGACTGCCGTCGGTATCATGTATATCTTGAAGCTCCACCACATGGTGGAAGACAAGATCCACATGCGATCGATTGGGCCGTACTCGCTCATTACCCAGCAGCCGCTTGGTGGTAAGGCGCAGATCGGTGGTCAGCGCTTCGGAGAAATGGAAGTCTGGGCGCTCCTCGGTTATGGGGCTGCTCATACCCTCCGCGAAATGCTCACGATCAAGTCCGACGACATCGTTGGTCGTTCAGCCGCTTTCGATGCGATTGTGCGCGGTGAAAAGATTCCACATCCACACACACCAGCTGCCTTTAATGTGCTTGTGAACCAGCTTCGCGGATTATCACTTGATGTTCGCCTTGAGAAAGAAGAAGGAGAGCCGCGTCCACGACGTAGTCGAGACGAATCAATTTATGAGACCAATTAATCTTCGCTAGAATATGTCTACATTTTCACCTAAGAAGCCGGCTTTGACGCCAAACCAGTTCACGGAGATTGGTCTCAAACTCGCCTCACCGGAAACTATTCTTGAATGGTCATACGGCGAGGTAACCAAACCGGAAACGATTAACTACCGAACTCAACGCCCAGAAAAGCATGGTCTTTTTGACGAGCGTATCTTTGGACCAGTAGAGGACTACGAGTGTAGTTGTAAGAAGTATCGTGGTATCCGCTACAAGGGAATTGTCTGTGAGAAGTGTGGCGTAGAAATCACTCGCGCCATTGTGCGTCGTGAGCGCATGGGCCACATCGATCTCTGCGTACCAGTGTCTCACATCTGGTTCCTCCGCGGTGTGCCAAGTCGCATTGCGCTCCTCACTGGTATCACTGCCTCAGCTATCGAAAAAGTAATTTACTTTGCGGGGTATATTGTGACCAAGGTACGTGAAGACGAACGCTCACGTCTCTTAAAGGAACTTGATACTGAGTTCAAAGCCAAGTACAAGGAACTTCAGAATGAAGACGCTCGTGAGGCTCTCAAGACTCGCATGGAAGACATGAAACGTGAAATTGAAGGCATTGCTGCTGGGTCTGTGCTCGATGAAACCACCTTCCATAAGTTCTCAATTAAGTACTCAACGCTCTTTGAGGCGAAGATTGGTGCTGAATCAATCTACGAACTCTTCAAGAACCTCGATCTTAACAAGCTCCAGGCTCAGCTCGAAGGCGAACGCGAAAAGGCAGGCGCGATGGAGCGAGCGAAGCTCGATAAGCGACTCTCACTCGTGAAGGGAATGATTCATGCTGGAGTAAAGCCGGAGTGGATGTTCCTCACTCGTATCCCGGTGATCCCACCAGCAATTCGTCCGATGGTAGCGCTCGAGGGTGGTCGCCATGCTTCATCTGATCTTAACGACCTCTATCGCCGTGTAATCAACCGAAACAACCGTCTTAAGAAGCTTATCGATATTATGGCGCCAGACGTGATCTTGCGTAACGAAAAGCGTATCTTGCAAGAAGCAGTTGATGCCCTGATTGACAATTCGATTCGTCACGGTAACGCCGCTTACTCAGCGCTCGGACAGGCACAGCGCCGACCACTGAAGTCTCTCTCAGATTACCTCAAGAGTAAGCAGGGATACTTCCGCCAGAACCTTCTTGGTAAGCGTGTAGACTACTCAGGACGTTCGGTAATTGTGATTGGTCCAGATTTGGCGCTTGATCAATGTGGTCTCCCGAAGCATATGGCCCTTGAACTCTTCCGTCCGTTTGTGATTGCCGAACTCCTCAAGCAGGAACTCGCGTACAACATTCGAGGAGCCGGTCGCTTGATTGAAGATGGGGTGCCTGAAGTATGGGCCATTCTTGAAAATATTATTCGAGATAAGCACGTACTTCTTAACCGTGCACCAACGCTGCACCGTCAAGGTATCCAGGCGTTTCGACCGGTCTTGATTGAAGGTAACGCAATCCAGGTGCACCCCCTCGTTTGTCGTGCTTTTAACGCCGACTTCGACGGTGACCAGATGGCGGTACACGTACCATTAGGAGAAGAGGCACAGATGGAAGCGCGTGAGATTATCTCAGCGAACAAGAACATCTTGAAGCCTGGTTCAAGTGAACCGGTAGTATCAGAAAAGCTCCTTGACCTCGCGCTTGGTGCGTACTGGATGACTAAAGAAGTACCAGGTGCTCTCGGTGAAGGCAAGGCCTTCTCATCACCGAACGATGCCATCAATGCCTTTGACTACGGTATTATCGATTTCCGGGCCAAAGTCAAAGTGCTTGCAACTGATACCGAAAAATACAAGCAATTTGAAGGCAAGATCTTCGAAACTACTGTTGGTCGTCTCTTGTTCAACTCTGTGCTTCCGAGTGACCACTTATTTGTGAATACGCAAGTAACACAAAAAATGCTCTTCAAGGTCATTATTGACATCATCGATGAACGTGGACCAGAGGCGGTGCCACCAATAGTTGACAAGCTCAAGAAGCTCGGCTTCAAATACGCTACTGTATCGGGCACCACTTGGGGTATTGATGAAGTAAAGGTGCCAGCAGGGAAGGCGAACATCATCGAAGAGTCTCGTGCTGAAGAGCAGAAAGTGTTCGCTTTCTACAACGATGGTCTCATTTCACGAGATGAACGTCGTCGTATGATTGTGGAGATTTGGCACCGTGCGAAGACTCGCCTTGAAAAACTCTTGCCAGAAACACTCAATCACAATGGTTCAGCCTTTGAGATGTGGGACTCTGGAGCCCGAGGATCACTCGGACAGATTGCCCAGATGGCGGGTATGAAGGGTCTTATCGTGAACACCCGAGGTGAAACCCTCGAGTTCCCAATTCTTTCTTCAATGAAGGAAGGTATGACACCACTTGAATACTTCAACACCACCCACGGTTCTCGTAAGGGGTTGGCTGACACCGCGCTCCAGACAGCGAAGGCCGGGTACTTGACCCGCCGTCTCTTTGTGGTAGCGCAGGATGCAATTGTGACCGAAGAGGATTGTAAGACGAAGGAGGGGACCCATATTGGTCGCATTAGTGCTTCTGGTATTGAGATTGCCTTTAGTAAGGCGATCAAGGGTCGTATTCTCGCTGAGGATGCCGTTGATAGCAAAGGGGCGGTGATTTTCCCGAAGGGACACTTGCTCTCACGTCTTGATGCGATTGCGGTTGAAGAATCTACCTGTAGCGAAGTAATCGTTCGTTCACCAATGACCTGTAAAACCCTTCGTGGTGTCTGTCAGAAGTGTTACGGTATTGACCTTACCACGAACAAGATTGTTGATATCGGAGAAGCGGTAGGTACCGTGGCAGCCCAAGCGATTGGTGAACCAGGTACCCAGCTCACGATGAACACGAAGCATGCTGGTGGAGCGGCGTCTGCCGGTGGAGACGTGACCTCAGGTCTTCCCCGTGTAGAAGAAGTCTTCGAAAAGCGTGCCCCAAAGATTCCGGCCGTGGTCTCAAAGTGCGAGGGTGTCATCATGGATATCCGTCGTGAAGGTCGCGAGTCAGTGATCGTCGTAGCTCCCGACATGGGCGCCAAGGGTGCACCAAAGAAGAAGGACAACATCGAGTACTCGGTACCTTACCGTCGTGTAGTAACGGTATCTAAGGGTGATACTGTACGTGCTGGTCAGATTATGACGGACGGTTCAGCACTCCTCCCTGAACTCTTCAAATTTGGTGGACAGGAAGTGGCACAGGAATACATCATTTCTGAAGTCGGCCGCATCTACGAACTTCAAGGGGTAACGATTGCGCGTAAGCACATCGAACTCATTGTGAAGCAGATGATGTCTCGAGTAAAGGTAACGGCTGGCGGCGATAGTCACTTTACAGTTGGCGATGTCGTGGAAGAGTGGATCTTTATCGATGCCAATGCTAAGTTGAAAGCCGATGGTAAAGAGGTGGCTAAGGCGGAGCGTCTTATTTTGGGTATCACTGAAACATCTCTCTCACGCAAGAGCTTCCTCTCAGCGGCCTCATTCCAGAACACTACTCGTGTGCTCATCAATGCAGCCGTGAAGGGAAGTGAGGACAATCTCGCCGGCCTCATGGAAAACGTGATCATTGGTAAGCTGATTCCAGCCGGTACCGGCTTTAAGGGTAGTCGTAAGCATACGATGATAGAAGGATTGAAGAATTCAGCTGACTAGTAAGTTATTTGCCCATATAATCTTACATAAATAAACTGCAACAAAACGGTCTCATTGCGAGACCGTTTTGTTGCAGTTTAAATACTACTATATATCGTAGTATTTAGAATTAACCTTTTGGCCAAGGAAAGAGAAGAAAATGGAGAGGGTATTTCATTTTGAGGGCAGTCAAGCCAAATGGATTATCGCGAGCAATTTGCTTGCGGCGTTCAAGGGTAGTTCGTTTTAATTCACGATCGATGTGTTTACCATAATCGGGGAGTAGTCCACGCAGCCACATCTCGACACCGGCAATAGTGCCGTGTCCAACATGTAGTCGCTCACTAATCTCATCGTAGCGCTTATTCTCAAGAATCATGCGAGAAATCCAGATCCTTCTCCCGAGCATAATCTGCTCGCTTGGTGTGAGGAGGCCTTCGAGGAACTTTTTCATTTGTTTGGTGTTTTTAGCAGTGTTGGCCGCCTCAAATAGTACCTTACGAGTAAATGCTTGGTCTTCAGGTGATAAATCAGACGGTCTTCTTTTCATAATTAAATACTACTATATATAGTAGTATTTAAATAGTGCGGGGTGTGAATTTATAGTTGTAAGACAAAAAGCAGTGGCAAATAATACTACGATATATAGAAGTATTTAAAGGATAGGTTCTTGTGGTTAGTATAAAAAAGCAAAACCCCGCACCGTGTGACTGGGCGGGGTCGCCAGTCTCTGTGCGGGATCAGGTTTGGGGTGTTGCCTCTGCCTGTCGATAGGCGAGGAGCAGTTCAACGGTTCTGCTCGTGACTCCATGCCCACTGCAGAAGCCTCGAAAGTCGACCTCGAATTCGTGCATGATATCAGCGCCCATCTGTTTAACATCCAACGTTCCTTTCCGGACGGCTTTGATGGTGGCCGCCAGCTCAGGATCGTTCACCTCCAAGAGCATGACCTCTCTCTCCAGTTCAGCGAGACCCTTCGGAGTAAACTCGACCATTTCACACAAATCGGATCCTTCATCGAGCATGCGCTCGATCTCGGCGATTCTGTGCATGGTACTGGTTTCAACCAATGCTTGAGCATTGGAGTCCCCGGACATACCGCTGGCGAGAAGCTTCCGTTTGAGCGCTGTGTAGACACGTGACTTGAGTGTGTCCGGCAATTCCATTCGCGCTCTCCTTGATCAGGACCGCCAAATTATAGTATACAATATGGTAAAGTCAATAGCTCACCAAAATATGGTGAATCAGGTATACTGTGGCTACTTTTTAGCTATGGCCTCGGGTGACTCAGTACAGCAAATCAAAGACCGTCTCAATATCCTCGATATTGTTGGGCAATACGTCGAACTCCACAGGGCAGGAAAGCACTTCAAAGGCCGTTGCCCTTTCCATCTTGAGAAGTCGCCGTCATTTCATGTCTCACCAGACCGCGGGACGTATCACTGCTTTGGCTGTGGGGTAGGGGGTGACATCTTTTCGTTTGTGCAGGCGATTGATGGGGTGGAGTTCAAAGAGGCATTAAAGACGCTGGCGCAAAAAGCCGGGGTGGAACTCGTACCCGAAAATCCCGAGCGCCGCACTGAACGCGATACGCTGTATACCATTATGGAAGCAGCAACGGCATTTTATGAAGCGGAACTCGAAAAGAACACCGAAGCCAAAGCCTATCTCGAAAAGCGGGGAGTCAGCAAAGAGACGATTAAGAAGTGGCGTATCGGCTATGCTCCGGGACCCCCAACAGGTGGCTGGCGTGAGGTGCGGAGTCACCTTAACACGATTGGACAACCTGACACTCTTATCATCAAGGCCGGTCTCGCCAAGACTGCGGACGAAGGCAAAGAACCCTTTGATGTCTTTCGAGACCGCATTATGTTCCCGCTCCGGGATGCTAATGGGAAGGTAGTTGCGTTTTCTGGGCGCATCCTCCATCCTGACGATAAGGCGCCAAAGTATGTGAATAGTCCCGAGACCGAACTTTTTCACAAATCAGATTTGCTCTACGGGTATGATTTTGCGAAGCATCATATTCGGCAGCTGCCATTTTGGCTCTTGGTCGAAGGGCAGTTTGATGTCGTCATGAGTCACCAGTGTGGGTATGCGACGGCGGTCGCAGTGTCGGGCACCGCGCTTACGATCCAGCATGTGCAGCAGCTCGAACGGCTCTCGCGCAATGTGGTCCTGGGTCTTGATACCGATAAGGCGGGGATCAACGCGATGAAGAAGTCGGCCGATATTATGCTTCGGCGTGGCCTTGATGTAAAAGTCGCACGGTTTGCCGAGGGGGCCGATCCGGCCGATATGGTGCAAAAGGATCTCGCTGGTTTTAAAACAGCTATCAAAGAGTCGGTGCATATTATTGAGTTTCTCTTAGCGCACCTCAGGCGTGATACCACGGATGATCGTGCGTATAAGCTCAAAGTGCGGGAAGAGGTGATACCGTTTGTCACTCTCATCCCAAATCGTATCGATCAGGAACATTTTGAGGGAGTGATCGCAGAAGCACTCGGTACTACCAAAGACGCTATTCACTTCGAGGTGATACGCCTTGTTGAAACACAGACTAAAGCGCCAGTGCCATCATTTGAAAAAACTGAAGCGCCAACCATGGCGCCAGCCGAAACTCGTGATCAACGTGAGAAAGCCCTTGCATACCTTGTTGCTGCGCTTGAGATTGTCGATGAGCACGAAGCCGGTGTTATCAGGCGATGTCTCCGGCAGATACTCGATACTGACTATGATGAGGTGCTCGGGAATGTTGATCAGTCGCTCGTGTCAAAATTGACTTTCTCACTCGAGCGAGAGTTTGAGTCAGTCGCCGGGAAGGTGCGACGAGACGAGATTCTTCACAAGCTCAATCGGTATCGTGACCTGGTGGCGAAAGAGGCGATACAGCAGCTCAGGGCCCGACTGGGCACGGTCTCGGGTGAGGAGGAGGCCGCTCTACTCCAATCTATTGCGCACCATACGACGATGTTGCGACGCCCCCCATTTAATGATGACATTTTTATTACCGTAATCTAAGGACTGGACAATTTCCCATTTTTCTGTATAGTTGTCCACATCTATGGCAACTGCCAAAAAAGTAGCGAAAAAGGCCAATACATCAAAGAAAAAAGCGGCAAAAGCCGTCAAGCCAACCACAAAGAAAACTGTGAAGAAAGGAGTAACAATGACTAAGAAAAAAGTCGCCGCTCCAAAAAAGAAGGTGGTCAAATCAACCAAAAAAGTTGCCACAAAAAAGCCAATCAAGAAAGTCACCAAACCCGCAAAAAAAGTAGCGGCCAAAAAAGTCGTAGCCAAAAATGTGAAGAAGCCAGCCACTAAAAAAGTAGCTGCCAAAAAGGTAGTAGTCAAAAAAGTCGCTCCGGTCAAAGTACTTCCCGTCAAAGCGCCAACCAAGAGTGAAAAGATTCTTGAACTCAAAGCGGCTGAACTCATGAAGAGTGGTCGTGAGCGTGGCTACGTCACGTATGATGAGCTCCTCCGGTCGTTCCCCGAAATCGAAAAGGACATTATGTTCCTCGATGAACTCTACGAGCGATTTTCTATTGCCGGTATTGATGTGCTCAAAAGTGGCGGCATGCTTGGAGCGGATCCATCTGAAGAGTTGCTCGCGCAGAAAAATGCCTTTCGTCGTAATGATTCGAGCTACGATTCCATCCAGATGTATCTCCGTGAAATTGGGCAGTACCCACTTCTCTCAGCGAACGAAGAGCGTACCCTCGCCAAGCGAATCGTCGATGGAGACGAAGAAGCGCGTAATCTCCTCGCGCGAGCCAACCTCCGCCTCGTGGTCTCAATTGCGAAGAAATATGTCGGACGTAGCCCTGACCTCACGCTTCTCGACCTTATCCAAGAAGGTAATCTTGGTCTGTTTAAAGCGGTGGATAAATTCGATTTCACGAAAGGCTTCAAATTCTCGACCTACGCCACTTGGTGGATTCGTCAGGCGATTACCCGTGCGCTGGCTGACCAGTCACGTACCATCCGTATTCCGGTGCATATGGTAGAAACCATGGCCAAGTACAAGCAGGTAGCGCGCCGCCTTTCGCAAGACCTCGGTCGTGACCCAATGCCAGAAGAAATTGCTACCGAAATGGGGGTAGAAGTAGAAAAGATCTACCAGATTGAAAAAATCAGTCAGGATACCATTTCGCTCGAACTCCCGATTGGTGACGAAGATGATCACTCACGCCTCTCAGACTTTATTGCTGACGATAAAATCATCGCCCCTGATCAGGAGGTGTCACACAGTATTTTGACCGATCAGATTACCGAAATCCTCGATACCCTCTCTGAAAAAGAACGGAAGATTCTCGAGATGCGGCATGGACTCCTTGATGGTACGTACCATACGCTTGAAGAAGTAGGGAAGGAGTTTGGGGTAACTCGTGAACGTATTCGTCAGATTGAAGCGAAGGCCCTTGAAAAAATTCGTTCACACGAAAAGGCTCGGCGCCTCAAATCATACTAATCGACCTCCAAAACTAACAAATCTACTTTGTTGCATTGCACTTGTTGACGTTCATCGCACAGAAAGTACGTCTCACATCAACAAATTTATGCTTCGCGTATCTTCGCCAGTTTTGAAAGTCTCAGTAAGTGATATAAGGCCTCAATTTGGGCGGGTGATTTCCCTCGTCTTCAGACGATAACTTCAGTATAATTCTCGTAATGACCGAAGAATATCGCCGAGCATCACAC
>JBJOPW010000007.1:0-49210 GCA_046050355.1 Candidatus Parcubacteria bacterium
AGCGTAGCGCTTCTTTGAGCCACCAAGAATCTTGAACACACGTCCGACCTTGGCGCCCGAGTTGTCCGTAATTCGAACAATTGTCTGTGGCTGAATCATAGTGAATTCATTACTTGGTTAAAAGGGTGAAGCGCTTGCGCTTTGACATTGGGCGAGTTTCGCGGATTTCTACAATCGCACCTTCTTTCGCTGTATTGCCAGCATCATGTACCAAAAACTTCTTGGTACGGCGCATGAACTTCTTGTACTTTGGATGCATCACGTACCGCTCGACAGCGACCGTAATAGTATCCTTCATCTTCGTAGAAACGACAGTCCCTTTGAGGACACGACCGTTCTGTGTAGTTGAATCTGTTGTCATATCCTATTACTTCTGGTCGCCACGGTTAGCGCGAGCGGTCAATTCGGTGAGCGCGCGAGCAATCGTAAGCTTTGCCTGTCTGATAATTGATGCCTTGCGGGTAAAGCGATCTTTGAAGCGTTCACTCTGGAGTTCGCCACGAGTGGTGGTCACAAGCTCTTCGAGCTCGTTCACACTTTTCTTTGCAATATCTTCGTATTTCATATGCAATGAGGGTTACTTGGCGATAGTGTCCGCTTTCGCGACTACCTTGGCTTTTAATGGGAGCTTGTTTACTGCTTTACGGAGCGCCTTGCGTGCGAGTTCTTCACTCGTCGCACCTTTTACTTCAAAGATGATGCGTCCTGGTTCTACTTCAAAGACGTAGTGGTCAAGGTCACCCTTACCTTTACCCATCGGTACTTCAGCAGCCTTCTTCGTAATTGGTCGGTCTGGGAAAATACGGATGTAGATTTGACCAGTCTTACCAAGAGTGCGTGAGATAACACGACGAGCGGCTTCGATTTGGTTTGAGCGAACACGTGATGGAGTGGTCGCCTGGAGGCCAAATTCACCAAATGAAATGGTGGTACCACGAGTGGCTGGACGATTTCGTTTGACCTCACTCTTGCGGCCTGTTTGCCACTTGCGGTGTGCTACTTTTTTTGGAAACAACATACCAATTTAGCGGTTACGTGGCGCTCGAGGAGCGCGATCAGTGGCGTCATTGCGAGCTGGAGTAGCCTCCTCGCGCGCTTTGCGATCACCAAAGATATCACCCTTATAAATCCAGACCTTGATACCGATAGCGCCATATGGCAAACGAGCAGTAACGCGCGCAAAGTCAATGTCTGCACGGAGTGTCTGGAGTGGAATTCGACCCTTCTTCAATTCTTCAATACGAGCCATATCAGCGCCACCAAGACGACCTGAGAGCTTGATACGAACACCCTGAACATCACGACTGGCCATCACTTTTTCGATCGCCTGTTTCATGACGCGACGGAAAGTCATACGCTTTTCGAGGCCTTCAGCAATCATCTGACCGACGATATTCGCACTACTTTCAGGGGTGCGAATCTCTTCGATATCAAGCTTAATTTCTGGCTTACTGATGAGTCCCGCTTTGCGGAAGAGCATATCGAGCTCAGCCTTGAGCTTCACTGCCCCTTCACCACTACGACCGATCACAAGACCGGGACGAGCAGTTTTGATAATGATACGAACCATCTTCTGGTTACGCTCAATTTCAACTGAATCAACGGACATTCCTTTAAGACGCTTTTCGAGGAACTTACGAATCGCGGCGTCAACGCGAATGTATTCACGGTACTGCTTTGGGTCGGTGGTGAACCAGCGACTCTTCCAGTCGCGGATGATACCGACACGCTGTACGTATGGATGTGCTACGTGTGTCATAGATTATTTGGTACCGAGCAGAATAGTAATGTGACTGGCACGCTTGTTGATGCGTGAAGCCGAACCACGGGCTCGTGGCATAAAGCGCTTCAAGGTTGGTGCCTTGTCTACAGACACGAACTTTACAATAAGATGATCAGGATTAGCACCCGCCTGCTTGGCGTTTGCTACCGCAGAAGCAAGGAGCTTACCAAATTGTACGGCTGCACGCTTTTCAACGAATTGAAGGGCGTGGGTAGCGACAGCTACTTTCTTGCCGCGAATCACATCAGCCACAAGGCGAACCTTGCGTGGTGACTGGCGATAGTTTTTGAGAGTTGCTTTCATACAATTTATTTCTTCTTAGCGACTGGACCAGCTGACTTAGCAGCCTTAGCAGCAGCGATTTCAGCTTCCTTCTTCTTCTGTTCAAGTTCCTTCTGCATCTTACCGCCGTGACGATGGAACTTCTTCGTTGGTGAAAATTCACCAAGTCGATGACCAACCATTTCTTCTGCAATTGTTACTGCAATATGGTCTTTCCCATTGTGAACGCCGAAAGTGAATCCGACCATTTCTGGCGAGATCATAGATGCTCGCGCCCAGGTTTTGATTACACCACCTTCTCCCGGCTTCTTACCGGCGATCTTTTTAAGGAGTTTTTCATCGATATACGGCCCTTTATATAATGATCTCGACATACTGAGATTCAAACTCTGTAGTGGCGAATTTCTTTGTCGCTACAGCTGAGTCCGTCGTCACGGTACAGAAGTACCGCTCCTCGAACTCAACTTAGGCTCCTCGAACTTCATCCACTCCAGACGTTTTCATAGTTAGTTAACTGGTAAACCGCATGATAGATGCTCATTTCATACTGAAACGAGCCGCACAGTGGCGGCTGTTTGAGAATCCCCTCTAAAGACAGGTAACGGCCGGCCTTATGGGGAATTCCCAACGTCTTTTATCCCTTTGTTTTGACACTTTCCTTGGTACCGGTACGGACCGATACCCGAGGTTGGAACGCCGCCAATACTACGTGAAATAAAGAAAAAAGTCAACAAATTAAGCTTTGGTTTGAAAGTGTAGTAGTTTTAGTTGACATAATAATTTTTAAGTATATTATTAATATAATTTAGAATTATTAAAATCATTACAAATTATTATGTTTCAAACTAAAATAACCAGCCAGGGCACCATTTCTATCCCTGCCCCACTGCGTAAAAAGTACGGCCTCATGCCGGGCGACACTGTTACTCTCGAAGATACCGGCAAGATAACTATCACAAAAAATCCTGATTTTGCTTCATTACGTGAACAAAATGCCAAATATCTCACTGGAAAAAAACCTTTTATTGCCAAAAGCGGGGACGGCTTTGCTATGCATGTAATGGAAAAATATGGCCAAAAATAAATCTGGTTCGCTCGATACCAATATCTTGCTTCGTCTCATTGTCGGCGATGTACCAACTCAAACTACCGTGATCGAAGACCTGCTGGCCAATGCATCATCCCTTCAAGTGGCTGATGTGGTGATATTTGAAACAGTATTTGTACTCCAAAACTACTACGCATTTTCGCGTGAAGACATTTATCTATCACTCATAGCCATCGTACGACACCCAAAGATTAACTGTAATCGACGGCTATTTGAGCAGGCTTTTGCTCTCTATCGAGAGTTTCCAAAACTTTCGCTCGTTGACAGTGCTTTGCCCGGATATGCCAATCTGAATAACGCTGCCCCACTGTATACATTTGATAAAGACTTGGCGAAATCACTACCAGATACCGAATTGCTAGCATGATCACCCCCTCACACCTCATCTATAGCTGGGCTTTAGCCAAAAAAACCGCAAACAATCCTGTGAATCCAGCAGAAAAGCACCGAGTAGCCGCTTTTATCCTCGGCGCCCTCCTGCTCGATATCCCAGTGTATGTTTTCTTTTTGGTCTGTGGGGTAATGCTCGACTATGGTCACGAGACCCTCTGGGACGATATGTACTTTAATTCGGGCTGGTCAGTCGTGTTTACCCTGTCCCATTCACTCCTCCTCTGGCCAACAGTGCTCGTGGTGGCACGGTGGAGACAATGGTTATTCCTCAAATGGCTCTCAATTTCTGCCTTGTTCCATATCGTCGTGGATTTTTGTGTCCATACAGCAGACGCGTATAAGCACTTCTGGCCACTATCTGATTGGCGTTTTGTCAGTCCAATCTCCTATTGGGACCGCGCTTCGTACGGGGACTATGTTAATGCCTTTGACAGTATCCTTATCGTCTCACTCCTCGCCTGGCTCCTCACCACATATCCTCGTAGCAACATTCGATTTTTGATCTTTGGCTTGTTAGCACTGGCTTTTGCTCGCCTCATTATGAGTCTCTTATTCTTTACTCATGCCTAGACCCCGCGGCAGTGAACATACCACCCTTACCGAAACAGCCGAGCTCCTCGTCCGCGAGCTCAAACGCTACCCTGGTATCAAAATGATCGCCCCTGGTATTATCGATGCTAAACGTTCGGGTAAACGCTATATCACTGCGGTCTATACCACCGCTGGTATTCATTTTATCGTTTCGGGAACCGGTGTGCAAAAAATTGCAGTGCACCTGATTGATCCAACCACTGGCCAGAAATTGATAGTTTCTCTTAAAAACTCCAAGACCCTCAAACAATTCAACTGGAGTGAACGAAGGGGATATATCACCTGATCGTATCTAAACCTCAAATATAAAGGTTTTGAACACAATTGTATTCTAATCATTTAGTTTACGTACAGACGATACGAATTTCTATACCACACCCCTTACCAGCATCACATTCGTCGCCTAAACTCCCTACTGTCCGACCTGAAAACACACCTCCTCTTGTACCAATATTATTATTCAAAGCAAAACCGCGCCAAGGTGTCGTATTATCACCATCCCATACATTACGATATTCGATACGACAATTAGCCATTGGATTTGATGATGTGGAGCTTATGTTGTTAATCGTGTTAATCATATTATCTGCATTAATACAATTTGTCCCGGTTGCGTTGCAATACAAATTCGAGCGCATTTGGCTTGTCGCGGCAAAGATGTTGGCGACAATATTACCAGTCTTAGTTTGAGTAACACCACTGACATCTACCGGTGCTGCGGTGTTGTTATTTGGTGGAGTGGCGGGAGCGGGTGTCCAAGCGGCACCTAAGAAGTTGTACGCGAGGAGGGCAAAGACGGCAACTAATAATACAGTGAGGGAACGATACGATGTAATCATATAGAATATGATACAACGATTCTACTGGTATTGGTGGAGGATGTGGGGATATACAAAAAGCACCCGAGGGTGCTTTTTGTGTTGTTCTGGAGTGTTTATTTAATTTGTACTTTTTAGTGCCGCTAACAACGCTTGAAGTTTGGTGATTTGTTTGAGTAGCTCAGCCATTTTTGCCTGCCTCTCTGCTTCTGTTAGTAATTGGGTTGACGGTTGAGTTGAAACTGTAGTCGGCGATATCACCGTTGGTGCAACTGTAGTAGTTTCATTGGTTAGATAGTTGGTCACCACGTAACCGTCGGCGGCTGCATCGAAGTTGACATATGTCCAAGTATATTCACCGGCAGCTACCGTAGTGCCAGTTTGTGTACCCTTAGCACCTTTTGGTTGTACACCAATCTTCTCACCATTAGCAGTTGACCGCACGTTGAGATTGTCAGTGGCCACAACTCGTTTGTTGCCGGTAGTTGGTTTCACTGGCTCTGTCGGCTCCCCGTCTCCACTTGTGCCGGTGCCATTTACCACCACAGTAACTGTCTGTGTGACAGTACCTCCGGTACCAGTACAGGTTAATGTAAAGGTTTGATTGGTGGTAAAAGTTTCACTAAATGATCCACGTGTTGACTTTGTACCTGACCAATTACCGCTAGCTGAACATTTCTTCGCATCAGTAGTTGACCAGCTTACCACAGCTTTTGAACCTGCAAGCAGGGGATTTGGAGTAGCACTCAAAGTGAGCGTCGGCGCTGGTGTTTCATCACCTGAACCACCTGATCCGCCACCTGATCCGCCACCAGTTGTTGTGCCACACGTAGTCGCTGGATTAAGGGCACAACCACTCTTCTCATTAGTATCGAGAATACCATCGTTATCATCATCGCTGTCGCAAGCGTCACCTTGGGTATCTCCGTCGTAGTTGGCTTGGGTGGCGTTGGCGATGAGTGAACAGTTGTCAGTAGTATCGGCTACCCCATCTTTGTCGGTGTCGGTGATGGTTGGAGGGGTGTATGTGGCAAGAAACTCGTCGGCAACCATACCATCAATACCACTGTCGAAGTTTACCGGGATGTAGGTGTAACCATTGCTTGCAATAGGGGTGCCGGTCTGCACGGTACCCACACTGCCAACCGGTTGTGTCCCCAATACAGTAGCCATATTCGTACTACGAACGTTGACGATGTCTTTGGTTTGGATGCGAGTACCAGCGGTGAAGACTGACGTCACCGGTGGAACAGCGCCACACGTAGTCGCTGGATTGAGCGTACAACCACTCTTCTCATTAGTATCGAGAATACCATCGTTATCATCATCGCTGTCGCAAGCGTCACCTTGGGTATCGCCGTCGTAGTTGGCTTGGGTTGCATTAGCAATGAGTGAACAGTTGTCAGTAGTATCGGCTACCCCATCTTTGTCGGTGTCGGTGATAGTGGGCGCGGTGACGGTGACTACGGCTGTAGCAGTGCCTGAACCACCGGCTCCGATACAAGTGAGGGTGAAGGTCTTCGTGCCAGTAGTAGTAAGAGCACCAGTTGAGCCCGTACCACTCGTGGTCTTAGTACCGGTCCAGGCACCTGAAGCGGTACAGCTAGTGGCATTAGTGCTACTCCAGGTGAGGGTGGCACTGTTACTGGTGGTGAGGGTGGTTGGTGCAGCGGTCAAGGTGACTGTTGGTGCTGGGGTGGTTGGAGTAGTAGCCGTGACAGAAACATTCGTTGACTGGGTCACTGAACCACCAGCGCCCGTACAGGTAAGCGTGAAGGTCTGGGTACCGGTGGTCGAGAGGGCACCAGTACTTTGTGAGCCACTGGTTGACTTACTACCAGTCCATGCGCCTGAGGCGGTACAAGTGGTAGCGTTGGTGGCAGTCCAGGTGAGGGTGGCACTACTACCGGAAGTGATACTGGTTGGGGCGGCACTGATGGTTAGGGTTGGAGCTGGTGTTGTTGGTGGAGGAACAGTGCCTGAACCAGCCTCCAACGGTCCAATATCGTATGCTCCAAGTGGTCGGCTCGCTCCACCAAGACTGGTATGAGCACTAACCCCAGCCACACTTGAGACCATAGCCCGAGTATCAAAACCAGCATCAATGGTTGGACTACCAGCAGCAAGACTATAGCTACCATTGTATTGGGAGAACAGTTTACTGAGATTAGTTTCAGTTTTATCAGTTGGTTTAGCTGTCCAGCCACGAGAACTCGTCTGATTCCAGGCAAAACCAGTCCAAAGGTTGTTTGAAGCATCTACACCAGCGGTATTAAATTGGTTGGTTGAACCATCAATGATGTTATTTTTTACTACAAACGTTACCCCTGCGGCTTGATTTGCTAGAGAAAATGCGGTATCGCCAGGCATCCGTAGGAAGGCATTATTGAGAACATAGTTTGTACCCTGAGCGCCACTACGAATAGCAATAAAACTTGAAGATAACTCGGGATTATCGTTACCATCAAACACATTTCCGATAATCTTCATATCAATACCATCATTGATCGCCAGCATGATACGTCCAGTATCATAGGCACGGTTATTTTTTATGAGTACGTTCTTACAGTTGATGTAACAAGTGTATGCATTGCCGTGTGTACTTGTATAATCGCTTACATAGTTACCTTCCATGACACCATCTACTACGGTAAAGAACGCCATGGCACTACTTCCCACCACCTTTACTTCGTTGTTCAAAAACTTGACCCGTGAAGCTGAAGACGAGAAGAAACCTCGAGTGTCAGCGAGAATATTGAGTGCTTTTGAGTTTGAGACAGTGAGGTCATCAACACTACTGATATTGAGCGCAGCTGAGCTTGGTGCATTAATGTTTGAGAAAATCACATCATCAATAGTGACATTACTTCGGGCCGTACCCTTTGGGTGAGCAATACCACCTGATCGACTTGTATCGCCGTTGTAGGCAGTAACAGCAAATTGACTAAAATTAAAGTAAGATGGCACAAATACTATACCAACGTTACGGTGCGCAATTTCAATCGAATTTAGATTAGCTTTATTAGTTGGCCAAACGTACACAGTATGTTCGTTATTTGCGTCTGGTGTACGAGTAAATACATATTCGCCCGGCTTACTCATTACTTTATCTTTGAGACTGTTCACAAACATAAAAGCGTCTATTTGTGAACCTTTACTGATCGCCTTCGAAAGTGGCGAAGCGAATAACACCTCACCATTACTGTAGGTTCCGACTCGTTGTCCAACAATATAATTATTGGCTGCGTGTAGCCAAAAACGCATCTCAGCTCCATCCCAATAACCATTTGATTCAGTTAAACGTGTTGACGTAAATCCATCAGATCGACCAACCGAACCAGCATCAACTGGCCATAAATCACTGGTATATTCTTTGGATGGATCACTTAACTTAGGATATGAAGCAACCGCCAGTTTCTGACCATTTTCCATAAGTTGTGGCATGGCAACATTTGAAAACATTGAAGCTGGGAGCTTCGCGTAGTACATATTTGCCCAGTTTGGATTGTTGCCACAGGCAGCAGCGGTACAAGGTTGCCAGGCCGCGATATTGCTTACCACTGAAGCGCCGCTGAGAGTTGGTCGTTCCGATCCATAACCAGAAATACCAATTTGATTTGTTGCTGTTCCTCCAAGACCAGATGGCATTGAGATCGATTCACGGTACGTCCCAGCTCGAACCTTTATTTCTGTACCTGGCGTTAGTACTTTCACCGCCGCACCAATAGTTGGATAGGCATCGCCATTTGAACCTGAACAATTACGGTTAGCAATAGAGTAATTACCACTACAATTGCCGGACAAATTAGCATCAACATAAATAGTTCGCGCGTATGATACGTTACTTATACCAAGCACTTTTGGTGCTCTTTTAGCTTGTAATTGTTTCAATGCTTCTTGCAACTGTAGCACCTGTCGTTCCAAATCAGCCAACGAAACGGCTGCGTGAACTGACGGTGTCAGGAAAGCCACACTGACAATAATAGTGAGAGAGAGTAATATTCTGCGACTCCAGTTTTTGGTAAACATAGAACAATAATTGAAGTAAATAATATCGTATACGAACGAAAGGTAGACCGCATAAACGATCTACCCCCATTTCAAGTATCATTATAGTATAGATATCACTAGATTTTTTTTTGGTTGTGTATAACTCCTGAGATTATCACGGTATCATCTGAATATAACTGGTTATTGCACTTTGCAACAGCGTGCGGTTGCTTGGGCACGATTGCCTGTTGTACAAGCCCAACCATTTGCATTCGGGACTGAACTAATCACTGTTTTCGTACTACAATTACCGGTAGTGACGCCAGCACAACTATCCACACAACCGCCTCCAGTAACTTCTTCATTAGGGCCACATGATGCTGTTATATTACCCGGTCCACCAGTAACATTTGCACTCAACGCTGAAGTAACATTGCGACACGTCAAAGACTGTGGTGCAGCCGGAGTCAAATTAGCAATGGTGGTTGTAGAAAAACAGCCACGGCCCAGTGCATCACAATACAAATTCGAGCGCATTTGGTTCGTCGCCGCAAAGATATTGGCAACGATATTACCAGTTTTTGTTTGGGTAACACCACTGACATCTACCGGTGCAGCGGTATTGTTATTTGGTGGAGTGGCGGGAGCTGGTGTCCAAGCGGCACCTAAGAAGTTGTACGCGAGGAGAGCAAAGACAGCAACTGATAATACGGTGAGGGAACGATAGGATGTGGTCATATAGAGTATGATACAACGATTCTATTCGTATGGGTGGAGACGGTAGGGATACGCAAAACCGCCCAGACGGGCGGTTTTGCGTTGTTTTGAGACAATACTGTAACGAGACTTATGACTGTCCGCGCATTAAGCGACCTGGTTTGCGGCGAGAAACAATAAACTTGTTACTGAACTTCTTTGGTGAACGAGTCTTTTGACCCTTGCCCACTGGACGACCCTGCTTCGTACGAGCACGACGGTGACCACGTGGACTGCGTCCTTCACCACCACCATGGGGGTGATCTACCGCGTTCTTCGCACTACCGCGAGTCTTTGGGCGAATACCCATATGGCGAGCCCGTCCGGCCTTACCAATCTTCACGAGACGGTATTCTTCGTTTGATACCGCACCAATTGAGGCCCAAGCAGTACCAATAATCTTGCGCACTTCACTTGATGGTAACTTGACGAGGGTGTACCCCGCGTCTTGCGCTACAACTTCGGCGTAATTACCAGCCGAACGAGCGATCCGGGCACCGGCTCCTGGCTTCAATTCAATATTGAAGATAAAGGTACCAACCGGAATCTTCCCCAAGGGGAGGCGGTTACCAACTTTTGGTTTTGCCTCCGCACTGGTAACGATTTCATCCCCCACCGCCACTTGCTGTGGCACAAGGATATAGCGTCGTTCACCGTCTTTATAGAGAACCAGAGCAATGAAGCCTGAACGGTATGGGTCGTACTCGATAGTCTCAACCACAGCTGGAATATCTTTCTTATCGAACTTGAAGTCTACGAGACGATAGGTTCGTTTGTTTCCACCACCACGGTTAAGTGTAGTCGTACGACCAAGGTTGTTACGACCACCAGTACTGCGACCACCGGCTGTCAGCGCCTTTCGTGGATTACTCTTCGTACTCGTGAGCTTCTTCTTATACTCAATCACGGTTCCATCACGGCGTCCGGCTGAGGTAGGTTTATATGCTTTCATACGAATTGAATTACGCAATACTGATAATATCACCGGCCTTTACATAGACATATGCTTTTTTGTAGCCAGCGTGCTTCTCTTTGCGACCACGACTCATCGAGACCGTGGTACGTGGCATTTTATTGACGATGTTGACCGACACCGGCGTCACCTTGTAGAGGGCAACCACTGCTTCAGACACGAGGCGCTTTGTTGCATCTTTGCGAACAAAGAAGGTGTACACGCGTGCGTCCTGAGCCAAAACCGCTTTTTCGGTTACTACCGGCGCGATAATCACTGAAGTGAGGTCGCGGTCGATTGACCGAGCGTTGGTTTTTGCTTTGGCAGGAGTTGTCTCTTCGGTTGTTTTTTTACTGCGACTAAAGAGTGCCATAATACGTTACTTAGTAGCTGATACACTCGCGACACGAGCAGAGAGTACTTCGAGAGCTGCGACAGGCGCAGTCACCACGACATACTTGTACGTGAGGAGTTCAACTGGGTTAATATCCTTTGCCATTACTACTTCGATGTTGCCGAAGTTGCGGAAACTCTTTTCGATGGCGAGATCACGCTTCGGGAGGATGACTACCGCTGCGTTCTTGCGCTTCGTAGCCAAGTCCGCCTTACCACTACCAGTGGCAAGGGCCTTGACGATGGTCTTCGCGACCGCTGTCTTTGGTTCACTAAACGAAACACCATCGAGGAAGATTACTTCGCCATCAGCCTGCTTCTTTGAAAGCACGGTGGCGAGTGCTTTTGCCTTCACCTTGCGGTTGAGCTTGGTGGTGTAATCCTTATCACTGCGTGGACCGTGTGCGACTCCACCCTTGACCCAAATTGGACTACGAGTAGAACCGTGACGGGCCCGACCAGTTCCCTTCTGCTTCCATGGCTTCTTACCACCACCACTCACTTCACTACGGTCTTTGGTGTGAGCAGTACCAGCACGACTATTTCCTTGCATGGCGAGTACGACGTCGTGCACGAGGTCAGCATTCCAAGCAACACCAAATACAGCTGCTGGAAGTTCTACACTTCCGGTTTCTTTTCCTTCTACAGAATAGATTTTTGCCTTCATCCCGTTAGAAGTACTCTTTTTTGTTTCTTTTGTTTCCATATAAGTTTTTGTATGAATCTCGCTAGATACTTCTAACGGGATTCATATTATTTGGTCTTACTTTACGCTTCCACGTACTTCGACTAATGTACCCGGACGACCTGGAATCGCTCCCTTCACAAGGAGGAGATTCTCTGCGGGATTTACCTGGAGAATAGTAAGGTTCTTCACGGTAATACGATCACCACCCATACGACCAGCCATGCGGAGACCCTTGATCACGCGCTTGAAACCGGTAGCACCAATGGATCCTGGTTCACGTTCTGAGTGCTTCTGACCGTGACTACGACGTCCACCGCCGAAGCCGTGTCGCTTGACCACACCCTGGAAGCCCTTACCTTTTGATACAGCACTTACGGTAACTGTATCGCCCGGAGCGAAGACTGAGGCATCAATAGTAGCGCCCACAGCCATATCGCCTGGTACTGTTTCACCGTACGATGTTTTTGGACGGAACTCGCGCACAATCGCGGCGCCACTGAATTGACCCTGTTGTGCCTTCGCAATACGGTGGCTCTTTTGTGAGCCAGTCGCAAGCTGAACAGCATCATAGCCATCAGTCGCAGCAGTCTTGACCTTGGTAACTGTTGCCTTTTCTACCCGAAGGATAGTAGCTGGGTGACAGTTGCCCTGAGCGTCAAAGACTTGCGTCATGCGGTCTTTGGTTCCAACAATAAACTTCATTTATTCTGGACTTATGCTTATAAAAGCTTCAGAGCTGATTCAATAAGCTTCTGTCAAGATAAAAGTTTCAAATTTTGAGCGAAAATTATTAAGTCCGAGGAGGCATATAAATATATGTCGACGAGGAATCAGTAATTTGGAGCCGAATATTTGGAATCTTTTAGCTGACTACGAGATTATTGAATGAGCTCAGACCACAATGACAAACCGCGCTATGTTAGGGCGCGAGCACAAGCTCGACACCTAAAATAGCGCGGTTTGTGCCCATTGGTTCTCCGGTACCTACCGATATAATTCGGTACCTTCTACGAACATAGGTCTTATAAAGCTCACGGCAGTATACCGTTTTTGTTTTGAAATGCAAGTACTTCCCGTACTATTTAGTACCCAACTGCAATCCAATTAGTACAACCCGCTGAACCACCGTTACTGGCCACAAATGAATTCCGATTGCGCAACTCAAGTGAGAAATTACTCATTGTAGCTCCGTTATGTGGAGTGTCTTTCACGCCAACAATCTGGAGAGCTGCATTTGGAAATACCGTTGGATAGTTATAGACAACTCCAGTTGGAGACAAACCGGGACAGGCCTTCCCCCATTGCACCAATAAACCATCGACCCAGGTATAACCGTTTTGCACGACTAAACTTGAACTAGCGTTTGAACCTCCACCTAGTACTGCAGATGGTGCAAAGCAGTTACCTCCCAGCGCATCACAATACAAATTCGAGCGCATTTGGCTTGTCGCCGCAAAGATATTGGCAACGATATTACCAGTTTTTGTTTGGGTAACACCACTGACATCTACCGGTGCAGCGGTATTGTTATTTGGTGGAGTGGCGGGAGCGGGTGTCCAGGCGGCACCTAAGAAGTTGTACGCGAGGAGAGCAAAGACAGCAACTGATAATACGGTGAGGGAACGATAGGATGTTGTCATATAGAGTATGATACAACGATTCAATGGGTGTTGGTGGAGGATGTGGGGATATACAAAAAGCACCCGAAGGTGCTTTTTGTATTACTTTCGCCACTAATGACTAAAGCATCTTCACATCAATGTTGACCCCGGACGGGAGGGAGAGATTCGTAAGAGCCTCAACCACCTTTGGTCCTGGGTTCAAGATATCAATCACTCGCTTATGCATCCGCATTTCGAATTGTTCTCGCGCGTCTTTGTACACGAACGTCGAACGGTTGACTGTGTATTTCTTGATCTCAGTTGGGAGCGGGATTGGTCCGACTACCTTGGCATCGAAACGCAAGGCAGTATCAATGATCTGCTTGACTGAAGCATCGAGAATTTTGTGCTCATAGGCGCGAACGCGAATGCGCAACTTGTTCACGGCTTCGGCTTTTTGGGTTGTTGCCATAGTAGTGTTAATTACTCGAAGTGAGGTCTGATTGCCCGAGATGCACGGCGGAACGAACTTTTGGAAGAAGGCGTATCTCTATACGACGACTGAAAAAAGTGAAGTTCCAACAAAGCAGATTGGGTAAGTCAGGACTCACTTACGCGATGATCTTGGTTACTACACCGGCCCCTACTGTCTTCCCACCCTCACGGATAGCAAAGTTGGTCTGTTCTTCCATCGCTACTGGAGCCACAAGCTTTACCTTGAACTTAGCAGTGTCGCCTGGCATCACCATCTCAACACCTTCAGCCAAAGTCACGTCACCAGTTACGTCTGTAGTACGAACGTAGAACTGTGGCTTGTAACCTGAGAAGAATGGCGTGTGACGACCACCTTCATCCTTTGAAAGCACGTATACTTCTGCTTCAAACTCTGCGTGTGGGGTGACTGAACCCTTCTTTGCAAGTACCTGACCACGGTGGATGTCTTCCTTCTTCACACCACGGAGGAGAATACCAGCGTTGTCTCCGGCCTGAGCCTGATCAAGTTGCTTGTTAAACATTTCAACACCAGTAACGGTAGTAGTCGCCGTGTCCTTGATACCAACGATTTCTACTTCTTCACCTACCTTAACGGCACCTCGTTCTACACGTCCAGTTACTACCGTACCGCGACCTTCAATTGAGAAGATGTCTTCGATCGGCATAAGGAATGGCTTGTCGAGCTGACGTTCTGGGAGTGGGAAGTATGAGTCCATAGCATCAACGAGCTCGATGACCTTGTCGCCCCACTTTGAAGCTGGATCATTAAGGGCCTGAAGGCCTGAACCGTGGATGATTGGAGCGTTGGCACCATCAAAGCCGTTGTGAGTAAGAAGTTCGCGGAGTTCTTCTTCCACGAGCATGAGCATTTCTTCATCATCAACCATATCGCACTTGTTCAAAAATACGATGATGTTTGGTACACCTACCTGCTTCGCCAAGAGTACGTGTTCACGTGTTTGTGGCATCGCACCGTCAGTCGCTGCTACCACGAGTACTGCACCGTCCATCTGGGCAGCACCGGTAATCATGTTCTTGATGTAGTCAGCGTGACCAGGCGCGTCAATGTGCGCGTAGTGACGATTTGGCGTCTCGTACTCACTGTGTGAGAGCGAAATAGTAATACCACGAGCCTTTTCTTCTGGGGCCTTGTCGATTTCGTCAACACCCTTGGTAGTAGCACCGTACCCATTGCCACGAGCGTGGAGGGTATTAAGAATCGCAGCAGTGAGCGTAGTCTTACCGTGGTCAACGTGACCAATAGTACCTACGTTTACGTGCGGCTTTGTGCGGTCAAATGAACCTGCCATAAACTTTAGTTAGTTATCGTAAATAATAAACCGCACACAGCTGCTTTTGTATAAAAAAGCGGTGCTTTTATGAGTTAGAACCGTAACGGCGCGAGAACAAAGTCGCGCTACGCTTATAACCCAAAAAAGGGTGTGAAAGAGCAAATATAATCGCTCCGCCACTAGCCAACGCTAGTGCAGTAGGGAGAATAGTAACAAACACTGAGAATTATGCAAGTCTCTTTCCCGAGCAGGGGTGATGCTACTGAGGGAGACTGTCCAAAATGACTGTAGCGTCAACGATATTGGCATCATCAACGGTTTCGAGTGCGTCCACCACTTGAGCAAACTCCTCATCTGATGCCATCGGAGCGCCCTCCAGAGCCTTGATAATCGGGTCTACTTCGGGAGTCGCGTCCACTTCTGTAATTGGCTCAGCTACCTGGTTCGTAGTTGACGCTAATCTCATACCGTAATAAATGTACCCAAAGAGAAGTGTCACAAGGAGAAGTGCTAGCCCAACAACAATGAGCGTCCGCATGGTCTTTGATTCTTGATTACTTTGATTATAAATTGGCAGTTCAGGACTCATATAATTAGAATGTATTTTAGTATTAAACTTCGACAGCTACTGGAACCACTTCAATCATGCCTCGCTGCTCTGCGATACCGTATGAACCAGTACAAGTCAAACGAACCGTGACGGTGCTCATAATCGGACCAGTTTGCATAGAACCCGAGGTACTGGTAATTGGTACATTAGAAAGGCCTGGCGCGTTAATCACACAGCTACTGCCAGCTAATGAAGAAATGTTCCAGCTCAGAGAGGCTGTATTACCAAGACGGACTATTGGCGGCATGATTTGAAGACCAACAGTTGGCATTGGGGTGGTTGTAGTACCAGTGGGTGTAGTTGTTCCGGTAGCTACACAGATCCCCCCACTGACAGTAAGACCAGCATCGCAGGCAACATTGAGAGCTACCGAGGCAAGTATGCCAGTGCCACTACGTGCTTGAAAGGTATTTGTGCCGAGGTTAAGGGTCACTGACTGGTTGCTGGCACTATATGCTGTACTGAGCTGACCAACGGGTGCAGTAGCTCTATATGCATTGGGTGTAGGTGACGATGACGAAATACTCCAAGTCAACTGCCCACCACATGAACTTGCACCCTGAGGAACAACGCAAGTGGAACCAGAGATAGTAGCTAAAGCTGGGGTCAATTGAACATTTGAGAACATATCGATCCAACCAACAACTTCGTTGCCCCAAGCATATGAATTAGGATTCATTCCCGACGTCAGGTTGGCACTGACGGTATGATTAGTGCCCCGTAGAGCTATCCACCCGTCCCAACTCCCGGCATTGCCATTATTGCTCATACTTGAACAATTACCACCAAGCGTCCCCGCACAAGCACGCACCCAGCCTTCCCAAGTTAAATTGGGATAGGTGCCCGTTAGCTGAGCATTGGCAGCGACATTACCACCTCCAGCTGGAAAAGCCGAGAGTCCGCCGAATTTCACCCAGCCTATATTACTACTCCAACCCCAACCGGTGATTGTCCGGTCACTGTTAATTGTTACTTTGTAGTTATTGGTTGCGGCGCAACTGCCATCATTTTGACAATTGAGTGAGATCCACCCAATGTTACTACTCCAGGCATAACCACGAAGATCAACCGCCGGAATACTCTGCGCCTGGGCGAATTGCGAACTCAATAACATCAAACCAATAATACATAGCTGGTACAGTTTCATATACTAGTAGTATATGCTACGAATGACCAAGCAAGCGTAGTTTGTGCACAAATGAAAGAAGTGACTGTGGGAGGACTGTTCTTATTTGCTTCCTCCACGAGGTCTTCAATCCTTACAGGATCAGTCCGTCTTACAGACGCAGTACAGGTTGTCGTTATTTTTAACAAAATAACTGACAACCTTCTGAAATAACATCCCATGTTATTTCAGCCTTGTCGCTCGTTTGTTTCGGTGCGCCTCATCTACAATATCCTTCAAAGTCAAATTGCCTGATATAATTTTCACTTTTATTGTTTCAGGGTCGCCTCGTCTCCTTACAGGAGCTGTCCCCTTGTTGGTTTATTTATTTCGTTTACTCATAAATAAACTCAACAAGTCTTGCGAAAGTGATATTTAATCACTTTCTCACACTGCGGCCTGTAAAAGATATTGTAGGAAGCATAACAAGAAAAGCACCCTTTGCAGGGTGCTTTTCTTGTTAGGGTTCTTCTACATCTTTTAGGGTCAAGTCACTAAGCATATTTCTTCACTGCGTTCGAAATCTACTAAGTGCTTGCTCCTTACAGGAGCTGTACACCTTTTGGATAATTTGTTTCGCTTCACTTACAAATTATCACAAAAGGTCTTGCGAAATGGGTCCCATCCCATTTCTCACCCCCGCCTCGCTGGTTCGGCTCTTTTGGAGGTCGCCTCACATCGCTGCGGCTCGTCAAAGACATAACGGGAAGCATATATAAGAAAAGTACCCCTTTCAGGGTGCTTTTCTTGTTATGCTTCTTCTACAATATCCTTCTTCTTACAGAAGCTGTACACCATTTGGATATTTCATTTCGCCCTGACTCATGAAATCTCTCAAATGGTCTTGCAGGACGTGGACGGATTGATAAAAAGGCGCTCTCTGGAGCGCCTTTTTATTAATCCTCTTCCACCACGTCCTTCACTCCTCTCGCTTTCTTGATGTCCATTGCCACGTTTGGTGGTACCACATCATAGTGATCAAAGGTCATGGTCATACTCGCGCGACCCTGAGTCATAGAACGGAGGGTATTCGTGTAGCCAAACATTTCAGAGAGCGGCACCTGGGCGGTAATCACCTTCTTGTCGCCAAGATCACCCATTCCTTCAACTTGACCACGCTTACTTGAGATATTGCCGTTGACGTCACCCATGAACTGCTCTGGGGTACGTACTTCAACCTTCATCACCGGTTCAAGGAGAACCGCACCGGCCTTGGCCGCGGCCTCCTTAAAGGCGTAAATAGCAGCGAGCTTGAAAGCGATTTCACTTGAGTCCACATCGTGGAATGAACCGTCATAGAGCTCTACGGTAACATCTTCCATCTTGTAGCCGGCCACAAAACCGCGAGCCATCGCTTCACGACATCCCTTCATGACGGCTGGGATGAATTCACCTGGAATCGCCCCTCCCTTGATACTGTTGACGAATTCAAAGTGATCTTCACGAGTAACGTTCTTTGGTACGTCCTTACCTTCTTCAAGCGGTTGCATTGGACGAATCTTAATTTTGACATGTCCGTACTGGCCACGACCACCAGACTGCTTGGCGTACTTGTAGTCCGCTTCAGCTTCGTGCTGAATCGTTTCGCGGTAGGCCACCTGTGGTGCACCAACGTTAGCCTCGACACCAAATTCACGCTTCATACGGTCAACGAGAATTTCGAGGTGAAGTTCACCCATACCTGCAATGATGGTCTGCATGGTTTCTTCATCGGTTGAAACGATAAAGGTTGGGTCTTCGTCAGCGAGCTTCTTCAAGGCTGTACCCATCTTTTCCTGGTCATTCTTAGTCTTTGGCTCAACACTCATCGCCACCACTGGCTTCGGGAAGACAATCTGTTCGAGAATAATTGGGTTAGCTTCATCACAGAGGGTGTGGGAGGTTTTTACATCCTTCAGTCCCACTCCGGCTGCAATTTCGCCAGCGTATACTTCTTCAATTTCGGTGCGCTTATCAGCCTGGAGACGAACGATACGACCGAGGCGCTCTTTTTGTCCGGTAGTAGCGTTGTAGATATAACTACCAGCCTTCACCACACCTGAGTACACACGGAAGAACGTCAACTGTCCCACAAATGGGTCAGTCTGAAGCTTAAAGGCGAGCGCACAGAATGGTTCTTCGTCGGAAGCTCCACGAGTGATTTCACTATCATCTTTTGGATTAGTACCCTTCACTGCCTCGAGGTCAGTTGGAGCAGGAAGGTAATCAACCACACCGTCGAGTACGAGCTGCACACCAATATTCTTGAGGGCTGACCCAGTAAAGACTGGGAAGAGTTCATTTGCGATTACCGCCTTACGTAGTGTTGTTTTGATTTGTTCAAGCGTTGGTTGTTCACCACCGAGGTACGCTTCCATGAGCGCATCATCATGTTCCACCACTCGTTCAATAAGTTCGGCTCGGTACATGTCAGCATCATCCTTCAGTTCACTTGGGATTTCGTGCTCTATAATAGTAGTACCCATCTCACCCTCAAAGGTGTACGCCTTCATCCGAATCAGATCTACCACCCCTTTGAACTGGTCTTCGGCGCCCCATGGCAATTGCACTCGTACCGCCTTCTTTGAGAGACGATCGAGGATACTCTGGTATGACTTTTCAAACGAAGCACCAAGTCGGTCCATCTTGTTGATAAAACAGAGACGAGGTACTTTAGCTTCATCCGCATAACCCCAGTTAGTTTCTGACTGTGGTTCTACTCCTGCTACGGAGTCAAATACCACTACGGCACCGTCAAGCACACGCATTGAACGCTTTACTTCAGCGGTAAAGTCGATGTGACCTGGAGTGTCAATGATGTTAAAGGTGTACATCTGTGACTTATCCTTGCGGTCAAGTACATCAGTCTTTGACCAGTTACATGAAATCGCTGCCGCGGTAATGGTAATACCACGTTCACGTTCCTGTTCCATCCAGTCGGTGACCGTTGCACCATCGTGCACTTCACCGATCTTGTGTGACATACCGGTGTAGAAAAGCACACGCTCTGAGGTGGTGGTTTTACCAGCGTCTACGTGAGCAACGATACCGAAGTTACGAAGTTTATTAAGGGGAAATTCTCGAGCCATACTATATATATAAAAGTTTATTAATGTGCGTCTTTTGCAAAAACACGATTGGGGCGCGTACTAGAAAAGAAAAAGCCAATGAAGGCGTCGCGCGAGTACTATACGGTATTTGGTGTCTTTCGGCAATAGGAAATGAAATGCCCGTGACCGGAAATAGCTGCGGGTGGTTTTGCTACGAGCCAAGCACCTTCATGGCCGCAAGTACCCGCTTAGCACCGGCGATGTTCGCCCCCTTTACGTAGTCTATGCCCCACTCCTCACGGCCGGACTCCCGGCATAGTTCGTGGATACGTTCCATAATCGCCACCAACTTTTCTTCGACGTCTGCAGCTGTCCAGGGATAATGGGAGGCGTTTTGCGCCATCTCTAGCCCAGACACTGCTACCCCACCGGCGTTGCTCGCCTTCCCCGGAGCGTGAGCGATGTGGGCATCATGAAGGACTGCTACCGCCTCGTTTGAAAGCGGCATATTGGCACCTTCAACCACCAGTTTGGCATGACCAGCCATCACTTTGGCGTCTTCGACCGACACCTCGTTTTGGGTGGCGCAGGGAAAATAGCCATCAGCCGCAACCGACTGCCACGGTGTACCCAGAGTAAAGGTTGCCCCCGCTATAGTAATGCTATCGAGATTAGCATCAGTCGCTTTGTGCGCCATAATCGCATCAATATCACTGACGGTCAGACCTGCTTCTTTATAGAGGTACCCCGTACGATCTGACAGGGTGAGTACTAATGCTCCTTCCTCAACGAGTTTGCGCGCTGTGTGTTCGGCCACATTACCAGAGCCTGAGACCACCGACCGCAGGCCGACCAGTGTCTTCTCGGTTTCGCGGAGCATCGCCCGGGCAAAATATACAACTCCATGTCCCGTCGCCGCCGTTCGTCCATAGCTACCACCGATAAGTAGATCTTTACCAGTCATCGCACCCTCACTCCGATGGGTTAATTCTTTATACATGCCCATCATGTACCCAATTTCACGCCCACCAACACCCATGTCTCCTGCTGGGACATCCAGCTCAATCCCAATATGGTGATGGAGCTCAATCATGAACGCCCGACAAAAACTCCGGATTTCACTTTCACTCCGACCCTTGGGGTTAAAGTCACTACCACCCTTGCCGCCGCCAAGTGGTAGTCCCGTGAGGGCGTTTTTGAAAATTTGCTCAAACCCGAGAAACTTGAGAATGTCTTCGTTCACACTTGGATCAAAGCGCAAACCACCTTTGTATGGTCCAAGGGCTGAATTAAATTGCACCCGGTAACCGATATTGTGTTCGATCGCTCCACGGTCATTCGTCCAGAGTACCTTAAAAGTAATGATGCGCTCGGGGATAGCGAGCCGTAAAAGCCGAGCATAATCATCACTGGTGGCACCAACTGATTTGAAATAAGGCTCAAGTGTCGTTACCACCTCAGCCACCGCCTGAAGGAAGGTTGGTTGGTGCGGATAACGCGCTGATAACTCAGCCACTATATCATTGGTCGATGTCATACGTACCAGTATACGCCTGTTTGTCAGGGTCTACCAATACTCACTCATCATCGCTTCCTGACTGATCAGAATGATCATCTTCTGTTTCTTTAGCTTCGTCTTCATCTTCTTTATCATCGTCCTTGCCGGAGCCTGAGTGGTCGCCCTCGTCGTCTTTGTCATCATCGTGACGGTCACGGTCAGCAGACTCATCGTTTCGGTCATTGTACTTATCTTTGTGTGCATCTGATTCATCATCACGGTCAGCTTCCTCTTGTGATCCACTTCTCGTTTGTCGATTATTACTATCGTCCCCGTCACTACTACCCGAATGTTTCGTATCGCCACCATCGTCATCGCCATCACTATCGTCATTGTCGTTATACCGCACGGCACTTGCTTCACCCTCACGACTCCGAATCCGCCTATCCTCAGTCTCGATTTCAAAACGATCATCGTCAATCCGTAAACGGACATCGTCACCCTCCCGACCATGCACACGAACTCCATTAATGAGTGCTACGACTGCTTGGCGCCGTCCTTCGGTATCTGACTTCGGCAGCTGCTCCGCTTGACGCAGAAACTCATCCACCGCCCGGGTGATTCTCGCTTCGCCTCGTTCGGTAACAGACTCCTTATTGGTGATGGTTGCAATTTCCCGCACAGCCTTGGCCAACTCTTCGTCAACGATAGCGGCGAGCTCTTGTTGCCGCTCATCCAAAAACTGCAACTGGAGGACAGCTTTTTGTTCATTGTCGGCCAGCAAAAGTCGCACCGCTTCAGTCGCTTGATCAACTGGGAATAAAACGTCACCGGGTTTGGCTTTTTCGGACGCAGCGACCGTGCCACCGGTGGCAATAATGAAACAAACACCAACTACACCGGCCACCACCCGCGATGATGACTTTTCTAACCAAGCGGTATAGGGCGACTTGATAGCAATTGTCTCTTGATGCCCTGTAGCAACTTGGAACATGACATGAGCAAACATCGCTGCCCGAGCCGAGGTAGTTTGCTCCGGTCGGTTAGCTTCCATGATTTCATCAATTCTATCTTTCATGATGTTTGTCTTATGTCAGTAGAGTTCCTAATAATGCTTTTGCTCGGTGATGCCTCGTTCGAACCGCCCCTTCTTCCATCGCCAAGAGTGTCGCAATCTCTTTAAACGTAAACCGTGACCAATGGTGCAACACCATAATCTCGCGTGAAGTATCATCAAGGGTCCGCAGTGCAGCGACTATATCCTGGCGTCTGGTGGCAACCTCAAGACTTGCAGTTGGTCCGGCCTCATGTAGCACCGCCTCATCAAAAGTATCTGGGGTGTGCTTTTGATGCTCATACACACGAGCGAGCTGCCGGCGGACAATGGTAAAAATATATTGATACAACTGTGGTGTTGTCGTGTAGGTAAACATAGGTAAGGCGCGAAAAAAAGCAATGAGTGTCTCTTGCACCACATCAACGGCCTGTTCGGCATCATTGACGCGCGACCGCACGTAGGCAGAGAGCCGTGGTTCAAGCTCATCAAACAACGCTCGGTAAGCCAATTGGTCACCCGCCTTTGCGTTATTACACTGTGTTTGCCACTCGTGGTCATTCATAATGGTGCGCCCACTACCCTTTAATGGGTCACGGTGAGCAAAACGTTACAGCATGAATTGATTACTCTCCACCCTCTGCCGCTGCATCGTCAGCATACTCCAGGGCAGTACCTTCGCGGACAAATACCATCGTGCTACCGTCCGCGAGCGTAAAGGAGAGGTTGCCATTTTCCGCTTCGGCATACGACTTAATCTGGCTAATCATTTCAAAGTACGGACCTTCGTCTTTAGAATCACAGAACTTCTTGGTGGCAGCCACCGCCCCAAAGCTCATGGCTGACGAAGTACCGGTTGGCGGTACATACTCACTACTACCGGTATTACAATCAGTGCCAAGTGATACTCGCGGTCCATCAAAGAGCATGGTGAAGACATTGGCGGTAGATGGTTTTACTACCGTCCCATCTGGTTTTGTGACATCCCGCCAGAGATAGTTACCCTTGAACTCCTTGGCAGCCAAAGCTGCCTCCTGCCAAGGCTTTCTCCCCTCCTGTATAAAGGTGCCAGTGGTAATATCGATGATGGCGCTCGTTTGTACTCCCGGCACTTCAGTCATAGCCTGATTACGGTCATGCACAAAGTAAGTCACGGTGACATTATTTCCCTCTCGTGTCACTTTTGTCACCCGAATCCGATCACCCAGAAAAACCGACGTTGCATGATTAAAAGTCGTATCGGTTTCATCAATCAAAGCCAAATACACAAATGCGCCTGTGCCCGGGGTAGAGACGACAATTGGTACCGCCCGTCGACCATTTTGAAGATCAGTCGCAAAATCATCCATGGCATACAGTTGACCCTCTCCGGTGCCGGTTGCAAGCGTAAAGCGACTCATCGGATAATCTCGGGTGGCAGATGGATAAATTAAATTGAGTGTAATCTTTGTATCTGGTTGGTCTGGCACCACAAAGGTTTTACCTTTCATGCTGAATGCTACTGGCGGAATAGTCCAGGCATTTGGGTCACGCGTATAGCGCGGAGGCTTTTCTGGTTCAAAAAAGAAATACCAGTACGCGATACCGGCCACAACGGCCAAGAGCACTACTCCTAATGCAGCAAAAAGATATTTTTTCATAACCAAACAAAAAACTATGACGGTAGTATACCAGAAGTAAACAACCACCGGACTTAGGTCCGGTGGCTTTGGTTCATCCTAGCCGGATGAACGTCATGCCTTCTACGAAGGCTTTGGTGGTAACTAAGAGATTAGTTTGCTAAATAGATTAGGTTGATCAATTTCGTTGTGGTGGTGCTGGTGTTGCACATACCGCCTGATAATCATTTCATCCAGTCCGATGGTGGAGACAAAATAGCCTCGTGCCCAGAGACTTTCTCGTTCGTAGAGTCCGTGGGTACGTTTAATCTTTTTCTTCATCCAGGCTGATGATTTCCCCTTCAGTAACTGCATGATGTATGAAATGGAGTCTCTTGGTGATGCAGACAGTACAAGATGAATATGATCATCTTGTATATTGAGTTCGATGATTTCCCAGTGTTTCCACTTGGTAATTGATTCGAACGTTCTCCGTAATTCATCCTTTACCTTGGCTGGACCAAGTACCTTGCCGCGGTATTTGGGAGTCCAGACTAAGTGGTATTTCATTTCATAGTAACAGTGTGATAGTGTTTTGATGGTACGTTTGCGCATACGTATTTGAAGTTATTACTAAAGCCGTGCTGCCGCACGGCTTTAGTATATGCGTTGCCTTCAAACGGACACTCCGGCTAAAGCCGGAGGTTTTTAGGGATAAGAAAAAACCGACTGAACGTCGGTTTTTCTTTCTTTAGAGCGACTTTGCTAGGTCAAGAATCTCATCAATCCTAATTTGTTCAACAAAATCAGGCACGTGTGACACAAGAATCATGGCCCCTTTGTAGTTATGAAGGGCTTCAGCAATCACTGGAATATGACGGAAGTTAATGTGGTTAGTCGGTTCATCAAGAATGAGGAGTCCCGGGCGTTCCATCGTAAGTTTCGCAAAGGCCACGAGCCCTTTCTGGCCTTCAGAGAGATTGCCAACTTTGTTTTTCATCACGTCACTATAGAGAAGAAAGCCGGCGGCAATCGAGCGCATATCTTCTTCGATTTTTTTCGGCATCGAATCCATCAAAGTTTCAAACACTGTTTTATCAAAATCGAGGTTTGAGAAGTCTTGGCGGTAGTAGCCAATCTTGACACCGGGTGCCACGTGCTCACCTTTGGCATGTCCCGAGGCGAGGGATTCGAGTAATGTCGTCTTTCCGATGCCATTGGGTCCAATTATCTGTAAATGTGAACCACGTTTCAAAACCAAATCACAGGCAACTTCTTTTGGTTGGTGGTTCTTAATTACCTTATAGGAAGTCAGGCGAACTACTTCGAGTGGCACTTCCCCTTGTGTTTCAATACTAAACGGGCGAATCGTGCGATCTTCTTTTCGAACGTCAACTTTATTCTCTTCAGCCTCTTCAATATCTTCACGCATGCGCTTGGCTACAAGACGCATCTTCCCACCTTTACTGGCAAAGAAGTTTACTTTGTCTTTGTCGGCTTGAATCTGTTTGGCTAGTTGAGCGTTTTGTCGTTGTTCCTTTTCCACCCGCGCCGCAATATCTTTGAGTACCGTGTGATAGTTACCATTATACTGTTCTACCTGACGATTCTGCGTATTGAGGTACAACACACCATCAGTAAATGAATTCAAGAATTCAGCATCGTGTGAAATTACCAGTACAGTCTTGCGGTATTCCTTGAGGAAGGTAGTGAGGTGTTCAATACCAGCAACATCGAGATTGTTCGTTGGTTCATCAAGTAAAAGTACATCCGGGTCTTGAATGAGGGCTTGGGCGAGGAGCAGTCGCGCTTGCTGACCGCCAGAAAAACTACCGATGACGCGATCTTTAAATGTGGCTTTCATTTTTTCGGTTGGAGTCAAATTGACAATTTCGAGCACCGCATCTATCCGGGGATCAATATCATAAACCTTTTCCTTAAAACAGCTCTCAAAGAAAGTGCGTACCGTATGGGTCAGCTCTTCACGAGGAATGATTTGTCGAGCAATTGCAATCGTTGTGCGTGGTTGAATATTGATATCACCAGCATCGGGGTGCAGAGTGCCCGAAATGAGACCAAAAATGGTACTTTTTCCAGCACCATTTTGACCCATTAAGGTCATTTTGGCACCGCGACGCACCACAAAACTCGCCTCTTTAAGGATAGGGCGAGTGGGATCGTGTTCAAATGACACTTCACTAAATACAATGAGACCATCGGCGCGTGACATAGGTAAACACCATACACCATTTTTAGTGGTTTGTGAACAACAAACACTAGCTTGGGGGCTAGTGTTTTGTTTTGCTTTTTCTCAATGGCTCTGTATTTATGGGCGAGGTACTGATATCCCGTCTATACCCTCCATCATTTTTTGCATCTCACTCATATCCATAAATTCGATAGTGGCAGGCGGTACAAACACCGACCCATCAACTCGCCATGGCTTACAGGTATAATCGACATCCATATCAGGAGTAACTGTCGGCGCATTAGTTGGAGTTTGAGGATTGTTCATAGGGGCTGGGGTTGTATCACCCGCTGACGAGATTGTCATCTTGATACCCTGATCTCCTTGGGTAGATCCCCATAGGTACATCGTGTTACTCCTTTTATCCATAATCATGTACGAGGCAATATCTTCTGTTGCAGCTCTTTTAATAAGAGTATCCACACGCGCATTGTCGCCATCATAAAAAGCCGTTCCTTCTTGTACCATACCATCGGTCCGCACTACAAACGTACATTCTTGACTGCGCCCGAGCGCCATGAGGCCAAGGAGACTACCCTTGCCTGATGTCGTTTCATCTTCTAGTGTCTCAATGGTTGCATTCTCAGCACTCGTATTGAGATTTTGACTATTATCTTCCACTGTTAAAGCGTCTTTGGTTACTTTTGTTGCGAGATACCCTCCCCCAGCAATTACCAATAGAATAAGCCCTCCTCCAATCATGATGTTTCGTTTCATACATCAATTATACCACTGGGCACACAAAACCCGCCATTGGCGGGTTTTGTGTGCCATCATATTTAGATAAGACTGTCTTTATCTTTTTTATCTTTCTTTGGTTTTTTTGCTTCTTTTTTATGTCGAAATTCACCTTTGGCCATATATCTAATCTTAACTGCTCTTACTAGTATACAACTTGTCCTCTCATACGAACATCTCTATTCTGCAAACAACACGGGGATTTCGTGCGAAGCATCATGTTCTGGCAATCCTGACGGATTATCCTTTTTTAGGATCAGTGATCCCCGCTTCATAAAATCTGGATCGCCTACTTGGTACGGTGAGGTAAAGGTGAGACTGGCGGTAAATGGCACAAACTCACTAGTCATCCAATCACCCTGGGCCGTAGCAATTCCTTCAGCAATAATGAGTCCGTCCCAATTGGTCAAAACCACCGGGAATGACCCTTCAAAATACCAACCTGCCGCGGCACCAGTGAGAGTAAGGGGGCTCGTCACGACAGTGTTTGGTTGGGGCGAAGTCAGTCGTACTCGTTCAGTGGTGGTAACAGTCGGACACACGAACTCGCAGTTTGGCCCAGTGCGCCCGACATACGAACCATCCGGACACTGCATGGCGTCTTGTTTACACATCGTACCTTCAGGAAGTGGCGACGGTACCATCCCCTCTGGCTGCGGAGCAGTGACCCGGCCAATCATCAACCCACCAAAAAATACCACAAGGACTAGTAAGGCAACCGTCAGCGCAATGAGGTGCTTCATATTGGTATAGTATAGCAAAAAATGCCCACCGTGTGGTGGGCATTTTTTGTTATTTACCTTCGAGCTCCTTTACCTTTTGGAGGGCGATTATATACATACTTTCGGCCCAACCAAGGGGAGTGTTGTCGTTTGGCACGGGACTCTGAGAGAAATAAAGTTCGGGCACTTCCCCATTTGCTGTCACCGTACCCCGGGCTTGTCTCAAGTAATACCAGGCGCGTTCTTTTTCACCCCGCATGGCATAAATAATCGCGAGCCACGAGAGACCAAAGCACCATTCTGCCTCTTCACTGTATCCATCTTCGTTCGCGTTATAGTAACGGTCGAGCTTGTAGCGGATAACTCCACGATCACGGGTGAGATGGTACACGACATTTTTAATAATTGTATCGGTCTCGGTTTTGGTCGTCACCGCAAATGGGTAGATGAGAGAAAGGAGGGCGAGGTCAGCAAACTTCGTTTTTGATTCTCGGGGCAAAAGCTGACGGAGTGCCTCTTCACCGTAGTGGATAGCCACCAGCGGTACTTTGAGCCACTCAATCTGACTCGCAAGCTTGAGCGCAGCCACCCCCGCTCCCACCGACGAAGCATGCACCTCCATATTCTCTTCCCAAATACCATTGTCAGCATCGTGCCAGTACTCCACCCGCACGAGGTAATCAACAATCATTTGGATAACCTCCTGCTCATCGCGACTGGTGGCGACGCCATGTCCGCGTAGTTCCAGGTCACTCAAGAGGTAGAGGACTTCAGCCACCGCATCATTCTGACTATTCCCCCACTCTTCCCAATATTCTTCAAACGTCTCCGGATGGAAGCGAGCGTGGATGTACTGCCAGGTCTCGTGTGGCTTGTTGGCTATCGCCCAGTTGATTTTGTCTTTATGCTTAAGGAAGACGCCAAGCAGTGCCCGAGCAGTAGTTTTGACCGTCTCCAAATCACCGGTCTCAAGAAACGCGAGCACGGTGAAAAAATTGTCTCGCAACCACGCTTTATCGTAGCCAGTGTCTACCGTGTGCGCTGCCGCCGTAAAGACACCCGTTGGTTTCTGGAGTTTTTTGATGACCGCGAGGTGAGCGCGAATTTCTTGTTCAAAATCAATACTCATAGCTATTTGTTGAGACTCTGCCAAGCTTTTTCACCATGTTTCGCAATAGCTGCCAGTGGCGGCAACACGGCTTCAATATCGCCAGCCGCCCGCGGGTAGTAGGTGCGGAGTTCAGCATAGACCGCTACCGTACGCTCGTACGCGGTGAGGAGCTCAAGGAGCTTCGCTATCGCCTGCTCCGCCCGGTAGTGGTTTTGTGCGACGATATCCTGATGAAGGGCCTCAACCGCCTCGCGGTTCTGCTGCACAAAGGCCACCATGCAGTCCTCGGCACTGGTCAGTGCATACTCTTTTTCGTGGGACATGAAGCTGCGCTTCAATTCCTTTGGCCAACGGGCTTCAAGCGCTTCCATCACCAAATCAAACGCCTCTTGGCGCTGCGCCTCAACAAGCGACAATGGTCGCTCACCACTACTTTCGCCTCCCGATTCTTTACCACGCTTCGGAGTCTTTTCCATGTACGTAGTATAGCGCACCCTCCTTACCAAAAGAGACACTCATACACAAAATTATTACTCGTTCCTAAAAACTTGTTGTAACGTCTACTTTCGATATGACTTTCTCAACATCGGGTAATTCATTTAAGTTATTCACTATAGGAACTAGAGTTATGTATCCATCATCCCATAAAGCGACTTGGTTTTCTTTTAATTCTAAAAAAGCTTCGGCGGAATCGGCTTTTTTCAACTCAAAACTAAAATAGAAATCAGGTTTATACAAAACTACATCTTTAAGAAAATCTGTATCTGTAAAAACAGTATTGAGACAATTCAAAATATACTGCAAATCGTCTACAGAATTGTTTTCTTTAATCCAGTCAGCAATAATTAACAAATCCCATTTATCCTCATAATCAGTTCTATGGATAAGTCCTAGGAAGTACAAAATTTCACCTTTCTCTTTTAAAACAAGGTCTGCTAGTTCTCTAAGTTTATTAATGTTGCCTTTCATGGTTTTGATATCCAATTTAACACATTTCTCGATGCTTCGATAATCCCAAGCGTTTCTGACTCAGACCACTCACCTACTCTACGATAGCGTTGATCAACTTGCCAACTTTTAGCTACACGCCAATATGCTTCTAATTTCGTATCGCTTTTAATTTTAAGTTCCAAACCACTAAGATGTAGTAAGTCCGATAGATCGTGTGTTTTAAATGAGGCCAAGTGCTTGAACTCATTATCAAATTCAGGATATCCATCCTTCCAGTCGAGGTGTATTGAGATTTGACGTTTCAAAATCAATTCTAATGCGTAACCACAGAGATATGCAGCACTGTCAAATCGCTTATGATCAGCAAGTAGCTTCGCATCTTCAAATCGACATTTTGCTATTTTAAATAAATCATCTGCCGATAACATGATTATTTCAAGAATACTTTACAGACCCCATTCCTGCAAATCTACAAAATCCAACAAACAATATTTGAGCTGTACTTAAAGAAACATACGCTCATCCGAATAAAGGAAAATTGAGTTCTTACTCATAGTACTAATATCAAAATCAAGATTTGAGATGAATCACGCGAAGCACAAGAAAAACCGCCCGACTGGGATATTAATCCAGGGAGGGCGGTTTTTCGTAGGGCGACAAAGTGAGTCGCTCAAATATTGGTTTTGATTACCAAGCGAAGTGTGCAAAAGCCCGGTTAGCCTCAGCCATCTTGTGCACATCATCTCGCTTCTTCACTGCCACACCTTCTTCCTTGGCAGCAAGCACGAGTTCGTTTGCGAGTGCCTTGTGCATTGGGATGCCCTTAGCGCCACGTGCTGCTCCGATGATCCAACGGAGAGCAAGCGCGAGACGACGCTCAGGACGGACTTCACGAGGGACCTGGTAGTTAGCTCCACCGACACGGCGTGAACGAACTTCCATGAGTGGTCCGGCATTGCGGAGCGCAGTCTGATAGATTTCGAGCGGATCTCCACCGTCCTTGCGATTCTTGATTTCTTCAAACGCTGCGTACACGATCTTGCGAGCTGTTTCTTTCTGGCCGCGCAACATGATGTAGTTGATGAGGCGCTCTACGTCGGTTGAAGCAAACTGGACGTCTGGCTTCACGACGGGGCGCTTCTTGATTGGTCGTCGCATTATTGATTTTCTTAATGAGCGTAGTGAGTTTTTGAAAATCTGTAGTTCTAAAAATTCTATTCCTAATGAATTTTTAGAACTGGTTCAAAACTTGCTACGAATTTCTTAATAAGTTGTTTTGACTTCATTAAGAATGAGAGTATGGCAATCGCCTCCTTTCATTCTTCGCATATTCTGATGCCGAAGGTTGCCCTTGCATCTCAGCCGTTATCTGTAGCGAATATAGACTATTTGTAATGTTCTCTTTCTAAGATACGTTATGTCTTAGTTTTTGCCTGAGCATTTGGCGATTTTCAAAATAAGATGAGAAGCGAGGCGAACCAGGAAATTGAAGTGAAATGTATGTGTAATACTTTGAACTTCAATTTGCCGCAGTTCAACAAAGCTTATCGCTTATTTTGGAAATTGCTATTTAGCTTTAGGCTTTTTCGCACCGTAGCGTGATCTACCCATCGTTCGGTTAGCAACGCCAGTAGCGTCGTACTTACCGCGCACGATAGTGTAGTTCACACCGATGTCCTTCACACGTCCACCACGCACGAGGACCACTGAGTGTTCCTGCAAGTTGTGCTTGATACCTGGGATGTACGCAGTAATTTCCATACCGTTTGAAAGACGAACACGAGCAATCTTTCGGATCGCAGAGTTCGGCTTACGCGGCGTCTTGGTCGTTACCTTGGTACATACACCACGCTTAAATGGTGAATTGTACGAATTTGGCTTGTTGATGATTGAGTTGAACCCAACCGTCAAGGCACCAGTTTTCGTACGAGTGACCGGATCACGGCGCTTCTTCTTGGTTAATTGATTGATTGTTGCCATAAAGCCCGCGTAGGATACTACAGCTATCCTTGTTTTGCAAGCTGAAAATCAAAATGGCCGCTATCCGGAGATAGTGACCATGCGAAGGTGGAGGGGCGCTTGTTGCTTGCCCCCCTCCGACCCGCAGTCCCGTAAAACTGGCTGCGACTCTGCAACCAAAATAAGCATAACCAGAAAAAATAATGCTGTCTAGTACCCTGAACGCAAATTAGCCAATGAGTATCTTAGCGATACTAAAAACAATGCTATACAAGTAATCACCCAAAACCACCACAAAGAGGAAAATCACCAAAGCAAAGGCCAAAAAGACGTTTTGTTCCATGTAGCGACGGAAGCCCTCATATTGCATACGGACTGAAAACGGCAAGAAACGAGGCAAAATCTTTGAACCATCCAGTGGTGGAATTGGTACGAGATTAAAGAAAGCCAAAAAGAGGTTCATCACCACGAGCTGCGCTGCGAGGAAGAGGAAAGTTTCACTAAGACTCGTACCAGCTCCCACCTGCACCACCACCGCAAATATAAGCGCCAAAAGGATATTTACCGCTGGACCTGCGGCGGCCACAATCGCTTCGCCCCACTTTTGGTTACGGAAATTATAGGGATTGTACGGCACGGGCTTCGCTGCACCAAACAAGAGGGGTGACCCCGTCATAATGAGGAGCCCAGGCACCAACACGGACATAATCGGGTCGATATGGACGAGCGGATTGACCGAGAGGCGACCCTCGAGGCGGGCGGTTGGGTCACCGAGCCAGTTTGCGGCATAGGCATGCCCCACCTCGTGAAGGACAATTGAAACAATAAGGCCAATAATCAGGGCAATGGTCAGTGGTTCCATAGATACCCATTATACATTTAGCCCGTTAAAAATCCTACCTACACTGCTCGTTTCTTACATTATGACCCGGTATACAACCATCAATCGCAAGGAAAATGTCCATTCGTAGGATTTCTAACGGGTTGAACTTGCAATATTACCCGTCCGTGGTAGGATAGCGGGACTAAAAAACATCGATATGGCAAAAGTTTGCGACATTACCGGAAAAAAGACCCAGATTGGCGGGAAGTACAGTAACCGTACTCGTGCTACGCAGTTCAACCCATCAGGGAAGACCAAGCGCGCTCCTAATCTCCAGAAGCGTCGGATTTTCGTTCCAGAGATTGAAAAGACTGTGACTATCACTGTCTCAACCAAGGGTCTTCGCACGATTGCTAAGAATGGCGCGTTTAAGACGCTCAAAGAAGCTAAGTTGATTTAAGATCACTCACAAAAACTGCCAGTCACTGACTGGCAGTTTTTGTTTGCTATAAATACTACTATATATAGTAGTATTTATTCTTCCCACACCGTTTTCCCATCAGTGACAAATTTCACTCGCTTCCCCTCAATTGTACTGCGGATGGCTATGCCCGCCGCTGTGACCCGCTCCACCACTTCCCCGTTCGGGTGACCATATCGGTTGTCAGCACCGGCGGACACAACCGCATATTGCGGCTTCACTGTCTCGAGGAAAAGCTGACCAGTCGAGGTCTTCGAGCCATGGTGTCCGAGTTTGAGAACTTCACTTTGGAGAGTGTCGCCATAGGTGACACTGAGATAATCTTCAATTCCAGAAGGAGCGTCACCGGTGAGCATAAAATCGATTTCCCCGAACGACAGCTTCGCCACAATCGAGGCCGTGTTGCTCTCGAGCATCGACGGATTGCGAGCTGGCGAGAGGATGGTGAGCGTCGTTGAGGCACCAAGGGTGTACACCTGTCCGGCTCTCGCCATATGGACGATATTCGTCTCGGTTGTTAATGCCTTTTGGTACTGGCTTGCAGTCGTGGTCTCACCGGTATTTTCGGTGGTCAGTATACTCGCTACCTTATACCGGGCGAGCACATCTATCAGTCCCCCGATGTGATCTTTATCGGGATGCGTGCCAATCACGAGGTCGAGCGTGCGGTCTCCCCAGGACAATTCGCGGGCGAGTTCGCGCAGTACCGTCCCGTCGGGTCCGCCATCAATCAGTGCCTGCACCCCATCTGGCGTTTCAATTAGTATCGCGTCCCCCTGCCCCACATCAAGAAATGTCACCTCAAGATACGGCGACGGTGTCGAAAAGAATCCTGCTCTCTGTCCTCCTTGTTCATCAAACACCAGTGCGGCGAGGAGCAATAGCAGTGCCCCAACCATCCCCCACCGCCCGAGTATTTGTCGTTCCATACCTGCAAGTATACCTTGTGCTACAATGAGATTATAATCACCAAACAATAATATGCACTACACCCCGCTCACATTTGATATCCCTGAACTTGACGGTATTTCGCGCGAGACTCTAGACGAGCATATTGGCTTATACAACGGTTACGTGAAGCACGTGAATCTTATCGCCGAAAAAATCGAAGCCTTCAGTCATGACCCCGAAAATAACAGTTATGCTATTGGTGAGATGCAGCGCCGGCTTGGCTTTGAGTTTGGTGGAATGCGCAATCACGAATACTACTTCACGGAGCTTGAAGGGGGCGCTAAGGCGCTCCCCGAGGGCAAGCTCAAAGAACTGATTGAACGGCAGTGGGGTTCGGTTGATGCCTGGAAAACACGCTTTGAAAAAATCGCTATGACTCGTGGTGTTGGTTGGGCTATGCTCTATCATGACCCCCACACCGACCAACTGGTCGCCACCTGGGTGGATGAGCAACACATCGGCCAACTTGCTGATGTCGATATTGTCCTCGCCCTTGATATGTGGGAACACTCATACATGCGCGACTATGTGCCAAGCAAGAAAAAGGAGTACGTCGAGGCCTTTTTCCGCAACCTCAACTGGGAGGTAGTTAGTGGACGCGTGGTCTAAACTAGCGAAAAAATATTGGAGTATCTGAATGGGGTGACGCCACAGTGTCAGCCTGTTTAGTAGTGGTCGGTGCCGGTAGTCCCGCCCTGAATGCCGCTTCATCGACAATTTCCCAACCGACCAGTTCGTCTGCTGCCACTTTTAGGAGTGCATTCATCGAGGCCCTTTGACGCTGCTGCCACCAATACCATACTAGTGCTAATAACCCATACGCCACCGGTAACCAGTACCCGTTAAACGCTGGTACCGAGATAGTCGAAAGTGAAAGACTGGCAGCAAACGATGCAATAGTAATAATGTATGCCAAGGACAGTTCGGCCATGAGTGCCAAAGGTTGTGCCAACAGCGGAGACATGAGAGCAGCCAGGCCGGTCAAAAAGGTCGCAAGCATTGCTACCGGTACCATCGGGAGTACGATGAGATTGACCGGTACTGCGACCAAAGACCACTCACCGATATGGTAGAGAATGAGCGGCAGGACCGCTATCTGCGTTGCAATCGTCGCTACAAGAAATGTCCGGATGGAGAACCAGACGGTGATCTTGGTAAACAACTGTTCGAATTGTGGTGCTAACAGGGCCAGACCAAGCGTCGCCATACATGATAATTGGAAGCCAATATCGAAACGAAGGATGTATGGGTTCACGATAATCATGATAGTGCCCGCCAGCACCAATATGCGAAGTAGCTGGTAGGGGCGGGCGAGGAACATTGTCACGAGTAGTAGCAACGCCATCGTCGTGGCACGGAGTACACTCGGTGTATACCCCACAAGGAGAGCAAAGACGACAATGGCACCGCCCGCCACGAAGAGTCGATACCGGAACGGGAGAAACAGTGCCGTCACGGTGAGTATAAAGGCTACCACGAGCATGATGTTATACCCGGATAGTACGACGATATGAACAATCCCAGCTGCACGAAAATCATCAACTAATTCTTCACCAAGCGCTGACTGTACACCGAGAAGCAGCCCGGCACCAAGACCATAAGCTGGTTCGGGTAATACTAATGCCAAATGCTCAAGAAAATATCGCTTCAGCTGGTAGAGCCGGGCCAGGAATGAAGTCTCATCGCGCTCGATAATGGTCGGTGTCACAAAGGACAGCGTATGGGTTATCCCCCGTGCAGCGAGATACCCTTCATAATCAAACTCACGTCCAAAATCGGTCACAAAGGCTTCGGGGCGTTTGAGATTGCCCTCGACTGCAATCGTGTCGCCATAACGAATATCGCTATAGCGATCGACCTGTATAAGTACCCGTGTCTCGGGAGTCGCTACGGTGAGAAGCGTTGCTGATTCACGCACATCAGGCTCACGTACGACCCGACCAATGATGGTAGTCTTCCCTTCCACTACAGTGGCGATTTTTTCGGTTAAAGCATCTTTGGCCACATCCATCCGCACTATACCAAAAATAAAGGAGACCAAACTTAGGCTCATAATCAGTAATAACCCTAGCGACCAAGATAATTGCTGTTGCTTCTGCTTAAATACTTTAGTTCGCCACCACAGTAGATAAAATCCTCCCGCGATAAGGAGAAGCAAAAGGACGACCGGGAGACTCATATCAACAAATGAGCGGACTAGGACCCCGAGGACAAACCCGAGCGTAACGGTATAAAACAGCACCGTTTGCATATCTATAAGTGTAGCAGACAAGGAAACGCCCCGATTTATGGTCGGAGCGTCTGGCCATAAGGCCATCTACCTCGTTGAGAGGGTCGGCGTAGTTCAGGCCCGGCATGGACAGGTAGAGGAGTCTTTGGCGACTTAACCTTTACCATTCACCTCGAATGAACGAGATGAATGCCGTCCGGGCCTCAGTGATTGAAGAACAGAAACTCGTTGTGCGGACTACTGTCACCCGACTTCCCTACCATCGGGACACAGTTTGAAGGAACAACAATCAGCAGGGGCATCTCTGCACTCCTAGAGAGTTATAAGGGGAGGAAACTTAGACATGGCGATTTATCTCTCCCAAGCACGCCAAGTCTACTTTTAGACTACGCTTCATTTCCATAATACGCAAGGAAAAACTGGGTAAAGGAAAAGGCTGGCACGTGTCCAGCCGTCAGGGGCGCGACGGCGTCGCGCCCCGAAGCAATTATTTGGTCGGAGTGAGACTCCAAATTGACACGACTTTGGACTCACCCAGTGGTGGCCAGATGCGCACCTGCCAATTCGGCAACCGCTGAGCTTTGCACCACACACCGCGCCAAAGTGCTATCCCTTGGTGAATACAGCGCTGCGCGTGGGACCTCACTTCCCGCCGACCTTTCGGTCGCCGACATGGTTTCGGTTTCTGTCGACTCATCAGCGTGTTCCGCCACCGTCCCCCTTCGGCTTATGTGTTTCTTTGGGACCACTATAAGATACCGACATGTAATACTCCCTGTTTTCTACTGCACCCATTGCAGCAGACCAACGACTACGGTACACCGTTTTATCGCTTGCCGTCAAGGGCTTCGTTCACCAGACGATCCGCTTCTTTGTTCTGCTCCCGCGGGACGTGTGTCAGGGTGACGTGTGGGAAGCTCGCTACGCGGAGGTTGTGGATGGCGATAAAAAGTGGTACGAGGCCCGGTTCTTTGATTTGGTATTCGGCATTCAGCTGCTTTTTCACGAGCTCACTATCGAGACGAATCTCGACTTGGGTAGTCTTCGTATCTTTGCCGAGGACTTGTTTCAGGGTTTCGAGACCGACCATCACCGCATGGTATTCAGCAAAGTTGTTCGTGCTGTTCCCGATGGTCTGACCTAATTCGCGCAACAGCTTACCCGACTCATCAGTAATATAGACACCAATCGCTGCTGGTCCAGGGTTCCCCCGCGCACCACCATCGGTATAACAGATAATTTTTTGCATACTGGTATGCTACCACAAATAGATTAAGGGCGCCTGCATCGATGCAGGCGCCCTTACGTCGTTGGTGCGAATTCGAGCTTCGACTCCACCCACTTACCGTTTGGCATTTGAGCTTTGTAGGTATCGTCCGAAACCGGCACCAACCGTGTCCATAGACCTTCTCGTGTACCAAACTTCACCAGCCCGAAGCAGTAGACCTGACCGCGGTAAGTGCCAACTTCAATGCTGGCACCAGCAAATGTAGCAGGTCGCAACATCATTCGATCACGCATAAAGAACCCCCTTTCTTTGCCACTAGAATACGGAGAAATCAAATGATGTCAACAATCCGCAATCGGGTTGACCGGCGACCCATAAAAAATGATTCTTCGATATGCGCAACGAGGGTACATGACTGCCCTTCGTTTGGAGCCGTCGTGAAATCTGCTGGCGTCGCAAAAAAAGCAATGGCTTCCAGTGGTCCCCGATTGGTCGTAAAGGTGAGTTTGAGGTGTTCCTTGGCTTTACCAAAAGCCGCTACCGTATCAGGGACCACGGTACTAAAGGCAAAAAGTGGCTTCGAGTTGCCAGTACCAAATGGCGCCAATTGACCAAGGAGCTGTCGTACCGGTCCATTAACCTCATCAAGCGTAAGGACAGCATCAACCCGAAGTGGTTCCACCACCAGCGCTTCACTCCCCAGGCGAACGAAGGCTTCGTTGAGGAAATCACCAAAGGTATGGATATGTTCATCATGGACGGCAAAGCCACCGGACGCATGGTGTCCACCATACTCATGAAAGATATCAGGCACCGCCTCCATAAGACGAACCACACTCACCCCACCACCCGATCGGCATGAGCCTTTAATTACGTCATTGCCATCACGCCCCCATAGGAACACTGGTCGTTTGTATTCTTCGGCCAACTTGTTTGCAGTGAGTCCGACTAAGGCCGGGCGCCAGAGCGGGTTACCCATTACCAAAACTGCTGGCATATCGGTCATTTCCTTGAGACGCCCGTGCACTTCACGGGTCATGGTCGCGACCGCACCCTTGCGCTCATTGTTGAGATGTTCGAGTCGCTCGACATACCCACCCGCTTCTCCTTCGTCTTTGGTCGTGAGGAGATGAAAGGCGTGCTCAGGTGCATCCATGCGTGAGGCGGCATTGACCCGCGGACCAATAGTGAAACCGATATCTTCCTCGGTGAGGTACGCTTGCGGAATACGGGCTTTGCGGAGGAGTTGTTGCAGTCCCGGCCGACGTGATTTCCGGAGGACCGTCAGTCCATAGTGGGCAAAGATGCGGTTCTCACCCACGAGTGGCACCATGTCCGCAATCGTCGCTACCCCAACCATATCAAGCCACCATTTCTCTTGACCTGGGAGGATCGTATATGCACCAGTATTAATGAGTGCCTGCACCAGCTTGTACACTACCCCCGCACCACAGAGATGTGGGAAGGGGTAGTCGCCAAGCTTGGGATTAACTATCGCAACAGCGGCCGGCAGTGTTTCACCCGGTTCGTGGTGATCGGTCACAATCACATCCACCCCAAGTTCGGTTGCTCGCAGAATCGCTGCCTCGTCGTTGGTGCCGCAATCGATAGTGACAATCAGCCGAGCGCCCGTCTTGGCAATTTTTTCTACTGCACTGACGCTGAGGCCAAACCCCTCGTAGTGACGATGGGGGATGACGTTCGAAAAATGTGGGTAGCCTATCGCAGTAAAAAAATCATGGAGCACCACTGCGCCCGGAATACCATCACAGTCATAGTCACTAAAGATAACAATGGGTTCGGAAGCGAGCATAGCGGCTGCAATCCGTGACACCGCAGCATCCATGGTGTGCAAAAGCTCTGGTGCATGAAGGGTGGTGTAGTCGGGCTCTAAAAACGCTGCTTGTTCAGATTCGGTCGAGAGACCACGTTCTCGCAGTAGTGCCTCACGGAGGGTATCAAGTGGACCATCATGAAGAAGCGTGTACGGGAGAGCCATATAGTATCGACTATGGTACCATACATTGCATATGTCGACCGAACCATCAATTTTCACCCGCATTATCAGTCGGGAAATCCCCGCTGAAATTATTTATGAGGACGAGTATACCATTGCCTTTTTGACCATCGGACCAGTAACCAAAGGCCATACACTGGTGGTGCCAAAAGAGGCAATTGTAAATATTCTGGATGGCGAAGTGACAGTATTTGGTCACATGATGGCAACTGCCCAGAAAGTTGCACGAGCAATGATTGCGGCAGGTTTTGGTGAAGGAGTAAATTTATACATGAATAACGGCGAGGCAGCCGGCCAAGAGGTATTTCATGCCCATTTGCACGTCATTCCACGACGGGCGGGTGATGGGGCTATAAAGATTCCAATTAATCTACAATATTCTGAAGGTGAGGCCACAATGGTAAGCAAACAAATTACTAACCATTTGAAATAAGTACCGAACTAAAATCAAAAGCTACTATCATATATGATAGTAGCTTTTGATTTTATGCATTAACTGATCATCCTTCGTAACCTAAGGCTGCGAGAGCTGGTGTATTGCCAGCTTCAAGGAGGGTGAGCATCGCACCACCACCAATGGAGACAAAGCCAAATTGATCATTGAGTCCAAGTTCTTCTACGGCCGCGACGGTGTCGCCGCCACCAAGGACACTCATGGCACCACTCGTGGCAATAAGCTTTGCTACCGCTTGGGTACTGCCTGGCACGCCGTTTTCGTAAAGGCCAAGTGGGCCATTCCAGAGAATGGTTTTGGCGGCTTGTATCTCCGGCGCCAGGAGAGCAACGGTTGCTGGTCCCATGTCAGTGATTTTTTCATCTGCCTGGACGTCGTGTATCGCGGCCACCCGTACACCACGCACACTTTCGACAATCACATCAACTGGACGGATAAGTTTTGGGTTAGTGAGAAATGGTGCACCTTTGATTGATACATCAGAAACCAGTGATGTCCCGACCTCCAGTCCATCAGCAAGCATGATATCGTTCGCCAACGCCCCAGACACAAATACCCGGTCATACGCCGCGAGGTATTTTTCGACCAGTGGCATCTTGGTCTCAAACTTCGCTCCCCCAATGATAAAGAGGGCAGGATGCTCTGGTTCCATCACCTTTTCGATATGGGTCACTTCCTCAAGGAGGGTAATGCCCGCATACGCTGGCATTAGGGTTGGGAGCGTCACCATCGATGCGTGATCACGGTGGATATTATCAAAGGCATCATTCACGTAGATTTCACCAAGGGTAGCGAGGGTAGCAGCAAAGACAACCTCATTGTTCGACTCTTCCTCATGCTGCCGGAGGTTTTCAACAATAAGCACGTTCCCATCCGCCATCGCAGCATGAGCAGTGGCCAATTCCGGACTACCAAGGTCTCCACCCCAGGAACAAGGGATGAGGGTGTTGAGCGCCTCATACACCGGCTTTAAGGTATCAGTCGCATCGCGACCAATGTGTGCAATCAAAACTACTTTGGCGCCAGCTTCATGAAGATAGGTCAAGGTCGGCAAGGCCCGTTTGAGGCGATACATATTACCTACCTTCCCATCCACCAATGGTACGTTGCAGGATGAGCGAACAATCACATACCGTCCTTTAACCTCTCCCACCTCTGTAATTGATCGCATCATATATACTAGTTTAAATACACGCGGAAATAATTTTTTGGAACTCAAGTGGTTTCAGACTCGCGCCACCCACAAGGAATCCACCAACAGCGCTCTCTTTATATAACTGTGGAGCGGTATCCCCCGTAACCGATCCGCCGTAGAGAATAGTCACTGCACTCGCACCAGCTCGTCCCCCAATTTTAGTGAGAATCTTTTGGATAAAAAGTTTCATCTCAAGGACATCGGCTGGTGTCGCGGTAGCCCCAGTACCAATCGCCCAGATCGGTTCGTAAGCAATAACAATTTCTTTGTAGCGTGCGACTGGTACCGTGGCGAGGGCTTTCACAATCTGCGCTTCAATCTCAGCATAAAAATTCGCCTGCGCATCACGCACCCGTTCACCAACACAGATAACTGGTCGCATGCGCTGCTTGAGAAGCATCACGATATTCGCATTCACCATTGCATCTGTCTCACCGCGGGCGCGACTCTCTGAGTGTCCAACTATTGCATACGTCACACCATACTCACGAGACATAGCTGGTGAGACCATACCGGTGAAGGCACCAACGGGGCCAGGATGCACCTGCTGCACCCCGAGGTGCATTGTTGATTTCTTTACTGCTTTACTCACCGCACTGATAAACAAGCTTGGTGGTGCAACCACTACCGTGGCGCCAATGTTTTTTTTGGCGATAGTGGCAACGGCTTTAGCGAGCGTCACGGCCTCACTTTCCTTTTGGGGGTTCATCTTCCAGTTGCCGATAATGAGTGGGTATTTTTGGGCCATAACTCAATAAGTGTAGCATATTCAACCTGCGAAAATTGCTCTGGGATAAATTTAGCACGCATCAAATGACCCTAGATTTGAGGTAAAATGCGGTATGGTAAAGGGTGATGGGTAGTATTCTCTACGAGGATGCCAGCTGTTCTGATTAAAAATAGCGACAACCTGTACTGGTCATGTAATGACCCATTTCGCAAGACTCATTGTGAATATTTGTGAGCTTTGCAGAACAAATAGTCCAATGAGTGGACAGCCTCTGTAAGAGGTACACTCACGGAAATTCGCCATTGTCGCACTATGCGCTCTGTGACTCATTTCAATTGGTATCGCGCCAATCACTGTAGTCATACACATCCGATGTCTCTGGAATAAATGGTGGTGGACTTTCAACCAGATTGCGGTCATATGAGGTATAACGATTTTGAAACCCTGACGTAGTCACCCCACCACTCGTCCACTGTGTGCCAACTCGACCATTTGAGACAATCGTTCCGTTATGTGTTTCAGAATTCCGAATCACGTATGGATCAAGTGAACTTGGGAGACCGCGGCTGTTGCCACTCACTGAGCACGACGTACAGTAATAGTTCCGACCATACCGACCATTTTGAGCAATAAAAATACCATTTAAATTCATATCATTTGGCACATTCACTCCGATTAACACATCTTGTTCAGCGATCGCTAAAAGTCCAGAAGTAGTTGGTGACGTATATGTAATATTATTAGCAAGAATAATTGATGGATTGATAGTTGTTGACGTAGCAAAGCTCGCTGCTAGTGTCACTTTACCCGGTACCGTACCTTGTAGCCATACTTTATCTTGGGCAATTATCAGCGGACATGATGTTGGGATAGTGTAATTGGCTACTGAGCTCGTAGCGGTAATAACATGTTGTTCACTCAGCCAACCATTTTCGGTGGTGTACCCCCAATATGTCTGTACACCGGTAACACGATTCACTGTTATGGTGTTATTACTATTAAAACGGATTTGATAACCATAATTACCGGCAGCTAATTTGTCGAGGAAGATTCCGTTGCTTCTGGCTTTGGTCTCCATTTCAGCCAAATCTACCGTAATCCCACCAAAATTCACCGGTGCGGACGGGAAAGAAAATAAACTGGCATTAGCATTAACAGTACTCGTAAATACGCCGTTTTGAGTGGTAGTTGGACTACAGCCAAAACTTGGTGTACACGCCCAATCGGTCTGTCCACTTGTCACACTCGAATTGTTGGTACCATCCATTCGTACTCCACCATTACTATGGTACGGACCATTAATAATACGGTCATCTCCTGCCCACACGTTGTTATTAATAATAAAAGAATACTCGGCCACATTTGGTCGTGCATAGCGAGCCGACAAGGTACGAGAAACGCTGGGATCTTTGTATGTATGGCCCCGTGACGATACCTGACGCGACATAACAGTGCCGCAGTAACTAGTGCTCGCCAAAGTGAGTTGATACTCACCAATGGCTCCTAGCTCTGGGTCATTATAAACGCCAGTCAATGACGTTGTAGTGCTATTTGGATTATGTGCAAGGTACCACTTGTAGTAATCAAGACCAGCCTCAGCAATCTGTCCAGATTGTTCAAACTGCATACGTTGCTCAATGAGGCGACTTTGGGTCACAATAAAAGTTACAAAGGATGTCAAAATAACCATAAAGACACTCGCAAAAACCAAGACATAAATCATAAGAAACCCTCTATTGATTGTTTTTGCTGTCATATTACAAATTCTCTTTTAGATTCCTTGGTGTAGCACTCCCTTGGAGCATAAACTCACCGGGTGATCGAGCCGGATCAATATTAACCACCAAGTTAATTCGCATATATCTAATGTCGGAGATCATTGCGCTCGAAGTGGCAATCTCAATACCTGTATCACTATAATACCTGAAGGTCGTTTGTCCTTGGGGCAGATTTTGAATATATTGTGATAAAATCTCAGTGTACGTTGGTGTTGTAGTACTGTACACGGGAGGATTTCCAACAGGCTCATAGGTATCTTTGTATAGTGTTGTAGTCGCTAGACGATATTCAACATATTCAACATTGAAATCTTTATCGATATCACTATAAAATCCCATGCGGTGACTATCAGCAAGACCCAAAGGAAACGCGCCGTCAGCACCGTATGTCATTTCCCGTGTGTCTCGTACCCAGGTCAAAAGACCGCGCCTTGCCACTTCAATTTCGTTTGCTTGTTCAAGAGTTATGCTGTTGTGCTTATACAGCTCAGTAACCGAACTCATTAATCCCAATAATAGAATAGTGAACATGGCGATAACAATGATTGTCTCAACAAGTGTGAAACCCTGACATGTGCGACTTATGATCATACTATGATTTATTATAGCGCAACCTCAACAACGACATCACCTGAGACTGACAGCGGATCTGTTACAGCCATGCTGTAACCACTTGCATTCACCTCAAGTCGATAATCACCAGCTGCCGCCAAGCTACCAAAATAAACTTGGCCACAGCCACCCGTAATAGCACTCATACTGCTGCCACCAAGTGTAAGAGTAACAGTGGCATCACGGAGCGGTAAACCACCAGCAGTAACAACGACCCGTAAACTATTAATAGAAGCTGGGGCGGTCACAAGGGTCAGTGTCTGTGCATTATTTGGTGGGACAGCTACTGGGTGTGCTTGACACGCTTCGGAAATATCAAAACCTCCAATGTCTATTGTATAGGTATCCCATTCCACATTTGCCACTAATCGTTCACCATTACTATCAGTAGTTGACGAAAAACTATGTTTGTAAATCGGCGAAAAATCAATTTGTGAACCAATAACTTTGTTACCACGCCACGAAAAAGTAGCTATCTGTGGAGTCTCGCTTTCAATGTAATGTGTGGTGATACTCTGGATTTGTGGTGATACTGCTGTATTTGTGGTATCAAGCGAGATACCAATCACGAGTGTTCCATAGGTAGTAACATCGAGTTGACTGATATCTATCCGAGTAGCAGCAAATCCTGCACTGTTACCAGGGAGATCGACATCAGAGATCAATGAATCCGGTGTTGTGCTTGAGTAAAATCGAATCAAACGAGCTGTTTGCGCAGGTATGATTTCAACAACAGATATTTCCTGCCACCGAGCAATCACCCCTGGTGTAATTGGTGCCAACATTGCCACACCCGAACTTTGATACACACCCAGTGTTGACTCTAATTCAACCATACCACCCGCCACTATTGTATTAGTTGAAGATGCGACGTCGGTAATTATATCAAATGATCGAGATGAGGAGGCCTCGACTTGATTAGACAGTATCTGTAATGCAACCGTGCTGAGCACATCAATTTGTACGTTCACGGTTGATATATCAGCCGTTAACAATGAGATTGGTTGTAGAACAGGATTAGGAACTGAACTCGTTGCCTCGTATGTCTGTTCCGATGAATAGCCAGCCTTGGTCACAAATATCTGGTATCCAGAACCAGCTGGTGCTCCACCAAAGAGAACAGCCCCGGTACTGTCAGTCAGTTTTGTGACATCAACAGTCGTCGTGCCAGTTGTATTCAAAAGACGCACTGAAGCTCCGCTTACCGGAGCAATATTAGCATCGGTAACGTTGACTCGGATAGTTCCGCCTCCAATATTTGTCTCAATTGACCGGGGAACAATATTAGTGACCAGTACAACTTGTTTAGTCTCACCCTGCAACACCCAACTTATTTCTATCTTGACTCGCTTGTAATCAGTCGTAATGGCATTGGCATCACTAACTCCAATGCCGTCAGCTTCATCATCAATGTATTCGATGAGTGTTCGTTCAGAAAACAAAAAACCATTAAGCGTAGATGTGCTCATTTGAAGTATGTTGCCAGCTGGCAATCCACTGACTGTTCCAACCTCATCATATGAAAGCGACCGTATGTATTCGAGTCTATCATTTGCAATTGATAAGGCGGATAATCTAGCTCTACTATCCGAAACTAATTTGAGCGATGTTTGAATTGTCACAAACAATCCGCCAATAAAAAGCGCCATAACTGCTGCTACAATCAACAGTTCAATCAGTGAAAACCCTCTGGTTTGCTGTGTTGGCATTTTATTTTATGCTATCACCAATTGAATAAATAGGGGCAATTAAGGCTAACGCAAAGAATCCCACTCCGGTGCCAATCGCCACCATAAGCAGTGGTTCAATAATAGTTGAAAGGTCTTTGGTTTTTCTTTCTACTTCTGTTTCGTAAAACTGTGCTAACTCCCCAAGCATTTTTGCGATCGAGCCTGTCTCCTCGCCAACCAGGATCATCTCCCCGACCAAAATGGGATACAGATCATGTCGTTCAATAAACGTCTCAGACAAAGCCGTCCCCTTTTCAACCCGCTGTGCGGCCTCGCGAATAATTTTTTTATAAAAATGATTTTGGACCACTTCTTCGGTAATAGTGAGCGCTTGGAGTACATCAACCCCTGAGTTGAGTAGCGAGGAAAGGGTCCGAGCGGTTCTGGCGGCATTGGTTTCTTTGGCCATAGTACCAATGACCGGTAGTCTCGTTACTAACCAAGAGGTGGCAACTCTACCTGGTCGTGAACGTAATAGATACATCATACCCATCACAGATCCGACGATAGCAGCTAACACCAGGACCGTGTGAGCGACCATAAAATCACTCGCCGCAATCAAAAATTGGGTGGTCGCTGGTAATTCCGTGCCCATTTGCTTAAAAATACCGGTAATTGATGGTAGGACGAACATCATCATCAGAATCCCAATAATCACCATCACGGTAATAACGATAGCGGGGTAAATCATTGCACCTTTGATTTTCTTTTTGAGTGTGGTTGATCGTTCCATCTGAATCGCGAGAGTCCGTAGTGATTCGGCGAGATTACCCGCTTCTTCACCAGCTCTGATCATCGCTACATACAAATCATCAAATACTTTGGGGTGGCTGTGGAGTGCCTCAAAAAACTGCCCGCCTTTATTGATTCGGTCAATAATATCTCTGATGGTCGCCTTGAGCTTGGCGTTTTTACTCTGGCGTTCGATCACCGACAGTGCCCGGGTCACGGTGAGTCCAGCATCAAGCATTGAACCAAGATTACGGGTAACCATAACCAGTTCGTCTTGCTTTACTTTACCAAGCCACGCATTGATTTTCTCCATATCAAGACCTCTCAAACCAAGTGAAAATCCGCCCGCTTCAGTGACGCTCGATACAGTATGGCCATTGGTTCGGGCAACATCGTACACAGCGTAGCGATCAGTAGCAGTGACGGTTTCGCGCACCTTTTTTCCTGTGGTATCTTCCCCTTCGTAGACAAACTTAGCCATAGCTATTGTTACTCACTAATAACACGCAACACCTCCTCCACGCTGGTTAATCCTTTTGCGGCTTTATAAATCCCATCCTCAAGCATTGTGAGCATCCCTTCTTTGCGCGCTTGTATCTCAATCTCATCACTTGTCTTATGGTTCATCACCATATCTTTAATAGTCGGCGACATTTCGAGTACTTCGTGAATACCCATTCGACCATGGTAGCCATCGGGGGTAACACCATTTTCAGTTGGATGATAAAATGAAATATCATTCCAGGTCGCGTCACCTGGTACTACTTTCTCCTCTTTAAGCGTGGCTAGTACCCGATCAAGATCGGCATGTCGAGCCAAATCTTCTCGCTCAGCCTTTGATAGGATGTAAGGAATCTTATCATCACAGAGTTTACGGACGAGGCGCTGTCCAATGGCGACGCGAAGGGTGGATACGAGGAGGAAGGCTTCTGATCCCATATCAATCAACCGAGCAATGGTACCTGATGCACTATTGGTGTGTACGGTAGCCAGCACTAAGTGTCCGGTTAGGGCAGCGTTGATAGCCAATGACACTGTCTCTTCGTCACGGATTTCTCCAACCATAATGATATCGGGATCCTGTCGCATGAGGGAACGTAGCCCAGCCGCAAAGGTAAAACCAATTTCTGGTTTAACCTGAGTTTGATTAACGCGTGCCATCTGATACTCAATCGGATCTTCAATGGTCGAAATATTGACTTCAGGGGTATTGAGGAGATCAAGTACCGTATACAGTGTGGTTGATTTTCCTGATCCAGTTGGACCGGTGACTAAAATAATACCGGTAGTTGCACGCGTTGCACGGTGAATACGCTCAAGTGTTGCCCCGTGGAATCCAATCCCTTCTAGTGAAAAACCGGTCCGATTCTCACGAAGGAGACGCATGACGATCTTTTCCCCGTAAAATACCGGCAACATAGACACACGAAATGCCACTTTTTGGCCATCCATCTCCATCTTAAAACGACCGTCTTGCGGGAGTCGCTTTTGGTCAAGCTTCAAGTTTGAAAGCACTTTAATGCGGGCTACAATCGTACCGGCGGCGATTTTTGGCAGTTTCATCGCATCATTTAAGATGCCGTCAATGCGGTAGCGAACGAGCACTTCATTTTCCATTGGTTCAATATGAATATCAGAGGCCCCTTGAATAATTGCATGGCGCAAGAGCGTATCAACAATACGAACGACCGGAAGATCCTCAGCCATTTTTTTGAGGTCGGCCTCAGATACCTCTTCCCCATCAATCTCACTGACTACCGTCAATGAGGAGGCATCTTTCATGATCAAGTCACCAAACTCGTCTTTGAGAGTCTTTTGGTATTGTCTCAAAGCACCACGCATTGATTCGGTGTCGGTGAGGCGCGGGAGAATCTTGAGCCCTACTTTCTTTTTAATAAAATCGATAGCTGGCAAATCAGCGGTATCAAGCATGGCCACTTCAAGCGCAGTTGCCGTCTTCTTATACGCAATAATATTGTGGGTACGGGCTACTGGTTCAGGAATCAGTGAGAGGATTTCAAACTCTATCTTGAGGTCCTTGAGGGAGACAAACGGCACGCCGAGAATATACGATTCAACCCGGCGCATATCGTCTTCGGTAAGATACCCCCCCGCCATGAGGGCGTGCGCTAGAGTTTTATCTTCGGCTCGAGCGGCTTTCTCAGCCGCACTCATATCAGCCTTTGATACGAGGTTTGAATCGAGAATGAAGCGCTTGAGCTGATCATCTAATATACGCATATAAAAAACCTAACGAAAGGAGCACCAAAGAGCTTTTCGTAACTTTATTATACACGTGACAAGACAGTGCTTTATGATCTGTCCACGTATGCTCGTTTGTAACGGGGTGTTTTGACAAGCAGGGTAATACCAGTTATAGTACAAGGGACTTCTGCGCGGGCCTACGGCCCGCGCTTCTTGTCA
>JBJOPW010000008.1:0-45678 GCA_046050355.1 Candidatus Parcubacteria bacterium
GCTTGTACGTCCAAACCCACATGTGCCAGACTTGTCCATTACACACATCCAGGCAGACTCCCAGTACATGTCTTCAATCAGTTCTAGTCCACCTTCAAGTCCCACAAAGTAATCACCCTCAGGAAACGCATCTTTACAAGCTTTGGCACGGTTAGTGGCACCGAGCTTCGTTTCTGTCTGACCAATTGGTTGGTCAGGTACCAGTGAAGGAGCAGCGAATGTATCAAATACAAATTCTTCGGCGGGGAAGATCGCACCAAAGGCATCCTTGACGGTCTCAAGCTTAATCGGGTTAGTTGATCCCACAATTACTTTTTTCATATACGGTAAAGTATATCAAATTTGCCTATCTGGTATACTGTCGGGGTTATGCGAAAAATCTTCATTGCGGCTTGGCTATTACTCGGTGTGCTCTCGGTGGCGACGCTGATACCGACCATCACGCCAACACCGGCGGTTGCGAGTACTGAATCAATTGCCGTTGGTGAGCCTATAGGACCAGGAACTGTCTATCTCTTTGGGCGGGACACCTGTGGCTTCTGTAAGGCGGAAAAGGAGTTTTTGACTGAATCGAAAATACCCTATACTTATTTAAATATTGTCGAAGATGAGGAAGCCAAAGCGCTCTATGATCAAGTGACAGAGAAACATGGCCTGAGCAAAGTAACACCAGTTACGGTGATCGGTGAGCGAGTGTTTCTTGGCTTTAATAGTCCTGGTACCACAGGTCGGGAAATGAAGGCGGCTATCGAAGCGGCGCAGTCGAGCGACATCATTACGGTCGAAGACCATATCGCACGCGCACCGGTACAAGAGGTGGCTTTTGGCGGCGGTTGTTCTGATATGGGGTGTACACCAGCGACTGCTTCCTACGTGTTTGATTTGCCACTTATTGGTACGGTTGATTTGAAGTCGTTTTCACTATTTACGCTCTCGCTTCTTCTTGGCACCATCGACGGCTTTAATCCATGTGCGATGTGGGTACTTATTACCTTCCTCATGCTCTTGGCGCAGGCAGGCAGTCGCCAGAAGATGCTCTTCCTCGCCGGGCTCTTCATCGTGGCGGAGGCCATCATGTACAACCTTATTCTCAATGTCTGGTACAAGACCTGGGACTTTGTCGCGCTTGATGAGATTGTGACGCCGCTTGTTGGCATCCTCGCTCTTTCGGGTGGAACCTTTTTCCTCTACCGTTGGTATCGCAGTTCCGCCACCGCTCTTGTGTGTGATATCACCGACATCGATTCACAGACCAAGACTATTGGTAAATTGAAGGCGGTCATTAACCAGCCACTCACGATCACGACCGTCCTTGCGATCATTGTGATTGCGTTCTCGGTCAACATTATTGAGTTCGCCTGTTCGATTGGTATCCCGCAGGCATACACCAAGATTCTTGAGCTTAATATGCTCACCTTTGTGGAGCGGCAGTGGTATATCCTCGTTTATACCTTCGGCTACATGATTGACGACTTCGTCGTTTTTGGACTGGCTATCTGGGGCTTCACCCGGCTTGAGGCTCATGGTGCAAAATATTCACGACTGTCACTCTTGATTGGTGGGGTTCTTATGATCCTCCTGGGGCTCATGCTCGTGTTTAACCCTGACTTACTCGTTTTGTAATATAAGTTCTATGGAATGGATGCAATTAGCAATGTGGGGAGTGATGCTTGGTGTGTCAATCTATGTATTGGTAAAGGGAGCTGATTTGTTTCTGGATGGAGCCAAACTAGTCGGACGATCACTGGGGATGAGTTCGTTTGCAATTGGTATTTTGATTGTCGGATTTGGCACATCACTACCAGAACTCGCATCATCGATTGCGGCGGTACTCCAAGGTACAACGGAATTAGTGGCTGCAAATGTAGTTGGTTCAAATATCACGAACATCCTCCTCATTGTCGGTCTCATGGCGGTGGTGGCGGGACGTCTCGCTTTTAATCAAGATATCCTTAAGACCGAGTTGCCGCTGTTTGTGATCTCGCAAGCGATACTCGTGGCCGTGATTGCTGATGGTATGGTTGACCGAGTTGATGCCGGATTTGTCCTGGCTATCTTTGGAGCGTATTTATGGTATATCATTGCCGAGGCCAAACAAGGAACAAAGGGGCAGGAGTCACGACCAAAACTCAAAATAAAAACCCTCCTCATGATGTTCTTGGGGCTCGGTGCAGTGCTTGTGGGCGCGCACTATACGGTTGAGATGGCGGTCAATATTGCTACATCGCTCGCCGTACCGATTGCGCTGGTGTCGATCACCGCAATCGCAATTGGTACATCACTCCCAGAACTGATGGTTGGTATTCAATCAGCACGTAAGAAAGAAATGGAAATGGCTGTCGGGAATATCTTTGGTTCAAATACCTTTAATGCGCTTGTCGTGCTCGGTATTCCGGCACTAATTACGCCGTTAGTGGTAGATACTGTCGTGCTCGGTTTTGGTATCTGGTTTATGCTCGCAGCGTCACTGATGATTTTTGTGATCGGGCTTTCGCGCCAGGTGATGCGGTGGGAAGGGCTTATGATGCTCATATTCTTCGCGTACTTCTTGACGAAACTGGCGGTATTTCTGTAGGATGCGGTCATGAATCCAGAAGAGACGATACTCCTTGTCGACAAGCCCAAGGGTTTGACGTCTTTTGGCGTAGTAGCGCGTGTGCGGCGGATCCTTGGGGTAAAAAAAGCTGGCCATGCGGGGACACTTGATCCACTCGCCACTGGGCTCATGGTCGTAGGGGTAGGACCAGGTACCAAAACTCTCACGAGACTCGTGAAGCTTGATAAAGAGTATGTGGCGGAAATACTCATAGGCCAGCGTCGCAGTACTGGTGATATGGAAGGGGAAGTACTGGAAGAAAAGGAGGTGTCAGCAATGATTTCTAGAGAAACTATCGCCATAACGCTGAATACGCTTCTTGGCGACATCATGCTACCGGTATCGGCCTATAGCGCGATTAAAGTTGATGGCGTGCCGATGTACAAACGTGCCCGTGCCGCTGAGAAAAAAGGGGGGCAAGCCGAGGGTGTGCCAGAGCGAGCGATGCGGGTCAATGCCGCTGAGCTACTCATAGAAAATACTATTATATATAGTAGTGATAAAAATCAGTTTTTTTCTGATACTGCATGGGAAAAATTTGTCACAGAAGAAAATACTACGATATATGATAGTAAAAAGTTTCAATTGGTGACTGTACGGTTTGCGGTGGGGAGTGGTACCTATATTCGCTCACTCGCCGAAGAGTTGGGGCGACGACTCGGGTATCCTGCGACACTCTATAATCTCAGGCGAACAAAAGTAGGGGAATTTTTGATTGAGGATGCGGTCACCCTTGAGAGTTTGGCCGCACAGCACGGTAAAGAATTATTTTAGATATACGAAGACGAGGTCTTTCTTTACAAGAACAGTAGACGAGGTCTTGCCTCGTCCTTGAGAAAAATGTGGTGTAATGTGCAAATAATAAAAAATAGAGCCGGACGCACAGGGTGTGCGTCCGGTCTCTTGCTTGATGTCCACCTGCCTCAGGTGAAGAGAGGTTCGTCTTTATCGACGATTTCTAATAGTTCAATCCGCGTTCGAATCGGATCGACTCGCTGCTCGCGAAACTCGGTAAAAAAGGGGAGCAACCTCGTTAACTTTTGATGGCTAAGGGCGTCCGAGCTGTAGAGGATGAAATCGCCATTGTTGCCAATCCCAGCCTTCAGTTGGGTGCCGATGACTTGCCGAAGACGATAGAGGTCTGCCTTCAGCAGATTTCGCTTCTTGATTTTGACCATAGGAGCGACCAAAGCCATGAAGTCTGTTTTTTGTAGTGTCTGCACTTCTGCCTCCTTGATGATTACTCATCCCCCAGGTGGCATTCGTATTAAACTATAAAAAATTGACCTTGGCAAGGAACTAGTCCTCGCCAAGGTCGTTGTCAATTGGATCTCCCCCTCGCTCATCAATCACCCGAAGAGCGTCAGCTTCGAGGTTCGGCATTCGCTGTAACCATTCTGTACGTTCTTTTTCAATAGCTACAGCGCGTCGCCGGCTCATAATTGCTCTTTCTGCTCCAGCTAAGGCTTCAGCAAAAGCAGCTTTTTCTGCAGTATTGGGTGATGGTAGGAGTGGATGATGAATCTTTAAAAAGCCCATATTCAACACCTCCTAACTTGTAGTTTAACCAAAAAAACTTCATTTTGGCAAGAGTCCTTTATGTTATATACTATTAGTATGAATCCTGAAAAAATTGATCCATTAATTAACCCTGCAGAACGACAGAGTTATCTCGAAAAGTTAACTGAATTTTTGGGTGCTGTGATGCCAGCTGGTGCAATAAGTGACGAAACTGAAGCTCAGCGACTCCATAGACAATTGTTGCAGAATGAACCCGTAAAAAAGTCTTACGTTGAAAAAATCATTGGACAGTTAGGTCAGGCTGATGATCGAGGTTCGCTCTATCATTAGAATCTAAAAAAGTGATTCAACTACTGCCTTAACGTCGCCACCATCGGCCTGGCCGGCGAGGTCGCGCATGAGGGCGCCGACAAGCATACCCATCTTGGCTTTGTCTGTAATACCGAGTTCGGCCATCTTGGCCTCGGCCAAAGGACGAATCGCTTCCTGGCTCATGAGGGTAGGGAGGTAGGCTTCAAGTACGACGAGCTCCTCCTTCTCCGGTTCAGAGAGGTCGGTGCGACCGGCCGCATCGTACTGAACGATTGATTCTTTGCGCTGCTTGGCGAGACGCTTGATAACCGCCAGTACGCCTTCGTCATTAAGCTCACTCTGCGGAGTCTGGCCGGTTGCAACGAGTTCGTTGGTGACTGCAGTCATGATACTACGAATAGTACGGAGTTTGGCTGCATCTTTGGCTTTAAGCGCTTCTTTTAGTGAGTCTCGTAGGGAAGTATGTAGTGACATAAAATTTTCGATTTAGTACGGTGATTGTAGCATATAAAAGGAAATCCCGGCAGGCCGGGAATTTCAGAGTTGCTCGATGCGACGAGATGGCGGCTTATTTTTTCTTTTGCCGCTTTGCCAAGATTTCCTGCAGGATTTCGTCTGCATGCTTGCCGACTTCCATCCGGGCATCCGCCAGGTGCTTGTTCTTTTTGATGGAGATGCGTACGGTCAGATTATTGCCATTTGATCCCCAGCAAGCACAGCCGAACCACTCTCGGTGTCTCGTGTACATAAGATGGCCGAATAGACCTTTCTCTGCCTCAGAGAGTACTTCGTTAAGATGAAGTCGAACTCGGTCGAGAATTGTCCCATCAGCTTCATCAACCAACGAAATATGCCGAAGTGCTCCGGGTGGTCTTTGCTTGAAGACCTTGCGGTAGTCCTTTGGAGGCTCAAAATCCTTCCGTAGGAGCACTCTCGTTGGGGTCCTGTCGAACATGCTGTCCCTCCTTGCTGTACTGTTTTTACTCGCATGCTGACCATGCGCACATATAATTATGAACCTCTCATTTTGAGCGTAAAGGTGACAACTGTGCGTATCTCGTGTTGTGGTACAATGTCGCCATTATGGAAATGCTTTTGCTTGCGGTCATAGGGCTGCTTATTGTCTTGATTGGTCTCGTCGTCTATGTCTTTTTTGTAAAGGGTGATAAGCCGGCGCAGACACCGGAATCACTCCTTCTTATGCAGCAGCAGATGCAAGACCTGTCTCGAACCGTGCGGGAGCAGATGAGCGAAAGTTCGAAGCTGGCGCAACAGGGCAGTCAGACGCAGTTTCGTGAGAGTCGCGAACTGATGCAGCAGATTAATCGTGACGTGAATGAACAGATTCGCGCGATCCAAGAGAGTGTCGGTGCGAAGCTTCTTCATGTAGAGAAGAGTGTTGCGACCGTCGGTGAGAGTAGTAAGCAGGTGTTTGCAGTGGCGGACCAGCTCAAGGAACTCCAGAATATTTTGAAGAATCCGAAGCAACGAGGGATTCTCGGTGAATACTACCTTGAGACGGTCCTTCAGAATGTGCTCCCGCCCGAGAGCTTTGCCATGCAGTACGCCTTCAAGGACGGAGAGATTGTTGACGCGGCAGTATTCGTAAAAGGAAAGGTGATACCGGTAGACTCCAAGTTCTCACTTGAGAACTACAACCGCTTTGCTGAAGCGGCTGATGGAGCAGATAAGGTGCAATACGAAAAGTATTTCCTCAATGACCTCAAACTCCGTATCACTGAAACCGCTAAGTATATCCGTCCAACCGAAGGGACGATGGATTTTGCGTTTATGTTTATTCCGCACGAGGGCATCTACTACGACCTACTTTCAAATCGTGTCGGAGCCGGGGAGGATAATCTCATCCAGCGCGCCGCTGGTAAGTATAAGGTGATTATTGTCTCACCGACCTCGTTCCTTGCGTACCTGCAGACTGTGCTTCAGGGCCTCAAGGCACTCGAGATCGAAGAGAAGGCGCAGGATATCATCAAAAATGTCGAAAAACTCTCGGGACATATTGCCAAGTACGAAGACTACTACAACAAGCTCGGCACCACGTTGGCTACCACGGTTAATCACTACAATGCTGGCTACAAAGAACTCGGCAAGCTCGACAAAGACATCCTCAAAATTACTGGCGAAGCGGCCGGGGTGGAAGTCCTCTCAATTGATAAGCCAGCACGCGAAGACATGTAGCGTTACTGTGCCAAGAGACTGGTTCGCACCTCTGACATTTTTTGGGCTAAGAGCGTTTCGCGAATGCTCACTTCCATATACGCAAATTCATCCCGCTCCGATTCAGGAAGTTCATTATAATAGTTTGTGACGAGCTCATCAGTAATATAGGGCCGAGCAATTTTTTCGAGGTGGGCGTTAACGAGGAGGTTTTTTTCCAGTTGAACCCGATAGGCTGCCTCATCGACACCAAGCTCAGCGATATAGGTACGAAGACCAACTTCACCACCGCGGTTATACAACTCCCGCTGCCAGGCTAGCTGTTTGTCTGTCTCACTAATAACGGTACCAGCGGCAGTGGCGAGAGTATAAAGTTTATCCGTATCAGCTAGTTGGCGATCGAGTGTGCGGAGAACGGCTGATGTGGTAGCGGTCGGTGTTTGTCCATCTAGTCCCAGATCTGCCACCAGGATCTTTTTCTCTAGACTGGGTGGTTTCTCGGAATTGGTTTCAAGACTCTGATCAGTCGTGGCAGCCTGATTGTCACTTTGGTGTTGCCAATAAATCAAAAGACCAATCACACAGTTAGCAATCAGGGCGAACAGGATAGCGACGGTGATACCAATTCTCATAGTACTCATTATGACACCAGTGACCAGCTTAATGTAAACAATATGTGTATTACTACGTATTTGGCTGGTCAAGTGTACTATGCTATAGATACATGCGGGTGCTTAAGATAGTTGCTCTCGTACTCGTTATTGGCTATGCGAGTACGGTTTATGCTTTGCCGAATCTCAGGCCTTCACCACAAGCGCCCTATGGGCCATTCTACGTCGGTCAGGCACCACTATTTTATTTTAATCTTGCCAACACTGGTCCTGACAACGCAGGCACCGCTCCACCAGCCATGAATTCTAATTGGGTGGTGGTTGATACCTATGCAGACGACAATTACCCGGTAGGAATAGGGAGTGACGGTGCTTGGCTATGGTCGGGAGATACATTTGGTCCAGTATCAGCCGGAAGTACTATTACCGTACGTAATGGAGCTCTCACCATGGTGCGCTGGCCAGAGAATGATTGGTGTGCCCCTTTAGGGACTCACCAAGTCAAGTATGAAGCTGATTATAGTAACGGTGTCGCAGAGACGAGTGAGGGTGATAATACCACTGCTTGGAACAGCTTTAGTGTAGTGACAAGACCAACTGGCGTGCCAGACTTGACCGCCGCTACTACCTCGAGTGCTCTCGGCCCCTTTATTCTGGGACAACCAATTATGTTGCCGTTTGTGATTGCAAATAGTGGTGACACTATTTCCACCGCACTGACTCGGGCGCAGGCCCAAGTGGATCTGTACGCTGATACCGCTGAGCCACATGTGGATTTATTTAAAAAAGATTATCCGGCAGTACCAGTCGGGTCAAGTACTATTTTTGCTTTCAACTGGACTTCGGCTGTAGCGGGGGTGCATCGTGTACGCGTCAAGTATGTCGATGACCGCTATACTATCGATGAAGAAAACGAATGTAACAACACGAGTCCATGGGTAACATTTACGGTCATTGCAGCCAATATCGAGGCTAGTACTACACCACAATCCGTGGCTTCAGGTTATGATATGGCAACCACGACGTATTATATCCGCAACACGAGTAACATTGATGTGTCACCCTATCCATATCGCATCACTATCGGGGGACAGGTAGTCGCCTCGGGTACATCAACTGCGGGGGTGGCTGCTAACACTGCCTGGACGCCAATTACCGTGCCGGTGACCTGGACAGCGCCAATCAATGCCGCTACCCAGACTCTCGCCATGGTAGTTGAGGTGACCGACCCCACGAATGGTGTGGAATCAGCCAGTTCTACCTTGACAGTGGCGCCTGCCAGTGGACCTTTGCCACGATTGATTGTCTGTAAGGCAGCAAATTCATTATTATCCGGAGGCACTACTTCAGTGTCAGCCCGATATTGGATCAACTCGCCAACACCACCAGTTTGTAGTTGGGGTGGTTTTATAAATGTTTCAGGAGGAGCGGTCTGGTCAAGTGTAAATACTTCAGTCGCAACGGTCACCTACAACGGAGCGAGGACGGTTATTACCGGACTTGATCTTGGCGAGACCGAAGTAGTCGCTTTATACAGTGGATTGTATGCGACAACTGCTGTTGAAGTGGTTGACCAGCCGCTCCTCCTCACTATCACGCCGACTACCAATTTCGTTCGGTATGGTTCAACGGTCAATTTTTCAGTGACCGTTGAATCAGGGGTAGATATGGATTGTACTATTAGTGGGGGGATTGCAGCGCCGATCTTCATCACGCACCCTGCCAGTCCACTTAGTTCGACCTACGGCCCTTATACATCAATCAACCTCACGTCAACTCAACAAATCAAAATTGATTGTATTGACCCCGTTGACCCGACAAATAGCGCTTCCGAAAAAGCCACGATTGAGATTGTACCAATTGCTCGGGAAGTGTAATGGGGTAATAGCAAAGAGACCTTGCGTTTTTTGGTCAGATCTGGTACAATCGGCCCCACTATGGCAACAACTGCAACAAAAACTGATGCTTTCGCTGTTATTTTAACTGGCGGTAAGCAGTATATCGTTTCTGCTGGCGACACCCTCGAAGTAGAGCTTCTGGGAGACCACAAGGAAGGCGATACCATTACTTTTGATACTGTCCTTATGGCCGATGATGGTGCCAAGACTAACGTTGGCACGCCGTACACTGGTGGGAAAGTTACCGCAACGTACCTCGGTGAGACCAAAGGTCCAAAGCTCTCAATTATCCGTTTCAAGGCTAAGAGTAACCGTGACCGTAAGATTGGTCACCGTCAGCACTACGCTTTGATCAAGATTGAGACGATTTAAAAAAAAGATTCCCTATTTGGGGATTCTTTGTTATGTTTCTCGTATATGGAAGCTGTAGAATCTCTACCTGATAATCTCGTGCAAGAGATCTATAAGATCAGAGAAAAAATTACAGACTTAGAACGATTTGATTTACAAGATTCCATTGTCTATTTTGACAAAGTTTTAAAGAAAAAATTGGTTGAAAAATTTGGTAGCACACGACTTTTACAACAAGTTGATGTATGGCAAGCCTTGGTCGGTGGAACTATTGAGGAAAGAACTGATATAACAGATGACCAATATCTCTTTGTGCGCGAAGAAGTTGCAGGTTTTGTAAAAAAACTTGAGACAGGGGTTCAGCCGATATAAACAAGGGCTAACCACGATTCATTAAAGCATTCCTGATTGTGTCTGGATCGGCGTATTCGAGTTCGCTGCCGGTAGAAAGGCCGCGGCCGAGTTGTGATACACGCGGTTTATTTGGCGTATCAATACTGGCAATAATTGATTCAACAAAGCGGGCGGTGTTTTCGCCATCGGGATTGACCGCAAAGGCGAGGATGATTTCGGAGAGGCCGGTATGGAGGCGGGCTTCGGCCGTTGCCTTAAGCGCACCGCCACGGAGCTTCTTTTGGTCTTCGCTATGGAGGAGGGGAACGAGACCACCAAGCACGAAGTAGAGCCCATTGTACTGGCCACTTTTTTCAATCGCGAGAATATCGCTATCGCTAGCGACCACCATCAGCTTCGTCTGGTCACGGTTGGGGTAACTACAGATCGGACAAAGTGGGGACGTGGTGGTCGTCTGACTATGGGCAAAAAACCGGTGGCAGGACGCGCACTCGACTACCGTCGCATCGATAGTAGCAATGAGATCAGCGAGGTTTTGCGCCTCGGCTTTACCCATGGTGAGGACATGAAAGGCAAAGCGCTTGGCTTGGCGGCCGCCAATCCCAGGGAACTTTTCAAAGTGAGCGATGAGTTGGTCGAGTGCAGTCATGGAATATAGAAAATAAGAAGATTGAATATAGAAATTCAAGACAAAATAATTGTATCATAAAGCCGATTCGACGTCTGAGACAAATAACGAAATAGCGAAATGCAGGGGTCCAACCCCGCGCTTTCGGGGTTGGACCCCTAAACCTAATCCTAAAAATCATCACTGTTACCAGCGTATGCGCTTGTATGGTGTGTATCGAGGTTGAGGAAGCGGACATGCTTGCCGTCAAAGTAAAGCTCGGCACTACCAACTGCACCGTGGCGGTGCTTTTCGACGAGAACCTCGGCAATGTTCGGGCGTTCGGCCGGTTGATCTTTGTTCTGTTTGTCTTCGCGGTGGATGAACATCACGACGTCGGCGTCCTGCTCGATCGAACCAGAGTCACGAAGGTCAGACAGGCGCGGCTTACCGCCACGCTGCTCCACTGCGCGCGAGAGCTGGGAGAGGGCAATCACCGGTACGTTGAGCTCACGGGCGAGGATCTTGAGTGAGCGGGAGATTTCGGTCACCTGCTGCACCATTGAATCGCTCGCCTTGGTGGCCGTTGGGGACATGAGCTGGAGGTAGTCGACAATAATCATATCAAGGCCATGTTCGTTCTTTAAGCGACGAGCGGCCGATCGCATTTTCACGATGTTAAGCGCTGGCTCGTCGACAATATACAGCGGCGCGGCATCAAGCTTGGCCATCGCGTCTTGGAGGGCCGCGTACTCACTGTCGTCCTTAAGCCGTCCATTACGAAGATTCCATGAATCAACCCCAGACTCAGAGGCGAGCATACGCTCAACGAGCTGTTGCGAACTCATTTCCAGTGAGAAGACCCCCACGTGCGCGTCGTGCAACAAGGCTGCATTACGGGCGATATCAAGCGCCATGGTGGTCTTACCCATACCTGGACGCGCCGCGAGGATAATGAGGTCGGACTTTTGGAAACCACCAAGGAGGTTATCAAGGCCGGTAAAGCCAGAGGGAACACCACGCCGTTCATCGTGGTGGGCACTGAGGTACTCAAACTTCTCCCAAGCGTCTTTGAGGGGACGACCAATTTGCTCGAACTTTTGGGTGGTGGGGGCGTTCGTCACCTGGTAGATAGTCTTTTCGGCGCGGTCGATGGCTTCTTCGGTATTTTCGGGATTCTGGTACGCCATCTCAGCAATCTCTTCAGACGCATGGATGAGGCCACGCAAGGTCGCTTTGGCTTGTACCAAGTCTGCATAATACTGGGCGTTGCCAGCTGCCGGCACCGTCTCGATGAGTTCAGCGATGTAGGCGGCACCACCAATGCGCTCAAGCGCATTCATCGTGGTGAGCTTGTTGGTGATGGAGACTATATCAATCGGGTCACCCTTAAGAAAGATCTGGTAGATAGCATCATAAATGACTCGGTGTTTGTCCGCATAAAAACTCTCGGGAAAGACCGTCACCGAGATGTCGTGCATGACGTCGGGCTTTAAGAGGGTGGCGCCAAGGAGGGCGCGTTCGGCGTCGATGTTGTGTGGGGCGGTACGGAGGGTTTTATTGAGTGTTGGGGTGTCGGCCATAGGTGGAAACAGTATACTCTTAATTTAGAAAGAGGACGAGTGTTGGGGAAAGTGGGGATTCTGTGTATAGGAAACGTGAAGCAAAATTAAGGCGGAACATAGCCCTTGGCGTACTCGTCCTTGGCGGGTTAGGGTATGGAGCAAGCACATCATCCGAGGATTTTCGTTCCCCGGACTAAATGAGACGTAAGGCCTCGTGTGACACGAGGCCTTATCACATTATAATTTTGATACTTTAGTGCCTTGGGACGAATCTTCAACCGCGTACCCAGCTTCATTGATGAGGATGCGGAGGCGATCGCTCTCGGACCAATCTTTGCTTGCGCGAGCGCTATCGCGTGCGGTCATGAGATCTTGTACGGTCGCGGGAATATCACTCACACTCACAACACCAATAGAAGCGAGTCCATCTGTTTGCTTCTGCCGTAGCCCGATATCCAGTACCACATCCACGGCTTGCATGGTGGCGCATTTTTCGCCCGGAGTTAGACGGTCGTCTTTGGTGATCTCAAACAGTAGCGCAAGCGCCTGAGGCGTATCGAGGTCGTGATTGAGGTACTCGTGGAAGCGCTGTAGGTAGTCAGGGTGAGGGGTTGTCGGTTTGTTTTTATAATCCTCGTAGACGTAGCGCTTGAGACGAAAGAGAGCTTGCTTTGCGGCCTTCAGCGCCTCAAAGGTGAAATTGAGCGGTGAACGGTAGTGGGCCCCGAGGAGGAAATAGCGGTAATCATCGCCCGAGAAGCTGGCGTTTTCGAGTTGGCGCATGGTGATAGCATTGCCGAGGGACTTGCCGATTTTGCCATGGTCAATGGTAATGAACTCATTGTGCATCCAGTAACGGACGTACTGCTTGCCGGTAGCACACTCACTCTGGGCGATTTCGGCGTTGTGGTGGGTATGGATATGGTCGATACCGCCAGTATGGATATCAATCTCTTTGCCCAGAGTGGCCATGGCCATCGCCGAACACTCGATATGCCAGCCCGGGAAACCTTTGCCCCAACGACTATCCCAACCGAGTCCACCCTTTTTCCAGACAGCAAAGTCAGCGGGGTGATGCTTCTCGCTGTTCTCTTCGACCCGGGCACCGGATTTCAATTTGGCGATATCGATTTGACCGAGGCGGCCATAAGCGGGGAACTTGGCGATATCAAAGTACACCCCGTCACCTGTCTCGTAGGTATAACCTTTTTCTTCGAGGGTCTTTATGAGGTCGATTTGTTCGCGCAGGTAATCACTGGCGCGTGAAAAGGTGGTAGGCTCTTTGATGCGAAGTTTTTTGATGTCGGCCTTAAACGCGTCGATGTAGATATCGGTCAGTTCGCGCATGGCCTCAAGGGTGATTGGTTTGCCTTCACGCCGGAGGCCTTTCATGATTTTGTCTTCACCAGCGTCACCGTCGTCGGTGAGGTGGCCAAAGTCGGTGAGGTTGATGGTGTGGCGAACTTCGTAGCCGTTGTATTCAAGCGTCTTTTTGAGAATATCGGCAAAGACGTACGAGCGAAGATTGCCAATGTGAGCATAATCGTAGACGGTTGGACCACAGGTGTACAACGTTACTACCGGGGCTTGGCGGGGGACAAAAAAGGCAATTTCGCGGGTTTCGGTCGAATAGAGGCGGAGTGGTGACTGTGTGGAAATGGGGTCTGATTTTTTGAAGAGTGAACGCATAGTAGAGAATAGCTAGACAACAGTAATAAGGAGTGGGAGGGTATGTTTATGAACAGCAACAACTCATTGGCGTGGATGATTTGTCGTGCGATAATAGGCGCATATGTATCACGATACCACACGAATACCGGAAGAAAAAGTAATCACGCGACGCCAAGGCGGAAAAACCCTTCTGGCGTGTGTGCTTGCACTTTTGTTAGCCGCAGGGGCCTTTTTTTCTGGTTTGCATATCGGTGGGCAACCCGAGGGTGGGGTAACGAGTCTAGGGACACTATTGGCTGGAGAAGCACAACCAGACCCCAATGCTGACCTCCGTGAATTTTGGCGAGTTTGGGATCTCCTTGATCAGAAGTTTGCTACCGCCAGTGGTACCGACCTATTAACTCCAGAGGCAAAAGTAGCTGGCGCAATTGAGGGTTTGGTACGCGCCTATGGCGATCCATACACTACCTATTTTCCACCGCAAGAAGCCGAAGCGTTTAATGAAGACATCTCAGGAAATTTTAGTGGGGTAGGCATGGAGGTAGGGATGCGTGACAATGTGCTCACTATTATTGCGCCGCTTGCAGGTACACCAGCAGAGAAGGCCGGCCTCCTGGCGGGGGATGCACTTGTGTCTATCAACGGATCTTCGACTGATGGCATGGGGGTGGACGAAGCGGTGCGACTTATTCGTGGCGAAGAGGGAACTGTGGTGACATTGGCTATCTACCGTCCCGGTATGACTGAACCAAAAGAGTATCAAGTCACTCGTGCTCAGATAGAGATTCCAACCGTGAAGACGGAGAAGCGCGGTGATATATTCATTATTACTCTTTACAGCTTTAATGCGCTGGCTGAAATGAAGATGCAACAAGCACTACGAGATTACACCAAGAGTGGCGCCACCAAGCTCGTGCTTGATCTCCGCGGTAACCCGGGAGGCTATTTAGAAGGGGCTGTAGACATTGCAAGTTACTTTATGCCGGCCGGCAAAGTAGTCTTACGCGAGAGTTTTGGTGATGAACGAGAAGAAGAGGTATACCGTAGTCGGGGAGCAACCTTAAAGCAATTTGCACCCAAAGAGATGGTGGTATTGATCGATGGTGGTTCAGCTTCTGCGTCTGAAATTCTCGCTGGCGCGCTTCAAGAGCAAGGGTATGCCACGCTCATTGGTACGCCGTCATTTGGTAAAGGTTCCGTACAGGAACTGGTAAACCTCCCAAGTGGTTCGTCTCTGAAAGTCACCATTGCCCGTTGGCTCACCCCAAATGGTCGTTCGATTTCAAATGGTGGATTGACCCCTGATATTGTGGTCGAGCGCACCATCGAAGACCGCGAAGCGAGCCGTGATCCACAGCTTGATGCTGCGATTAAGGTTCTCCACGGTACTTACATCGCTCCAGTAGCATCCTCAACCCCAAAGAGTGAATAATCTCCCTGTTGGTTGCCGAGACTGACGCTTTTCGGTATGATGGCAACACTTTATAAGATATAAGCAATACTCTCTCATGAAAGTAATTTTACTGCGTGATGTGGCCCGTCTCGGCAAACGCTTCAGTGTCGTAGAAGTCCCCGACGGTTTTGCCCTCAACAAACTCATTCCGCAAGGTCAGGCCCAGCCGGCTACCCCCGAAAATCTGAAGCGAGTACAAGCGCGTAACAAAGAAGTCGCTGCCCACCAGGCGGCTGACGAAGCGGGTCTTAAGACGGCTCTCAAGGCTCTCGCCGAATCTCCGCTTTCGATTAAAGTCGAAGCCAATGCCCAGGGGCATCTTTTCCAGGCGGTCAAAACCGCTGACATTGCTCTAGCTGCTGCGGCCGCCGGGCACCCTATTGAAGTCGCTGTCCTTCATATTGAGACGCCGATTAAATCCCTTGGTGAGCATGCAGTTGGGGTGAACGGGGGCGGGGTCAGTGGCACAATTACAATTAATGTGGTGACAAAATAACGTATGGCAAAATATCTGCAGGTAGTATCAATTATCGGTGTCTCATTACTCCTCATCTTTGGTCTCGCCTACTGGGCGTCAGTAGACCAGGCGCCAGAGCTTGAGCTCGTGACCGAGCCAGATACACCGCCAATTACCGCACCCTTGGCCCCCGAAGAACAAGCCGTTACTAATCCAGATAACATCAATACTATGAATCCAGTAGCCGTATTAGAAACCAATAAAGGGACGATCGAAATTGAACTTTACAAAGACACGATGCCAATTACCGCTGGCAACTTTGAGAAGCTTGTGAAGGAAGGGTACTACGACGGCATCAAGTTCCACCGTGTGATTGACGGCTTTATGATCCAGGGAGGAGACCCACTCACGAAGGATGACAGTCAGGTAGCGCGTTGGGGTACTGGTGGTCCAGGCTACGCGATACCAGACGAACACATTGCCGGTCCACTGCTGACGAACGTTCGCGGTACCATCTCAATGGCGAACGCCGGTCCAAACTCAGGTGGCAGTCAGTTCTTTATCAACCTTGTTGATAACACTGGTCTCGATTTTGATAAGCCACCACATTCTTCGAAGCACCCTGTCTTTGGTCGGGTAGTGGCCGGTATGGAGGTAGTAGATGCGATTGGAAAGGTAGAGGTAGGGGCAGGGGACCGACCAACTGAAGCTGTGATCATCACAAAGGCCACCATCCGCTAAGGCTTCCAAAACCTACCAGCTACTTTGTTGTCATCGTCGCTCAAGTAGTTAATGTATCTCGGAGAAAGCCAGGATTCGTTACGTATAAAAATACTTAGTACTATATATAAAGAGAGTGTGAGGTAGCTGCGAGGCGTGGACAAAGGCATTAGGAATAGCCTTTGCTCACGGAAATTCGCCATAGTCGGCTTGTAGCCTCGTTGTCTCATTTCAAAACCGGCGCCCATGGGCGCCGGTTTTGTGTGTGGAGAGTGAATTATGCAGCGACTACATCAACCGCCTTCTTCTGGACGAGCTGTCCATCAAAACGAGTCTTGCGCATGTTGCGGAAAGACACAACACCATCAATCATCGCGAAGATAGTGTGGTCTTTGCCCATCTTTACATTCTTGCCCGCTTCGATTTTACTACCACGCTGACGAAGAATAATCTGACCAATCTTAACGATTTGTCCGTCTGCTCGCTTGACCCCCAGATATTTTGGCTGAGAGTCCTTCAGGTTTTTGGCCGAACCGGCCGATTTCTTTGTTGCCATAGGTTATACTAAATATGCTGCAAAATTCGTAACCCGTGGAGTATACGACATATGTTAGAAAAACTCAAGCGTTTCCTCGCTGATGACACTATATTTACAGGCACGCTTTTGTGTGTCATAGCGGTGACGGCTTTCTTTTTGGGCCGTTTTTCGTTACCAGCGCCTGCTCCGGCCGGGCCGGTGGTGGCACAGGTAATCAGTGCCCCTGTACCCCTGATGGCGACTACCAGTTCAAGCACCGTTGAGGTGCTGGAGGTCGTCCTGACCGAAGCCAACGCGAAGTATGTGGGTTCAAAGTCAGGGACCAAGTATCACCTTATGACCTGCTCGAGTGGTCAGCGTATCAAGCCAGAGAATAGGGTGTTTTTTGCTACGAAGGAAGCGGCGGAAGCGGCGGGGTATGCACCAGCATCAAATTGTCCAGGCCTGTAGAGTGCGGACAAAATACCCTTATGCTTTGTTGTGCTTCGCTCGAAAACACTCAACGTACAAAAAGTACGTCTCGTATTTTCTCGCTCGCTCCTTACAGGAGCAGTACACCTTGTCGCTACTTTCTCGTTAACACTCAAAAGATAGCAGGCAAGGTCTTGCGATATGGGTCCAATCCCATTTCTCTCGCCTCGCTTAAGTGCATTTTGACCACACTCTTTGTATTAATAAATACTTACTCAAGATTATTCTGCCCACACCATTGCTAGTTTGCGACACTTTATTTGAGATCGGTCTAGTATAATACTCCTACATGTACTTTTTACGGTTACTTGGTCGGGCGTTAGTCTTATGGTTTAGACAAGGCGCTGATGAATCAGCGGCGGCCCTCGCATATTTCATGCCGTTTGCGCTCACGCCACTCATTATTCTTTCGATTTCGATTGTTGGGCTCATGTATGGTGCAGAGCGTATCACTAACATGCTGATTCGGTGGGGGAACGCCATCGATCCGGGCGTCACCGATCTGGTCTATAATGCGGTTACAAATTTTGATAGTGTTGCCACCCATTATTACTGGCCTGTCGTCGGTCTCGTGTTCTTGTCTATAATGATTTTTATCACTCTTAATAGTCTCATTACTGGTTTTCACAAACTGTGGGGTATCGAGATATATGGATGGCGCAGTTACTTTTCGCGAATTTGGCGAATGACACTCTTTATCGGAGTGATGCAGTGTTACCTCGTAACTATTATGATATTCGAAGATACGTTTACGTTCGCAGATTCGCTCATTGGTTCAAGTCTCTGGTCTCTTTTAAGCTTTTTTGCTACGTTCCTATTGACCATGTTACTGCTGACGATTGCATATGGTCTGTTAGCACACCGAGCACCATCATTTTCTGGGCGTTTTCTCGGAGCTGCTGTCGCTGGACTGTTTCTCTTATTTAGTCGCGAACTGGTTGCGTTTCATTTTGCTACGGCACCCGTGCAAACGCTTTTTGGAGCGGCCGGACTCCTTATTACACTCCTGGTGTGGGTATATGTGGCAGCGAGTATCATTCTCTATGGCGCTGCCTTTGCGCGTGTGTATGATGAAGCGCGGGGTAAGTGGTTTACCACCTGATCGGTGTGCGACCCATCTCTTCCAAATAGGTATTAGTTTTTGAAAAATGTTTACACCCGAAGAAACCGCGGTGTGCCGAGAGGGGAGAGGGATGTGGGGCAGTGAGTACGTGGTGTTTTGATTCATCAATCAGGCGGCGCTTCGCGATGGCAAAGGCTCCCCAAAGGAGGAAGACTACCCCGGTGCGTTCACGCGAGACGGTGGCAATGACCTCGTCAGTGAAGGTCTCCCAGCCAAAAGTCTGGTGGGCTCCTGCCTCTCCCGCGCGAACAGTGAGGGTGCTGTTAAGGAGCAGGACTCCCTGTGTGGCCCAATCAGAGAGGTCGCCAGTCGAGCGCTCAACACCGAGATCAGATTTGAGTTCCTTGTAGATATTTATAAGCGATGGGGGCAAGGTAATACCAGTTTCCACCGAGAAGGCGAGTCCATGCGCCTGGTGTGGTCCGTGGTAGGGGTCTTGGCCGAGAATCACCACTTTAACTTGTGGTAAGGGGGTAAGGTCAAAGGCCCGAAAGACGTTTTTTGGGTGAGGGTAGATGGTTTCAGTCTCATACGCAAAGCGCACCGATTCAGTCAGTCGTTTGAAATATGGCTTTTCAAATTCACCGGTGAGTGCCGCTCGCCACGAATCTTCGATACGTACGACCATATACAAATAGTATACGCCTCAAAATCACAACCGCCACCAGAGCAGCGATTGCTTGGTGGCGTTTAGGGGTGGATGGAGTAGAGATAGTGCTTTGCCCACCGTTCTGCACTGAGATGGAGTGCTTCATTGATGGTGCTCCAGTGGTACTCTGCCGTTGGTGATTCCAGTCGTATGACACTACGGCCATCGTACATCCCGGTGAACATGTAATACTCGACGAAGGGATGAGGAGGTTTGGGAACGGCCTGCTTACGATAGCGTACCAGCTTTAGGTCGGCAGTTAGTCCAGTTGCCACTTTGAGCTCACGAGTAGCGGCTTGTCTGATGGTTTCGTGTGGCTGCACTGTACCGCTTGGCATCTCCCAGCTGAAGCCACGGTGGCGTTCGGTGTCGATGAGCAAGATCTTTTGGTTTTCGGGATGGTGGAGAGCAATCCATACCATCCGTCGTTCGATGCGACAAGTTGGCATAGTTCGGTCTCCTTTCTATGTATACTGTAGCACAAGAGTGATGGTATAGAATAGTATGGCATAATACTCTTATGATAGTCATCGATATCGAAGGGTCTGGTACTGAATACGCGTTACATTCAATTGTCTCACTCGGGGCAATTGATATGAGTAACCCAGAGCGGCAGTTTTATGCGGAGTGTCGCATCTGGGATGGTGCGCATATTATGGCGGAGGCGCTCGCGGTCAACGGCTTTACTGAAGCGCAAATCACTGACGTTACCAAGATGAGTGAAGCCGAGCTCGTCCTCCAGTTTATGGAGTGGACGCAGATGTGTAGTGACCGCACACTGGTCGGACAAAATGTGTCGTTTGACCGCGATATGCTCAAGGCAGCAGTGATGAGAGCGGGGGAGAATTGGACGTTACCATACCGGACGCTTGATACCCATACCATGTGCTACATGCATATGGTTAAGGCGGGTCTCACCCCACCGTTTGATGCCGAGCATAAGCGTACCGCCCTTAATCTTGATGCGGTACTCAACTACTGTGGTATTCCTGCCGAGCCAGATCCACACAATGCACTCACCGGAGCGAAGTGTCATGCAGAAGTAGCGTCACGACTCTTATACAATCGTCCACTTCTCCCCGAGTTTAGCGACTATCCACTGCCGTGGGCCTAAACCTGCGTGGTACAATACACGCATATGGTTCGAAAAGTTCTTGGTCTAACTCGCAAGAAGCGGGATGCTAAAGTGTCGAAAAATTTGCCACATTGCCGGGTCGTTACCGATTTATTAGATCCAAAAGGTACCGATGGAGACGCTATTCAGTCGTGGCGAGTCTTTCGTATTATGTCCGAATTTGTATCGGGCTTTGAACTCTTGCGCAATCACGGACTGGCAGTTACCTTTTGGGGGAGTGCGAGGCTTTCACCAAACGACCCATACTACAAAATGGCCGAGGAACTCGCTGCTCGTCTCGCGAAGAAAGGCTTTTCGATTATTTCTGGCGGTGGACCGGGTATCATGGAGGCGTCAAACGTTGGTGCCTTCAAAGTCGGCGGTAAATCGGTTGGTCTCAATATTCAGTTGCCATTTGAGCAAAAGCTCAATCCGTATATTACTGAATCACTCAACTTTGATTTCTTTTTCTCCCGTAAGGTGATGTTGACCTTTGCCTCTGAGGCCTATATCTACTTCCCGGGTGGCTACGGCACGCTCGATGAGTTTTTTGAAATCATCACGCTCATTCAAACCAAGAAAATAGAGCGCATCCCAGTCGTCATGATTGGTAGTGAATTCTGGAACCCACTCATTGCCTGGTTTGAAAAAGAACTTCTCAAGAAGTTCAAAACTATTAGTAAAGAAGACCTTGATCTCTTTAAGGTATTTGATGATATCAAAGAAGCTGAGAAGTACATTCTCAAGAACGTTGACTGTAACAACGTGAACCAACTCTAAGGTATGACCTTTGTAGTTTTTGACATTGGCGGCACCAAAACACGCATTGGCTTTTCGGCTGATGGCAAGAAGCTTGATACTGTAAAGTCATTCAAAACTGATGCAAAACCCGAACAAGGGCTAGCTGAGGTGGTAGCCGTGATTAAAGAGAATGCCAAAGACGTAACCGCCATTGCTGGTGGTGTTCGTGGTGTACTCCGGGAAGACCGTCTGGGTATCGACCATGACGGGATTTTGACCAAGTGGGCAAATATCTCGATCGTGGATTTCCTTGCTGGCGAGTTTACGGTGCCGGTATTCCTCGAGAACGATACGGCGCTCGCCGGACTTGGTGAGGCGATATACGGCGCTGGGAAAGGGGTGGGACTAGTCGTCTACCACACAGTCAGTACGGGGGTAGGGGGTGTCCGCATTGAGAACGGTGTCATTGATATGGCGAGTGTTGGCTTTGAGCCTGGGCACCAGGTGCTTGATATCGACCGGACCATCCTCGGCGAGGACGTACCGCCGACCTTGGAGAATCTGGTCTCTGGTCGGGCCGTAGAGGGCCGTATGGGCGTAAAACCGTATGATATCGACCAAGAGGACGTCATTTGGGACGAATTGGCTGGCTACCTGGCTCAGGGTCTTCGTAATACCGTACTCTACTGGTCGCCTGAAGCCATTATCCTCGGGGGCTCCATGATGGTAGGGGACCCAAAAATCCCTATTGATTCGGTCCGTCGGGCGACGGTGGCCGTCCTTGATGGGGTAATGCCGTGTCCGTTCATCACCACTGCCGAATTGGGAGATGAGGCTGGTGTCCACGGTGCCTTGGCCTTTTTGCAACAAAAAATGAAATAGCGACCTCTTTTGGGTCGCTTGGGAGCATGTGAGCTGCCCCACCTATATGCGCCATGATATCCGTACACCCGTACGAGGGAGTGCCTAGGACCCATTTAGCTTCAACTGTCGTTTCGCATACCAAACGACAAGCTAATTGGAACTGACAATACTTTACTACAATAGATGAATTTGTCAAATAATACTGAGAATAGTGGTATGGCACAAAAAATGGCTCTATTGAGCCATTTTTTGTGCCTCAAACCAGCAAAAAACCACCCCATTTCATTGACAGTAAGTCCAAAATGTGCTACTATAGGGGAAATCCGCAAAAGTCTGCTACGATAGTGCGGTTACCGGATTTGGGCGGTCCCCACCGGTATTACCAGTTAAGACAAATGGCTTATTATATCGACTATCGTCCTCGCCGTCGTTGCCGCTTCTACCGCATTTTCGGTACCGGAAACCATGGCCTACGGACAAATCACGACCACTGAAAGTGAAGTAAGTACCTTGACCGTTGAGGCAAAATCAACTGCAGGATCAGCCAAAAAGGTGGCGTACGCCCCTGAAGCTGCTGCGGTCGGTGACACCGAAGCCGTCGTTCGTGCATACTTTGCCGACGTACCGGTTATGATTCAGATAGCCCGCTGTGAGTCACATTTCCGTCACTATCTAGCTGACGGAACCGTCCTCCATGGACGCGTAGACAATGCCGACACTGGGGTAATGCAAATCAACAAGCGTTACCACCAGAAGGCTGCGACTGCGATGGGTCTTAATCTCGATGATATTCACGGTAACATGGCGTATGCCCGTCATCTCTATGAGACACAGGGTACACGACCATGGAATGCGTCAGCTCCTTGTTGGGCTAAGACGCTTGCCATGAACTAATCTCCACCATCGAGCACAAGCGAAAGCAAAAACAAAACACCCCGTACGGGGTGTTTTGTTTTGTTAATCAATCTGTTGATTATTTGATCTTCCAACCGTTACCAGCACCAAATGCCATAACATAGAGAAGTCCACCAACAATCGCGAGGTTCTTGAGGGTCGCTATATCGTTCATAGGCTGACTCCAGTCACGGTGTCCGAAGTAGGTCGCTCCCAGGGTAAAGAGGATAAGGGCTAGGGCAGCGTGTTCTACTTTGTAGCCAAGGACGAGGGCGAGACCGCCACCAAGCTTAACAGCGAGTACTACCCAGTAGGCCAGGGCTGCCATCGGGACACCAACTGATGCGTAAAATGCCGTTGTGCCTTCAGCTCCACCGGTAAGCATACCGTAACCGGCGTAGAGGAAGAGGAGACCAATAAGGGTGCGTCCGAGCAGAATGCCGTTACTCTGTAACGTCTTTCGTTGTGATTCGTTTATCATATAAATATATGAAATAAATTAAATGTAAAATATTTTTCGTCTATCGTCATTGTGGTCACTTTGACTAAAGGGCAATAGACAGCAACTCATTCCACTTATATTATACATCAATGGCAAAACGCTATTGGCTCATGAAGAGCGAACCGAGTGAATTCGGTATTACTGACCTCGAAAGGAAGGCTGAGTCGCTTTGGGACGGAATCCGGAACTACCAGGTTCGAAACCTGATTCGAGACGACATGAAAGTGGGGGACAAAGCCCTCTTTTACCACTCGTCGTGCAAAGAGGTTGGGGTAGTAGGGGAGATGGAGATAGCAGGTGTGCCGGTACCAGATCCCACTCAGTTTGACCCGAAGAGTCACTACTACGACCCTAAGTCCCCACGCGAGAACCCGCGCTGGCTCGCTATCCCGGTGCGGCATGTCAGTACCTGGGGCAGGGTAGTGTCCCTCGCCGAACTCCGTGCCACCCCAGCACTCAAGGACATGACCATCCTCAAAACGGGTAATCGGCTTTCGATTACTGAGATTACGAAAGAGGAGTATAATAGTATAAAGCAATTGCAATAACCGTATGGCCGAAATAAAAACTAAAGCCACTAAAGCGAGTGTGCCAGCGTATATCAAGCAACTAGCGAACCCTGAGGTACGCCAAGATTGTGTCGAGCTCGTGAAGCTGTTCAGGGATGTTACTGGAGAAAAACCAGTGTTGTGGGGAACAAGTATCATTGGTTTTGGTAGTTATCACTATGAATCTACTCGGAGTGATCAGAAAGGGGACTGGCCACTGACTGCCTTTGCGCCACGAGCGACCAATATCACGCTCTATATCATGCCAGGCTTCACCGAGTATGAAGTACTAATGAAAAAATTAGGCAAACACAAAACCGGGAAATCGTGCCTCTACATAAAGCGACTGGCTGATATTGATATGGCGGTACTGCGAACCCTGATTACCAAATCGGTAGCGGACATGAAAAAGCGGTATGCAGTGTCTAAGGTAGTAAATAAAAAGTGATTGCAAAAGATTGTTGATTAGTTATGACAAAAAGTTACAAAATTGTTGTGTTTGCACCCGAAACTCATGCCGCTATATTGCGTGAAGCCATGGGCAAAGCGGGGGCAGGGAAGATAGGGGACTATGAGCACTGCACCTTCTCAATTAAGGGGGTAGGGCGGTTCCGTCCAGTTGTGGGAGCCAATCCTACCATTGGCGAAGTCGGGACACTCGAAGCGGTTAATGAAGAGCGAATTGAAACTGTATGCGCCCCTGAGCTACTTGAAACTGTACTCGCAGCCATCCGTGTCGTTCACCCGTACGAAGAACCGGCGACTGAGGTGTATGAAATTTTAGTTGCAAAGTAACCAAAACCAGAGTATTTTTAGGGCAAAGTTCACCTTAAGTTCCATGACCAGAGGAGGTCTACCACATGCCTGAAATCGAACACGTGCAGGGTCGCTTTCTTGAAATGCGGCGGTTGCAGTTGTACGCTTGCTATGAAGTGATGATTCGCAAAGATGCCCTCGTGTCACTCGTGCAGTTTCCTGAGGATACAGAGATTCTCAAGCTCTGGCAGGAGATCAATCAGAGCAGACTCAGCGCGTTGCGCCAACCCCCCGAGTCGGCCGTACGCGAAGTACTTTCTTTTGGCTCCGATTGCCGAGGAGGTACGGCACCCGGCATACTTCCTCACGAGGCTAGAAGCACGGTGCGTCTGCATCACGCCGGCGTTCACACCTACAGACTTGGCGACGGCGCGGATCAACCTCTCGCACTCTCCGCTCTTTTTGGTCAGTTACGACCAAAACGGCGAGCTCTGCGAAGCTTTCGTCACAGCAGAGCAGGCAGCCAACATCCTCAATCCGGAGTTCTCGAGACACCGCCTGATGGGCGACGTCATCGAACTCCAGGGTTCGAGAATTGTCCGCCGAACCGTGACAGTCGAAGAGCGGAAGATGATTAACGATATGGCTTGGAGAAACGGGTAGGGGAGAGACCAGAGTCAGCAATCCGGCGTAAGTCGAGAACAATTAGCTACTGCGGAAAGCCACTTTCTACGGTGGCTTTCGTCTTTTAACGAGGGCAGGGGATGATTATATTGACAATACTGTGTTTAATGTCATTATTGCTGGTAAATCTGAACAAAAATATACGAGGTCTTTGATGCCGAAGTTGTATCACTTGAAACCGGCCAAGCTGGCTGGGAATACGCTGTTGCCGCTCGCGGGGCTTCGAGACAAGTATCCGGAAGTCTACGTCAAGGCCCTGGAGAAGTACAAGGGTAGGGGAGAGGTACCGCTTAAGTTCATCCCCTTGCTTGATTGCTCGTGGGAAGACGTCATCTTCCTTAGTCCGGTGCATCCGCAGGTGCTCCATATGGAGCTCTCAGCCTGTGGCTACGACGGACTCATCGGGGCAGAGGCTTACGTCATCGATGCGGAGAGCCTCATGCAACAGACTCCCGGCCGACTGCGTCTTGTGGTTTATGAATTCGCTGAAGATGGTCGGGATAGCTATTATCAAGCTGACGAGCATCTGCGCTACGCGCGCATGAGTAATGTCACCCGCAGCCACTACCGGGACGCCGTCAGGGAGGGGCAGCGACCGTTTCTCTTCCATGGCGTCACCCACGTCATGTACCACGGTGAAATCTGCGTCGATGGTCTACCCGTCGTCCGTGTGGCAGCATGAAAGTAGCAAGAAAAACCCACCCCGGCCACTGACATGGCCGGGTTTGTCGTTATTTCTTGAGCGGATGGAACTCGCGGTGGGTGGTTTCGGCGTAACGATCGCTTGCATGCACATAGCGGGTGGTGGTCTCGAGTGACTCGTGGCCGAGGAGGACCTGGATAGCGGCGGGGTTTGCGCCTTGTTCAGCGAGGTAGGTGGCAAAGCCGTGACGGAGACTGTGTGCACTCGTTTTTATCGCCATCCCGAGGTATTCGCGATACCACTTTATCTTCATCTGCACGTAGTTGGGGGAGATGTGTTTCTTTTTGTTCGCAGCATTGAGACCACGTTCGGCCACAAAGATAAACGGATTTTCGTCATCGCGAAGCTTCAGATACTCACGGATATAGCCCTCAGCGCGGGGAGTGAGGTAGATAAAGCGGCGCTTCCGACCTTTACCTTCAACAAATATCTTGCCGGTGTGATCGAGCTGATTGATACGCAGCGAAATGAGTTCAGAGATACGCATGCCACTCGCAAACAGGGTCTCGAGCATGGCGCGGTTGCGCTTTTGCACAAACTCATCTTTTTCAATCGTAGTCGGACACTCAATCAGTTTGATCATCTCTTCGAACTCAGCAATCTGACCATGCTGTTTGCCCATACGCAGCAGCTTGATAGCCGTCGGGGGGACGGGGACTGGTTCGTCCATATCCATGAGGAAACTGAGGTAGCGGCGGAGTGACGTCAGGTGACGATTAATAGAGCCACTTTTGAGCTTCGTGTCTGATTCCTCACCCTGGGCTGTCTTGCGAGTGGGGGAGTTGAGGTAGGCCTTGTACTGCTCGATGGTCTTTTTCGTGACTTTGTCAAAAGAGAGCCCCCCGAGCTCTTCCTCTAGAAAATGCGCAAAGGTATCAAGATCCCGCTCGTAGTTGTAGAGAGTCTCGTGTGAATAGTTGTTCGCTTGGATGTGCAGCAAAAAATCATCGATACTCGGCAGGTGATTGCTTTGTGGTCTAATCATAAAACCATTATACAACGGCAGTGGGGCACCTCCCTTTAGGGCTGTTGATAACTGAGTATAATAACTCTAATACTCAGTATTATATCTAAAATAAAGCTTATTTCGCCATAGGGCTGCTATTGCCCAATTCGGCCTTAATTACCATTGTCTCTCTATACCCCTTCTCTTCCCTCATGTCTACAACATTTATCTTCTTTCCTTTTAATTTTGCCTTGGTTTATTTTTCTCTCGTTTTTTCTGTCCCAGGATTTTGGCAAATTTTCCACGTGATACTTGTATCACGTCAAAATGCCTCCGGAGCTCATTTTTGCCCTGGGCTCTCGCTCTGGTACATTTTTGACCTGATGTCTGTATCGTCTCAAATGTCCTGCGAAGCTCCTAGAGGCGTATACGCCCTCGTATGCGAGGCATTTAGGAGTCAATATATGCGGTCTATCACCATAATCTTTTATTGGATTTATCCCAACTTGATCACCGTACTTTTTTGCGGTTTCAGCAAAATTGCAAAATCTGATTTTTAATCAAAATTATTACTCGCCGTGTTGAGCCGGTACGTGCCCTTGGCCACACAAAGCTTCTGAGCTGTGGCGGCGTACTATAAAAACTGCTCTGACTCCCCTGTTATCCTAATTATAACATAATTACAAAATGTCAAGTAAGGCAGGGAAGTCACGAATGTCATCAATGATGTGGCGAGCAGCAGCTTGTACCTCTGGCTTGCACCACGAGAAGGTCACCCCATTCCCTGTCAGTTGGAAAAGGGTAATGTCATTGGTGCTGTCTCCTATAGCGACGCAGTCTGTCAGGTCAATATTCCTTTTCTTGCAGTAGTCACGGAGGATGTTTGCCTTGGCTTCTCCTTCTTCCCCGCTACTGATGAAGTGATGAAAGTAACCGGCGTCGTCAAAAGCGATGTCAGATGTTGCAAACACCGCATCAGCCTGCGTCATGCTACCTACGGCTTCGACCATCTCTCGAAAGCCGCCACTAATCAGTAAAATCACATGACCATGTGCCTTAAGTGTTTGTGTGGTTTCCAAAACGCCAGTACGTAACTCAAAATCAAGCAGTGTCTTTGTCGCGATGTCACGAGTGAGTAGATGTCGTTCTCGGTAGAGGTCTTCAAGCTGTTTGGTCCAGGTGTGGTAGTCATAGTCGCCCTGCATAAAGCCACTGTAGAGGGCAAAATCCTCGTCTGCGGTGATGCCGGCAGCAGCATTAAGTCGTTCCCAGCTGCCAGAGGTGGTGAGAGTGTCGTCGACATCGAAGATGATGGTTTTCATACTGTGTCAGTATACGCAAAATCTATTTTCTTGACAAAAATCAACCTCGTGATTAGATAGATTTATGAAAGACATATTCCGTCAGTCATATACCTGGAAGCAACTCGCCGATTATGGGCGTAAGGCTTTTCCTATGGTCATTTGTGATCATAAGAACCTGGTATATAGCCGCGGAATTTGTATGTTTGTATAGATAACTCTTTATCTCACTATAGAAACCCCTCGGCTGTGATACCAGAGCCTGAAGGGGTTTTTGTATCACTGCACACATTACAAGTCTAAAACCTGTGCGTATGCACACACAAGCAGAAGAAGGAGTTCTTCCCATGACGCTACAACAGCGCAGAACAGTTCTTTTATATCAGCTCTATATGGTGGTAAGTGAGCCGCTCTTTTGGGGTCCCATAGTGATCTACTCACTGTTGACCTTGGCCCATATGTCGCTGCCTGAAATCTTTTTCATGGAGGCGATAGTGATGATGGTCTTGGTGCTGAGTAACGTACCTGCCGGAGCTCTGGCCGACGTCATTGGTAAAAAGCGTGCAGTGCTGATAGGGCGTTTTCTTCTCCTTGTCAGTATTATCTGCTTTGCTACGATGACCAGCCCGCTACTCGCCTGGATTGGTAACTTGGCTTGGGCGTTTGGTTTTGCTCTGACGTCCGGATCCGAAAGCTCGCTCCTCTTTGAGACGCTCAGGAACGGGAGTGGGACAAGGAGGTTCAAAGAAGTGCAAGGCAAAGCTATCGGCTACCGATTTCTGGTAATGGCACTCTCTTGTCTACTCGTTGGTGTGCTAGCAGCAGTGCATCCACGACTTCCCCTTTACCTGTCGATACCGGGTCAAGTGCTGGCGTTTCTCCTAGTCATAGGAATGACCGAACCTGGAACGACAACAACCTTCTCCGGGAAGGCACAATGGCGAGCAATGAAAGATGGACTACGTTTTGTCAGAAAGACACCTGTAGTCCTCTGGATGGTTCTCTTTGCGGCACTGGTTGGGGTGATCTCAAAAGTATGGTTCTTCACTTACAATCCATACTTCGAGCTCGTCGGTATGCCTGTCTCTCAGTACGGATTTGTCTTCTTCTTGCTCAATATCGTGGCTTGGTTATCCAGTCACTATGCATACAAGATTGAGACGGTCATGAGTGAGTTTGGACTCGTAGTCTTTTCGATTGCTTGTCTCTCAGTACCGATACTACTCATGGCACTATTTCCCGTCTACTGGGCGGCGTATCTGGTCTTGGCACAAAACATCGTGCGAGGCTTCATCAGACCCTTTACCGAGGATTTTGTACACCACCATATCAGGGATGCAGAAGCAGAGGCGGCGCGAGCGACTATTATGTCTGTAAAGAGTGCGGTGTCGCAGTTTGCGATGGTGTGTGGACTCTTCGGAGCAAGCTTTGCTCTTGAGTACTTCCCACTCATCTCGGTGTTACTTGGCCTCGGTGTTATTGCGAGCACCCTCGGAGTTGTAGCAATCCTTAGTTATAAGCGTGTAGTGAGAGTTACTCTCTAGTCTCACAATTCCACTACCTATGGCCAAAGAAATACTATAAACCCCGATCATCACTGATGGTCGGGGTTTGCTCTTGTTTGCTGAAAAATTAATACGGCGGGAGGTAGTTCATTGGGTCGAGGTAGGCTTCGGTGGCGGCGACTGGTGTGGTGGCGGCGCCACAACTAGTCACTGTTTTGATTTCATTAAATTGTCGGACACTCACACCGTCTTTGGCGTAGACCGTGAAGTGGAGATGTGGACCAGTTGAGTAGCCAGTGTTACCCGAGTAGCCAATGATGTCTCCGGTTGAGACGCGCTGGCCTGGCGTCACCGCAATCGTATCCTGGTGGGCATAGAGGGTGGAGAGACCGTTGGCATGGTCAATAAGCGTCCACTTCCCCCATGAGTAACAGCCAGGGACGGCATCCGTGTTCCCGGTCGCGCGGACGGTGCCTGAGAGTGGTGCATGAATAGCTGTACCGCGTGGTACCCCAAAGTCCACGCCAGGGTGGTACGCTCGACCGCCGTAGACGCCAGCATTACGTTTTGCAAACTCGGTACCACCAAAGTATTGCGTGATGACAACGTTTTTGAGCGGCCAGGCAAAAACGGCGGTACCAGCCGTTGGGATAGTGGTTGGGTCGAGAATAAATTGGAGTTTTGCTTCAAAACTACGCATCTCCGCCGTAATTTGTTCACGGGCGGCTTGTTTGGCTTTGATCAGTTTTTGGTACTCCGTTTCTTTATTTTTAGTGGCGGCCAAAAGCTCACTTCGCTCGGCTTTGTTATTGGCAAGGACAGTACTTTGATCCCCGTATTGATTTTTGAGATTGACGAGGGCGCCACGACGATCTTCTGTAGCACCTCGCTTCTCATCGAGTGCGAGTTTCAGTGAATCGAGACTGGCTACCTTATCGGCCATACTACTCTGTACTTGAAGCATCGTATCGAGCTGTGACCAAAATTCAGACAGGTGTTTGTGCTGGAGCATGACCTCAACCATACTTTGTTGTTCCGTTTTATAGCTCCTTCGAATTATCTCACTGATCGCTGCCTTATGTTCTTCTATATCAGCTTCTGTAGCGGTTATCTCGAGAATTAATTGTGACAGTTCCAAATCAGTAGCAGCGATTTTATTTTCAGTGTAGCGGATATCAGCCTGCACCTTTTTTCGTTCGAGCTCAAGCTGGTTAATGGCTTTCTGAAGTGTATTTTTCTCAGCCCCGACTTTTTTGAGATCTTGTTCGAACTGAGCTATTTCCTTTTCGATATCAAGGAGGCGCTGGCTGCGCTCGTTTATTTCTTGCTTGAGTTTATCTACCTCTGAAGTTTGGGCTGATACTGAAAATGCGCCCGCAAACAAAAGGGGTAGCAACATGAGACCAATGGTGAAGGAAAGACCGTATCGAACTATATTAGCCATTACGGATTATTTTATCACAAGCAATTACAATTCTTGCGAGTGTTTCCTGTTGACCAATGGTATAGGCAATGGTGAAAGGGTCTGGTGACTGCGCACGGCCAGATAATGCAACCCGTAATGGCCACAAAACAAGTGCCTTCCCGGTTGTTTCGGCGTATGGCCAAAGCGCTGCTTTGATAGTGTCTTTGTCTGAAAAATCAGCATTGGTAAGTATATGGAGAGATGTTTGTAAGTGTGGGACAATCTCCTTGGTTTCAGTGACACCCTTTGGCAAAAGCAAGCTCGTCTCGTACTCTGGTGCTGTAAAGGCAAAGTCATACTCCCCTGCTTCGGCTGCTTCTACAAACTCTTGGCGAACCGAAATGCGTTCGCGAATCGTTGGTATCAGTTTTGTAAACGTTTCTGCGCTAAAGCCAGGCAGCGCTTTGAGCTTGTCTGGTAGTGCCACCATGAGGTAGGCAGTGAATTCGTCCGATGACAGTCGATTAAGGTGTTCTCGGTTGAACCAGAGGAACTTGTCTCGATTAAACACTGCCCCACTCTTTTGGACATGAGTGATATCAAAACGGTTAATAAGTTCGTCGAGAGCAAAGAGTTCTTCGTCGGTCCCAGGATTCCAGCCAAGGAGAGCGAGGTAGTTAATGATCGCCGCATCAAGAAAACCTTCCTGACGGTAACTTTCGATCGACACTGCGCCGTGACGTTTTGACATCTTGGAACGGTCGGGCGCCAAGATAAGTGGCAGATGGGCGTAGATTGGACGTTTGAAATCAAGTGCTTCCTGAATCAGGATTTGTCTCGGTGTGTTTGAAATGTGGTCTTCCCCCCGAATCACATGCGTCACACCCATGAGGGCATCATCGACCACAACCGCAAAGTGATAGAGTGCGTCGTCGAGCGAACGAGCAATCACGAGGTCGCCGAGTTCAGTCGTATTAAACGTGATATCACCCCGAACAAGGTCATTAAACGTGATGTCTTTGTTTGGGTTACGGAGACGTACTACTTCTACCATGACGGTTTCGTCAGCTTTGCTCGGCTCGCGTGAAATATAAGCAGCATCATTGGCGATAGCCCGCTCGAGGTGTTCGCGGTAGATGTGAGCGCGCTCTGATTGGCGTATAATCTCGTTTTCCCAGGTGATACCAAGACTCCGAAGGCCATCAATGATCTCATGCTCAAATTCCTTGGTGCTTCGAGCTTTGTCGGTGTCTTCACTGCGAAAAACCATCTGACCACCATGGTGTTTGGCAAAGAGGTAATTAAATAACGCCGTCCGGACGGTGCCGATATGGAGTTTGCCGGTTGGACTTGGTGGGATGCGCGTGATAACTGTTTGAGACATAGAATTTATGAGCCGTGCTCTTGGCCGATACCGATCAGTACAGAAGCGATTTGTGCCGCGGCGTGAGGGGTAGCGAAGGTCCTAGCCGCTTTACTCATGGTTTCGTAGCGAACGGGGTCTTTCATAATAGCCTCTATCTCTGAGGTAAGCAAATAAGGGGTGAGATTGCCTTCTTCCATTACGGTGGCCGCCCCTGACCGCGCGTAGGCATAGGCATTACTACGCTGATCGTGGCTAATTTCCTCGGGAATAGGAATAACGATAGCGGGGGTGCCATGGAGGGCAATCTCAAAGAGGGTTGTGCTGCCGGCGCGAGTAATGATGAGACTAGCCGCCTCAAACAGGGCTGACATAGTTTCGGCGTCCATGGTCCCTTTTACAAAATAATGCTCTAAGAGGCTTTTGTCACTAACGAGTGCTTGGGAGGTCTGGATGACGACTTTTTCTTCAGTCGGACCGGTTTGGTGAAATACCGTATAGTGAGGGAGTAATTGTAAGAGGCTGTTGAGAATGAAATTATTAATACGGATGGCGCCGAGTGAACCACCGGTCACAAAGATGATTGGTCGGTTTTTTGGTACACCCAAAAATTCGTGTGGGTTCTGGTGCGGCACTTGAACGCTCTTTCGGATCGGGATACCAACCAATGCTGTTTTCTCTGGCGGGAAGTATGTCGCCGCACTCGCATACGCGATACCGATGTAGCGCGCAAACTTCTTAGCGAGGTTACTCGCTCGCCCCGGTTTACTATCTGATTCATGGATTACTACCGGAATGCGATAAAATCGTGCCATGAGGAGAATAGGTACGCTCGTGTAGCCACCTTTACTAAACACAACATCAGGGTATATCACAAACAACTTGTACCAGGCAGTAAAAATACCCCCAATGGTACGAAATATATCGATAAAATTCTCTAGTGCGAAGTAGCGACGCACCTTCCCAGCCGGACAGGGGACAAAGTTGATATTAAGACGAGCCAGCTCTTCCCCATTGTACGGATGTGGGCCGAAGTAGAATAGTTCTATGCCTGGATATTGTTCGCGTAGTGACTCAGCCACTGCTATGAGTGGATAAAAATGTCCGCCGGTACCGCCGCCAACAAGTGCAATCTTCATAGTCGTATAGTATCACGAGTATCGCTTCGCTTCGCGATACTTGGACACATTCAGTACAATACCTACCATGGCAAGAGTGGCAAGGAGCGCCGTGCCGCCATGACTAATAAAGGGTAGTGGCAGACCCGACAACGGTGCTACTCCAAGCATGGCGCCAATATTCAAAAAGGCTTGACATACAATCAGTGTCATAAAACCAACGACGAGGAGGGTTCCAAAGAGGTCTGGTGCCTGACTCGCAATTTTGTAGCCACGGAAAGTAAAGCCAAGATACAGGAGGATAAGCAGGCTTGAACCAATAAAACCAAACTCTTCCGCATAGACAGCAAAGATAGAATCACCGATCGGTTCCGGTAGATACTCAAACTTTTGAATACTTTGGCCAAACCCTCGACCGGTAAGACCACCAGAACCAACGGCGATCAGAGATTGCTGGATCTGATAGCCACTCCCCTGCGGGTCGCGCTCGGGATGGAGAAAGGTGGTGAGACGGTCCATAATATATGGTCGTACGAGCGCCACGAGTATGAGTAACAGCACTGCTGAGAGGAACATAAGACCAACATCACGCCAGCGACCGCCGGCCGTAATAAACATTGCTACCCCGGCCGTTCCCATGATAAGGAATGTGTCGGTGTCTGGTTGGAGGAGCATAATCAGAGCAACAAAACTCACAATACCAACAAAGGGCAATGTTCCCCGCAGCGGGTCTTTAATAACATCGCGCATACCAGAGAGCCAGGTCGCGATATAAATTATAAAACCAATTTTAAGGAGTTCGGCTGGCTGTAAGGTGAAACCCCCAATGGAGATCCAACGAGTGGCGCCTCCGTGGGTCATGCCAAAACCAGGAATAAACACTGCTAGCGTCAGGAGTACGGTAAGTAAAAAGATATAAAACGCGTAGCGACGGAGGTGGCGGTAGTGGAGTTGTGAGAGCGCAAATAAGGCTATTCCCCCACCAACGATACCAAACAAGAACTGACTACTGGCGACACTGCCAAAACTCGCACCATTGCGTGCAAGAAGGCCAAGAGACGCCGAAGAAAAAATCAAAAAGCCAAACCCAACAAGCAAGGCTACGAGGAGCGCCAGTACTTTGTCGATTGATTTGCTGGGTGGGTTTTTCATTTTATTATTTGTAGTTTTTGGACTGACTCTAGAAGATGGTCGCGAGTACCAGACCAGATACTGCGCACATGATGCTGATAATCCAATACCGCATGGTGACTTTTGTACTTGGCCACCCGATGGCTTCAAAGTGGTGATGCAGTGGCGCAATACGGAAGAGTTTCTTGCCGGTAGCTTTGCGGTACGAGAGCTGGAGTACATTTGAGACCACGGTGGCAACGAGTGGCAAACCAATGACTGGCAATAGTGCAATCCCGTGTCCTTCCCCGAGTTCATCGGTCATAAACACAATAACCGCAAGCGAGAGCGTGAGTGCCATCGAGCCAGTCTCGGTCATCCAAAAACGCGCTGGTGGAATATTGAACCACAAGAAGGCCAAGATACCACCGGCGATAGTGGCACACAGTGCGGCAATATCATACTGCGATTGTACAAACGCTACTCCCGCGTATGATAAAAAGACAGCCGTAAACACCCCACCAGAGAGACCATCAATCCCATCGATGACACCACTGGCATAGAGCGCAATGGTCATAAAGATGAAAAACGGCACAATGAGCCAGCCAACATACAAGGCCCCATCAAATGGGATGCCGATTGCATCAACGCCGAGCTTTGCATAAAACCAATAACCAATACCACCGGCTAAGATTGAAATAATGATGAGTCGGATACGGAGTGAGAGACCTTTGCCCCCGTGGACGACGTCGTAGTAGTCATTAAGGAAACCAATTCCGGCCCCGATGATGAGCGCTGCTACTGGTATCCAGGTTTGGGTGCGACTGAGGAAGTACACCTGGGCCCACGGGCTACCAGGAAGAAGAGTTTCAATGAGACCTAGTATAAAAATGGTTAAAAGGACACTACTCCAGATCACAATCCCACCCATGCGTGGGGTCTTTACTTCCCCGTCGCCTTTTAATCGATTGAATTCTGTGGCGACTTGTCCGCCGATAGCGGTTTTGCCACCTTGTTTCTTCCACACTTTGAACTTAAAAAGATAGTGTGTGATGAGTGGTGTGATAATAATACCAACCACAAATGCCATGATGGCAGGTACAAAGACTTTGATAATTGGGTATTCCATAGTTTGGTTGATTATAACGAGTCATCGGCTTCTCTGAAGGCCTTCTGCACACTCTTGGTGAGTGCCAGTACGTCACTGAAGCGGTCTTCATAGGTCGAACCGAGGACAGTGATGATGATTGGTCGATTGTACCCGGCATCAAACGCGATGGTGAGATTGCCTTGCGCCAGATCTGTGTAACCGGTCTTTGAACCGAGGAGATTCGGGATGGCATTGATATCGGGATTGGTATTCTCTGCTTCGTGATAGGTGCCGTCGGTGGCGACTATCCGCTCGTAAGCCATTGTCGTTGGCGCTAGGATGTCTGGATAGTTTTTGAGAATATAACTCATCAAGAACGATACATCGCGAGCACTCCCATAGGCACCGGCTTTGGTTGGTGACATATCGAGACCGGTAGCGTTGTAAAAGCGGAGGGTAGCCAGATCGAGTTCCTCAGCAGTGATATTCATTGCTTCCACAAATGCTTGTCCACCAGCATCTTCGACGAGCATGTTCCCGACACTATTGGCGATGGTGTAAGCTGCGTCATTTGATGAAGCGAGCATCGCGTAGTCCCGTAGCTCGCTTGCGAGTAACGTCTCACCCACCTTAAGTCCACTAGCACTCGCCTGCGTGGTTGCACCCGAGGGCACACGGATTTTGGTGTCATCAGCTACTAGTTCGCGGGCCACGAGCGCAGTCATAAGCTTCGTGATAGACGCAAGCGGCAGACTCTCATCAGCATTTTTGCTGTAGAGCACCCGATTTGTAGCAACGTCATAGACAAAGACCGCGTTCGCCTGAAGCGGTGGCGGATTAATTTCGGTTACTATAGCGAGCGCATCTTGGTCGTCGGTGGTGACAGCCAGCGGTTGGTTCTTTGGAGTAGAACCTGGTTTTAGGATGTATGGCACGACGACTCCGCCAAGGAGACCACCGAGTACTGCCATCAGTACCAAAAACTGTGCCAAGGCTGGGAAGCGTGGTGATTTTTGAACCACTACAGGAGCGTCGTTGTCGATGAATTCTCCGTCACTCATACTCGGCTAGTCGTAGTCTGATCTGCGTCATCCGTAAGATCTTCTGTGTCAGGAGCAGTTTCTTCTGTGGCATGCTCTTGTGTAAAGCTCTCAAGTGCATCAGTAATTCGCGCAAAGTCAGTGAGTGCTGCCTGGCGGTCAACACCAAGGTGCGCGAGGAGACTCGGGGTCGCTTTGAAGAGGTAGCCACTTCCCTGCTTTTCGCCTCGTTCGATGAGGCCACGGATAAGGAGGTTGCGAAGGATGAACGATGAGTTCACACCACGGATCTTGTCGATGTCACTACGTGAAATCGGACCACGGTAGAGAATAATGGCGAGGGTCTCAGCGCCAGCCTTGCCGATATCACTTTTGATATCTTGTTTGCGCAATTCTTCGATGAATGGTGCAAGGACTGGTGCGGTCACGAGCTCAATGTCCGTATCAGTTTCAAGGAGACGAGTGGCTCCAGCTTCGAGGCGGGCGCGGAGTGTATCGAGTGTAGTGCGGAGGTCGCTGTCGGACACAGCAAATTGCTTCGCGAGCAGCGCTTTCTTCAGTGGCTGGGACTTATAGAAAAGCAGTCCTTCAATGAGGATGTCTAGTGGCATCTTCCCTACAGTGTAGCACAAAACTGCCTCGAAAAAACCTTGTTTTTTCGAGGCAGTTTGTTGACAACTCCCAACTTTCACGGTATCGCTTGACTTTAGCTACTAAGTATGCTATTGTATTCGGTACCTGCGGCCTCGAAAGAGCAACCCCGCAGAAAGGAGGCTGAATGAAGACCACGTTCCTTGCCGAGATTGAAATGGATTCGACGAACATGGCCTCGACCGGCGCGCTGGATGCGAGCTCGGGCGAAGACGCTGCCGGCCATCAGCCGGCCTGACCCTCGGCCGGCCGACGTCTGAATTCCGCGGCCCTACGGGGCGATACGGATCGGGACGTCTGTCGTGTCGTGACCCGAAGCGAGTAACTACCCTCGAGTGCTTGCGAAGCTTCGGGTCAACCGAAATCCACCGGCCGTTTGAATTGAGTCTGCTGCGGTGGGCAGCAAGGGAGGATCTGACGGATGTTTAAGTACTTTCGTCCGCCGATTCGCGCGGACACCTAACTCGGCGGCCCCTCGGTGAATAACCAGGGGCCCCATTCTTTTTTATGAATTTAGTAATACCGCGGCGTTCCCTCTTTCTCGAGTTCAATTTCAATATCATCAAAGCGCCCATGCTGCTTCACGAGGACATTCCCCTGCTTGACGAGTTCTAGAATCGCCAAAAAGCCCACAATCACCGTCTTGTGTTCAGTGGCTTCTTTGCGAATGTCTGAAAACTTGGCCCGGAGCTGCGTTTCGATGCGACGTTTGAGACTATCCATCATTTGCTCAAGACTGATTGACGCTTTGACCTGTACCTTTGGCTTCACTTCCTTTTTGGGGAGGTTCTGCAACACACTCCACATCGCTTCGTGGAGCTGGGGGATGGTGCACCAACTATCGGTGATAAAGAGCGGATTTTTGGGCGCCACAAACCGTCGGCTGTACATGATCTGTTTGCCAAACTGTGTGGCGAGTACCTGCCCTGCATCACGGTAGATCTGGTATTGCCGGAGACGCTCTTCGAGATCATCGATGGTCGCCTCTTCTTCTTTGGTGAGTTCAAGGACTGGAAGGAGTGACTTTGATTTGATGAGGAGGAGGGTGGCCGCCAGCCCGATGAACTGAGCGGTATTGGGGAGCGATTTCTCCTGCATCTCGCTAACACGACGAATATACTCGTCGGTTACTTCCGCGAGTGATATATCATTGATGAGGAGTTTCCGTTTTTCACACAGCTCAATGAGGAGTTCGAGTGGTCCCTCGAACACGTGTGTCTTGATAGAAAAATCGAGTGTACCACCAATTGCCATAGCATTAGTCTAGCACACACAATAACTATTTTTCAGGATGATAGTTTTTATTTCTTTCGTACAAAATATCATCGAAGCGTTTAATTATTGGAAACTCTGATACAAACGGATGTCGATGTGCCCGATACTCATCCGCAGTCCAGCCAAGATTGAAATACTTCGTGTAATCTTTCTCTTTTTTAGATAAAAAACTGAGATGGAAATTTGGTTCAATTTTATCCAAAGCCTTTACAAATTTTGATTCTACGCTTTCTCGCTTATCAAATTCAGCATATATCTCCACCAACATCGCAGTCATATGACTAGGGCTATTTTTCACAATATTAGCCTCGGCTATTTTTTCGTTTTCTTCGTGTTCTTTAGTTTTGGTTCGGGTGGTCATGTCCCCTACAAAAGCTTCAGCCATATCATGCCAGGTAGCCATGTGACGAATTTTATCCAAATCCATGTTCCCTTTATCTACCAACGGGAAAAAATAATCAATCAAGACATGCAATGCATAGACGTGTTCAGCTACTGACTCAGTCTCGTCCTCCTGAGTACGCTTATGAGCCCAGCGGATTGTGTGTTTGAGTTGGTAATACGAAACGAGCGTGTCAATTTCATTTTGAACAAAAGCATTATCAGTAAGTATCTTGTTTTTAATTTCTTCTATTGTCATAACTAGATAGTGAACTGCCCGTTTTTGTAGATGACTTTCGTCTTTCCATTCTCCAGTGTCGCGGTAACTGTCCGGTCAGTGGTTGAGACAATGTCGTGATGCACGACTGAGTCATTATAGCCAAGCTTGTCCCAGTCCTTGTCTGATTTTGGGGCGACACCGAGAAGACATTCGCGATAGGCCGAACCAAGTGCCACGTGCGTGTTGCCGTACTTGCCACCGACGTTTTCATCGTAGAGCGTATCAGCCATGAACTTGGTGATACGGGAAATCCGCGCATCAGTAAGTGATACTTCTCCGAGTCGGTTGCCACCTTTGGTTTCGATGATTTGCTTAAGGAGATTTTGATTCTTTTTAGCACTGTACTGTACTACTTCCCCGTTTTTGAAATGGAGTTCAATCCCTTCAACCATTGATCCAAAGACATATAAAGGTTGATTAAAGCGAATCCAACCATCGACCTCGCGCCAGTTCGGTGAGGTGAAGATTTCAAATGATGGGATGTTATTCCCGCCACCAGCGAGCCACTGACGATTGGCGCCAATACTGACACGCAAGTCCACATCCTTCCCGAGCATATGGATAGACTTGATAGCCAGCTTCGTGAGCTTCGCGGCAGTACTTTGTACAGTCTTATTGATACGGAACCATTCTTTGGTTGGATTCTTTTCATCAAGATAACAGGCTTTGATAATTTGTTGCCAGTACTGTTTTAAGGTTAGCCCAGCTTCTTTAGCCATGGCATCGGTGCCATAGAGTGCGAGAGTCCAATTGAGTTTGCCTGATTCTATCTTATTCCACTTGTAGTCGATGTTTTTCTTTTGGGCACGACGTTGTTCGAGAAGATATTCGGCCGGGATGCCTTTGAGGGCATGCGGCATGGTGTCCGCAAAGATGCGAATGACACAATCAATCTGATCTACCTGACCTTTCTTGTATGTATCCGGGGCAAAGGTGCGTTGGGTCGGTGTTGCGGTCTTAAAAAACATAGCATCAAAATTGTACGTTTCGTCATTACTCGGCAGATATTCACCAAGTGGGTGGTAGCCATGCTCGAGAATCGATTTCTGCAAGTGGTAGTACAGTGGTCGTGCGGCTTCGGGCACAATGAAGTGCACCACGGCACCTGCCTTTGGCTTTGAGCCATCACGGTTCTGGAGGCCAAATTCAACAATCAAATTGGCGTACTTTTCAAGCATGGCCGCTGGCGGGGTGTAGGTTGGTGTGGTCATATTGAGTTCAAGTATAACAGAGATTTTGTTTGACTATTATAGAGTTCGTTGTAAAGTAGTACAAAGCTCTTGAGGAGGAGGAGTATGCTTATTCGCACTGTTCCTACACAATATGTGTGCGTACATGTACGCGAGCGTGTTGAGTCTTTGGTACCCATGTTTGTTTCTTTTGATCTCAATTTGAGTCAAAGTAAACGAGTTCCACTCTATTTTCTTCTTGATTGGTGGAATCAGTATCAGACTTATATCGCGCGCCAAGTACTACCGGACAAAGATAAGAATGGTAAAGATACTTACCGGTTCGTTTCCCCATTGTACAATGTGTCGATGCGGCGCTTGATCAAACGTCGGTTGCGAGAGATCTATGGGGTTAGGCACGTGGCCTATATCCAAAATCAAGCTAGTGACAAGGAGATGCTGATACAACTGGGTGGTCATATGCTGCCCCCACCTATCTTACTGCTCACAGGAAACCGCTCCGTGTGAGCGGTTTCTTTTTGGCAGCTAATTTAACTATGGTGATGGAGTAAACAAAATACTTCATTTAAATGAAGTATTTTGTTTCAATCAGTTGATTGATTCTAGATATCAGCTTCGTCACTCTGGTTAGTACTCGTAAACACGTCGATACGGTTGATGTCTCGTGGGAAGAGGGTGGCTTCCTTCACGTTATCTAGTCCACAGAACTTCTGGGTGAGACGTTCGAGTCCCATCCCCCACCCTCCGTGTGGCGGAATACCAAAGCGGAAGGCTTGGAGATAGAAGTGGAACTTGTCAGGATCAAGTCCTTTCATCTTGATACGCTCAATGAGGTTCTCGTAGTTGTGGACACGCTGCCCACCGGTCGTGATCTCTACCCCTCGGAAGAGGAGGTCAAAACTCTTTGTAAAGCCAAGGTCAGCCTCGTCTTCGTACGTATAGAACGGACGTTTTGAAACTGGGTAGTGCGTGATAAAGATGTAATCACTGCCGAGCTCCTTGTTCGCGTATTCACAGAGCCACCGTTCATCTTCTGGCTCTAGGTCTGGTTCTATGGTCTTATCAACCCCGGTCTTCTCTTTGATGAGTGCCTGCGCTTCACGAAGCTTCATAAATGGGAAGGTGTCTCCTTCGACTGGTACCTTCGGCAGTTCAATACCGAGGGTCGTGAATTCGGGTGTGCAGGTTGCTTCGAGGTGAGCCCGGAGGTGACGCATGAGGCCGGTAAGAATCTTCATGAGATCGTGGTGGTCTTCGATAAAGCCGACCTCGGCATCGAGTGAAGTGTATTCACTGAGGTGACGAGTAGTAGCACTCTTTTCAGCGCGGAAAGCGGTAGCAAAAGTAAAGACTCGCTCGAGTGAGCCAACGAGAATCTGCTTGTAGAACTGCGGACTTGAGGCCAGATAGGCTGTGGTCTCACGGAAGTACGGCACCTTAAAGACCGCGGCTCCCCCTTCAGCATCGCCCCCGACGAGCTTTGGCGCTTGGAACTCAGTAAAGCCCTGACTACGGAGAAACTCAGCGTAACCACGAGTGATTTCACTCTGAATCTTAAAGATGGCGCGGTCGCGCTTACTCTTGAGGGTGAGCGGACGGTTATCAAGGCGGACTTCGATACCATACTCGCTATCAAGCTCGAGCGGTAGTGACTCGGCCTTGTTGAGGATAGTGATGTTGGTGATCTCAAGTTCGATATCACCGTTTTGTACTTTCTCGTTCACCATCTTTTCAGGTCGCTTATTCACGATACCCGTGATGGCAACGGCTGATTCGTTCCCGGCCTCTTTCGCGACTTCGAGTACCTCAGGCTTCCCAAAGACGACACCTTGGACTATGCCACTGCGGTCACGAAAATCAAAGAAAGCCATCTTCCCCTGGTCGCGACGGACGTCGACAATCGCTTTGATAATAACCGTCTCACCGATGTGAGTATTGAGTTCGTTGATTAATGTTCGAGTCATATAGTTTTTGAGTTACGGAGAAACGAAAAATCGTCCCTCCACAAATATTAGTTACTTAATACTTGTGCAGGGGCGATTACAATAGTGAGTATTGCGTATTCGCGGTGCCACCCTACTTTGGTCTCTTTCTTCCCTCTTCTACCTCGGCGGTTGTCAGCCGCGTCATTGGTTCATTTCATTCTGCCAGACCTGGCCAAAATGTCAATTTCTCACCGGAGCCACTACAATAACTTGTCTGTCTTCATCAAAACTTATCTTTACCCCCGGTTGGGCAAAATCATCCTGCAATTCGCTAAACACGTTTGGGGTCATCTGGGTGTCTTCGGTAAAGCTAATGATTTTTGTGTTATTTTCAGTTTCGGCTTCACAATCATAGCTCAGCCCGCCAAGGAAAAACGCAATCTTGGCAGCTGTATCAGCCACTACCTTTGGCACCCCTTCTTCTTCGTATTGGTTAAACTGCGAATCTGGTCCTTTCATGCTAGAGACTAATACCAATCGCCTTTCGAACACGTTCCAGCACTGGCCCTGATATCTCTTTGGCGCGGGTGACCCCATCAGCGAGGACTGCTCGCACATCAGCGTCAGTGATTTGGTTGCGGCGTTTACGCATTGGGGCGAGGTGCGTATCTATATCTTCGACCAGCGCGTCCTTGAGGTTCTTATACTTACCTTGATTGGCTTCGTAGAGAGGTGCGAGCTCTGCTTCGGTCTTGAAGAGTTTGTGAATGGCGTACACGTGTTCTGGTCGCTCGCCACTACTATCGGTCACAATACTCATGACGGCTTTCTGAAGCTCTTCCCGACTACCAAACAGTGGAATGGTGTTCTTGTAGCTCTTTGACATCTTGGTGCCATCGGTACCAGGTACAATCCCTACCGCATCGAGAATCAGTGTCTCTGGTTCTTTGAGGATTTCGGTGCTGTATGACTGATTCACCTTTCGTACCGCCTCACGAGTGTATTCGAGGTGCTGGCGTTGATCCTCCCCGACTGGTACGACATCAGTATCATAAAGGGTGATATCCGCTGCCTGGAGCATCGGATAGGTGAAGAGGCCGGCGTTTGGTTCAATCCCCTTCGCCACCTTATCCTTGTACGCGTGTCCTTGCATGAGGAACGGTACCGTCACCATACAATCAAACACCCACCCGAGTTCCATATGGTCTTGGTTGTCTGACTGACGGAAGATAACCGCCTTCTTCGGATCCACACCGGCAGCCAGGTAGTCCCGTACGACATTGTAGATATTCTGGCGCATGACCTCTGGCTCACGCACTGAGGTAAGCGCGTGGTAGTCCGCTACCATGAGGAAGCTTTCATAGTCTTCGTACATATCGACAAAGGGTTTCAATGCACCGAAGTAGTTGCCAATGTGTAAGTCTCCCGAAGACTGTAGTCCGGTCAAAAGTCGCTTTTTCATATAAGTATAGTAGCAGAATTAAGTCTCGCTGCCAAAGCTAGATTTAAATCAATTAACCACTAGTGTTTCAGTATTTTTAAACTAATGCTGTCGACAGTTGCATGTAACTCAACCTCGCCACCAATAGGAAAAGTGAATATTGGATCAGTATGTCCAAAATCTAGATTGGTCACCACTGGAATTGATTTGATATGTTTTTTTGCTTGTAGGGATTTCTTCAGCAGATTTCCATCTACTTCACTTTTATTTTGGAACCTTCCAATGATAATAGCTTTTACAGAATCAAAATCTGGCATATGTGTCAGAGATTCCAAATCACGATCAAAATGACCTAGTGCTGATTCGCTGTCGTCTTCAAGAAAAAGAATCGAATCCTTTATATTAGGAAAATATTCAGTGCCTTGTAATAAATTAAAAGTCGAAAGATTACCACCAAGACAGACACCCTTTGCATATCCTTCATTGACCACTTCCCAACCGCTATTTTTTTGTAAAATGCGACTCGTTTGATCTTTTAACCACCAGTCATCACTCCAATTATCACTTGGTAATATGTCGATACTATCATCAGCAAAAATACATCTTTTAAAATACTCCATTGTGTACTCAAAATAGAGTTCTTGTCCGAAGCGAGAAAATGACGGTCCAGAATACGTAACCAGTCCAGTTTTTGTAAAAATGGCGTTACTTAAAGCAGTTGTATCTGAAAATCCAATGAGAACCTTAGGATTTTTTTTATGATATCCCAATCGAGATATGGCAAAAGTTGATTGCAGTTGTAACCACCAAAAGCAGTGAAAACGCCACGAATATCAGGATTTGAAAAAGCTTCATGAAGGTCAGCTACTCTTGAGGTAATGCTCGATGAGTCGAGTTCATCAATTTCTCTAACATTCTTTGCATACGTCACTTCAAGTCCAAGTTCAGCAAATCTTTCCAGTGCCTTCTGGTGTACCGAATCAGAAATATTGGCAAGAGAATCAGACGGTGCAACGACCATTATTCTGTCGCCCCGCTTTAACTTATTAGGAAAAATACTAAGCATGTAACAACAATAGCACCTTATGACTGTTAATTAAATACCGCCGGGAGTGGTGCTCCCGGCGGTGCCGATCTTGGCTTGGTGTCAGATAAGGACGTGGCAGGCCTCGACACGGACGCCGTTCTCGTCGACGCTTTCGACGTAGAACAGGCAGTACTTGCCGGCCCTCGACATCGCGGCGTAGACATGACCTGCGAGCAAGGCAACAGACGTCTTCTGATCGAGGCAGGCGTCGCTGACGATCCGAGCGAGTGCGGCCTCGTCTTTCCGCGAGCGAAGGCCATAGAACCGTTCGGCCGAGATGTTCGCCGGTGCGACCCAGGTCTCGTCGAGCAGGCTCGCCTTGCTGCTGTCGAGCAGGTCCACGGCGGCCGTCGCCTGGATCGACAGGATCTCCGCGTTCGCGAACGAGAAGAGAAGGTTGCATTCCTGCGGGTACTCGCTCGCGAAGGCGCGCGTCCGCTGTTTGTTCGACTTGCACTTCATGAAGACGTAAAGCGGTTCCTTCGGCGTGAAGACGGCGGCGTAGCCGTAGAATTCACCCCGGACGGCCGGAATGACAGCGTCGCTGGTGGTCGGCAAGCCTTTCGTATCAACCTTTGGGAGCAAACCCCTCGCCTTCAGGCGATTCTTTTAAGGTGGTACACTACACTCCATGCAACTCTACCGCAAGACCAGCCATACCGTCTTTGATTGCAAATACCACCTCGTCTGGA
>JBJOPW010000009.1:0-43464 GCA_046050355.1 Candidatus Parcubacteria bacterium
AGACGAGGTGGTATTTGCAATCAAAGACGGTATGGCTGGTCTTGCGGTAGAGTTGCATGGAGTGTAGTGTACCACCTTAAAAGAATCGCCTGAAGGCGAGGGGTTTGCTCCCAAAGGTTGATACAAACAATAAATTTCTCTGTAGGATTGCCAAGCAACCATCTAAGGCTGCGTTAGGAGGAAAAGTTCATGAAACCGAACGACGATCGGGACTGGCGGTGGAATGGTCGTCCTGACCGCCGTCTCCCGAGTGTCAGGGGAACCTCGAACCCTGAAGAGTCCGACGTCACCGGAGCTGATGAAGTTGATCGTCTTCCAGACGACCGGGAAGATCCTGCCTCGGAAGGTAACCGCAACGGCTGACGAAACTGCCAGCTGAATACCGACAGGAAGCAACGACGGAGGCGCGGGCTTGCTCGCGCCTCCTTTTCATATTTCCCTTTTTCCCTACCTTTTGCTAGGATGTGAGTGCGCTGCCAGTTATTGTCCAAATGCGCCAAACTAGCCTTATATTCTATGAAATCTGAAATGAACCCAATCCAAAACAACCTCGTCCCCATGGTGATCGAAAAGACCCAGGGTGGCGAACGTGCCTTTGATATCTTTTCACGCCTTCTCAAGGAACGTATTATCTTTATCACCGGCGGTATCGAAGATCACATGGCGAACCTCGTCGTGGCCCAGCTCCTCTTCCTCGAAGCCGAAGACCCAAAGAAGGACATTTTTCTCTACATCAACTCACCGGGCGGGAGTGTGACTGCCGGCCTCTCGATTATCGACACGATGCACCACATCAAGCCAGACGTAGCGACCGTCTGTGTGGGTATGGCCGCGTCGATGGGGTCACTCATCCTCTCACAGGGCGCTAAGGGTAAGCGGGCAATTCTCCCGAATGCCGAAGTGATGATTCACCAGCCATCAGGTGGTGCCTACGGCCAGGCATCTGACATCGATATCACCGCCAAGCACATCATGAAGACCCGTGATCGCCTCAACAAAATGCTCGCGAAGGCCACCGGCCAAAAGCTCCAGCAAATTGAAAAAGATGTCGACCGCGACTACTTTATGGATGCTGAAGAGGCCAAGGCCTATGGTATCGTTGATCAAATCTACAAGTAAGAAGAAGCGGCTCAGTTGAGCCGCTTCTTTCCCTTTAGGTGGTCGACAATCATATCCGCCAATGCATTCCAACAAACGCAAGCAAAGATGAAGAGGAGGGCGATTTTGCCCCAGCTCCACTCCACATGCCACACCCCGTACGTAAGAGCAACTGGCGTGGTCAATAGGAAGAGCGCTTTTAGTCCCTTCCATAGAACATCAATCACCTTACTAATTTTTAGGAACGTTAACATCGCCATCTCCTTCTGGCTAGCCTAAACCAAGAATACCAAAATTGCGATCGATGTACAAATGATCAATTTTCTGGTACTGTAAAAACACAACCGTACCGACAGTTTTGACCGCCTCGCCACCCCTTTTACTGAACTTAGTCCCTGACGTATGCCACCAATATCGCCGATTCTCGTGATATTCATGAGTCTTGGGGTTGGAATCGGCGCTGGATACTACCTCCGCTATCTCCATGCCCTTGGAAAAAAAGCCTCCATTGAGCTCTCCATCAAAGAAAAGCTCGTCGAAGCTGAAGAAAAAGCTCTCAAAATAGTCGAAAAAGCCGAAAATAAGGCTGAGACACTACTCGCCGAAGCCAAGGCCGAGGAAAAAGCCACCGAGGAAAAACTTGATCACAAAGAATCACACCTCCAAAAACGGGAGGAGCTTTTGGATAGTCGCCAGATTGAAATTGATTCCCAAAAAGAAGCCTTGCGAACTAAGGTAGAAGAAATCAAAGCTATCAAAGCCCGCCTCGACGAACGCAAAGATGAGCTCGATGAACGACTCGAGACGATTGCTGGAATTACCCGTGAAGCAGCCTACGCGCGCATCATAGACAAAGTGGAACACGAACGAGCAAGTGACCTCGTCACCCACCTCCGCAAAATTGAGATGTTTAATGAAGAGCAATTTGAGGCAAAGGCCCAGAATCTCCTTCTCGCCGCTATCCACCGCGTCGGAAACAACATGCCAACGAGTGTGATGACCGCCCATGTTGAAATTCCAAGTGATGACATCAAGGGTAAAGTGATCGGTAAAGAAGGACGGAATGTCCGCGCCTTTGAGCGCGCTACCGGAGTGGATGTGCTCGTTGATGAGACTCCTGGCTACGTCGTCCTCTCGTCATTTGATCCAATTCGTCGGGAAATAGCACGGGTCGCCATGGAAGCCCTCGTCAAAGACGGCCGCATCCAACCGGCGAAGATTGAAGAGTGTGTCGAAACCGCACGCAAAGAAGTCTCACAGACCGTCCGCAAGATGGGTGAAAAAGCTTGTTACGATGCTGGGGTACCGAACCTCCACCCGGACCTCGTCGCTATTCTCGGTCGCCTCCACTTCCGCACCAGTTATGGTCAAAATGTGTTGTGGCACTCAGTGGAGATGGCCAATATGGCTGCGATTATCGCTGAAGAAGTGGGCGCTGACGTGGCCGTCGCGCGCGCTGGTGCTCTCCTTCATGATATTGGGAAGACCGTCAGTCACGAGGTCGCTGGTACCCACGTTGAAATTGGTATTCGTATCTTGCAGAAGTACGGTGTCGACGAAGCCGTTATCCTCGCGATGCGGGCTCACCACGAAGAGTATCCGTACGAAACCCCGGAATCAATCATCGTCCAGGTCTGTGATGCCCTCTCGGGTGCGCGACCCGGGGCCCGTCGTGATTCCATCGAGAACTACATCAAGCGCCTCGCTGACCTCGAAGCGATTGCGACCACCCTTGAGGGCGTCGAGAAGGCGTTTGCCATTGCCGCCGGTCGCGAGATCCGTGTGCTCGTGAACCCAACCACCCTCAATGATTTTGAAACCCACGCCCTTGCGCGCACCATCGCGACCGCTATTGAGGCGAAGCTTCGCTATCCCGGTGAGATCAAAGTCCACGTCATCCGTGAGACCCGTGTCGTCTCATACGCTCGGTAAACTATAACAAAAGCTGCCCGACCAGAGGTCGGGCCGCTTTTGTTATACCCACCTCCCTATCGCCGTATGAACGAAACAGGCGTACGCTAAATAGGAAAGGAGTCGCGCCCATGTTCTTCTTTACGACACGTTTTTGTGTGAACACATGGCTCGAATTCATGTATCTACACAGCCAAGCCTGGGGAATATTTTCTCCAGCCACCCATCTCAATCTACCTCGGTCGCTCCCTCCCCCTAGCGACTGAGGCCCCGGCGGTCAGAGGATCCTCCCCCTCTGGCCGCCCCCTTCGTTTTACAGTATTGGCTCCGCGACGACAAAGGTCGTTTTATTTATTTTTGCATCTTGAATTGAGGCCTCAAGTATCGAGAGTCCATACACTTCAGCGGCACGGCGTGACGCTATCACCGCCGTAGTCTTTGGCAACACGCCACTCGCGAGATCGGCAGCCGCGGCGGCCGTGTCTTTGTACGGCATTACCTCTGCTTCAACCCACTCCCGCTCGAGATATCCCCGACACTGCTTAATGGCCTGATCATGCGAAATGATAGTTGTAATTATGTCTCTGGTCACACCCTCGGCCACCAAGAGCATATGGTGTACGTCCATATCAAACATATTTTCGATTTTACACTGGTATTTCGCCAGTGCATGGATAGCTTCGATGACCAGCCCGCCGTTGTTGTTCATCACCGGAAATATGGCTTTATCTATGGCTTTTTCTGCGAGTGCGGCGAGTACCGCCTCGGCGGTAACCAGTGGCACGATAGTGCTATCAAATAACCCTTCACTGTTACGATAATATTCTCCAGCCTGTTCCGAAAAACTACCAATTGCTCCCATCACGCCAATTTTTATCATCTTCGTATCGTATCATAATCAGTTTCGGTATCAATATTACAACACACATTTTTACCAAGAGAAGTGTTGGCGCAAAAATATCCTTACTATATAATGGTGCTAAGCCAACATTTCGGCAGCGCGGCTCAGCGTCAACTTGAGCAGACAATATTACACGTACAAATAAATTTTCCGTACTATGAACAAAGCAGATATCATCGCAAAAGTGCACGAAGTACTTGGTGGAACCAAGGCTGATGCAGAACGTGCAGTAGACACTGTTTTTGGCAGTATCGAAGCTGCTCTTAAAGATGGTGATCAGGTATCAGTAGCTGGTTTCGGTATTTTTGAAGCCAAGAAGCGTGCTGCCCGCGAAGCACGTAACCCACGCACCGGTGAGACCGTAAAGGTTCCAGCCATGCGCGCTCCAAAGTTCCGCGCTGCCAAGGCTCTCAAGGATTCTGTAAAGTAATCAAAGAGTCAAAAAACAAAACTTGTACCACACGCTGGTACGAGTTTTGTTTTTGCACATAGTTATACCGATATCTATCCCCTATTAATCCCCATACATATCCTCTCGCGTCAATAGTTTCTCTATGATAAAATATTCGTGTAGCGGAGGTAATAACGCTATGGAAGTAGTAAAAGAGTGGATCTTCACTATTTCCCATCACAAAACAAAAACGCCCTTCAGCCGGGCGTTTTTGTTTTGTTACCGCTTCCCTTCCCATTCAGCAAAAAATTGTTCAAGAAACCCTTCCATATACCGATGTCTATCAGTAGCAATTTTCTTTCCCGTTTGAGTATTCATCAAGTCTTTTAATAACAAGAGTTTTTCATAAAAGTGATTGAGACTGGTCGAGTCGCCATTTTTATACTCTTCCTTATTCATGGCTACTCTTGGTGGAATATTAGGGTCGTATAATTTGCGATTCTTATGACCCCCATACGTAAACACACGAGCAATTCCAATCGCACCTTGCGCATCAAGTCTATCTGCATCTTGTACTACCGCTAATTCGGGAGACATCCACTTCTGTCCTTCCAATGAACCCTTAAATGAGATGTGCCTGATGATATTTTCAACATGTTCAATCACATCAGTAGGAAGATCAAGTGACTCTAGGAAGGTTCTCGCTGTTTTTGGTCCAATTTCTTCATCTCCATCATGAAACTTAGAGTCTGCAATATCATGCAGCAAGGCACCTAACTCAACGACAAGCCGGTTGACTTGCTCAGCTTCCATAATGAGCTTGCTGTTGTTCCAAACACGGTTAATATGCCACCAATCATGACCTCCTTCGGCTTCGGCGAGGGTTACTTTTACAAATTCAACGGTTTTTTCAATTATTTCCTGGTCTGACATATCGAGTATATTACCAACCATACTCTGAATACACCACACCGTTCATATATGCTTGAAGTGCGTCTTTCACGTATCCAACCATATTTACCGGCAAGTTATCTAATGGAAACCAACTGAGGTCATCACATTTATCCGGTTCGTTATTAATGATGTCACCTGCAAATACACTGGCAATCATAAAGAAATCAATGCGTTCGTCTTTTGCCGCTTTACGATGCATAACATGCACAACTGTCAGGTCTTCTGGTTTTATCGTGACACCTATCTCTTCTCTAATCTCGCGCGCGCAACCCTCCCGCGCTGTTTCATTACCATCAAGGTGACCGGCCGGTACGCCATAGTTACCATCTTCAAAGCCAGTATTAAACCGACGCTGGAGGAGTATCTGATTATCTTTGATGAGGAATAGGTAGGCTGAACCAATATAGGTGAAACGGGTAGACATAGGGGTAGTATAGCAACAATTACACCTCCCAATTGAGAAGACTTTCTTGTATTGACTTAGTTGTCTCATCATTAACGTCTTCTGGGTTTATACTAGAATTGGCAAATATCACTTGCTCAATATCTTTGAGCATCCGTTCTCGCTCATCGATATCTTCTGCTGAAAAACCTGGTTTGTTTCGAGAGATGTATCTGGCACGGAGATCATCCATTCTCTCTTGTATGCTGATGATTCCAAATGGACCAACTCTCATATCACTGTAGGTAGCGATTTTTGCTCCCAGAGAATTACCAGCATGTACTGTGGCGGTATTTTCTGTACCAATAGCATCAAGAGCGTAGCTTGTCGCCTCGGTTCCAGGATTTATTTCGTTAATTATAGCTACTGTGGCCAAATGCTCATCGGCTCCATATTGTTCTTTCATCTCAGCTTGCACTTGAGTCCAATACCCTACCCCTTCTGGTTCGTATAGCTCGGCCATACTGTCCATCTTTGCTTTAATTAAATTCCCCATATCGTGTAACAGACAGGCGGTGACAATATTCCTGGTATCAAGTTCAACGGTAGATTTGTCGCAGATAAGCTGAGCAACAGCGGCTACTCGAATCATATGCTCTCGCAAACCTTTGTTAATTCTATATTTGAGGTATATGTTGGTTATGTTCATAGATATTGAAGTATAGCAAAATTTGCGGGTGAGAAGAATCGTCCTGACGGTCACCAAGCTATATTTGTTACAAGAATCGGTCACTCTCATGGCTATATTATTTCGCAAGCTCATAATCTAGCTCATTCGCTCGGTTCTTACAGAACCTGTCCACTCATTCGCTTATTTGTTTCGAATAGCTCACAAATATGCAGAATGAGTCTTGCGAAATGGGGCCCATCCCATTTCTCACCCCACTCGCGTCGACCCAGAGGGTCCCCGACGCTCGGTTCGATTCTTCTCACCCGCTACAAACGGCAGCGAGCCAAACACTTTCGTGTTTGGCTCGGCCGATTTGTGCGGGCGAGAAGAATCGAACTCCCATCTACTGGTTGGAAGCCAGTCATTTTACCACTAAACTACGCCCGCATATTTAATTGTCTGCTTTGCACTCCTATCGAAGTCCCGAGATTTTAGCACCATTTAATGAAAATTGCCACTCTAGTTTGCTATACTACCCCTATGCAGTTCATTATCGATATTTTGGTGGCCGGACTGATGGCCTACCTCTCTTTTACTAACTATCTTGCTGTCGGCATCGAGAATCTTTTTGGTGCTGACGAACCAGAACCCACCGAATCAGCACCAGTGGCAGAAGCCCAGGCTGATACCGTAAGCAGCGAGCCGACTCGACTCGAATCTATCTTTGCCCGCATCCCAGACATCTTGAAGCGTAGTGCCGAATACCAAAAGGCAGCGGTCATAGACAGTACCACTATCGCGGCCACACCCACCACCAATCCGGAGGCGGCTATTGTAAACATTTACTGTACTTTCACCACCGAACGCACCATCCGTACGACGACTGGTACCGGCTTTATGGTGAGTGAAGATGGTATCGTCCTCACCAATGCCCACGTCGCCCAGTTCCTCCTCCTTGAGGCCTCAGGTGCCCTTGGCGATAGTACTTGTACCATTCGTACCGGCTCCCCCGCTGCTCCCCGCTATGTAGCTGAACTACTCTACATCCCACCGGCCTGGGTCTCTGAACATGCTTCCTTGATCGATGCCACTGCTCCGAGCGGCACCGGCGAACGTGATTATGCGCTATTACATATCACGAAGTCGGTTGATGATACTCCGCTCCCAGCCAAATTCACTGCCCTCCCCCTCTACGATGGCCAACTAACACAAAAATCAATTCGCGGTGAGGTGATTGCGGCTGGTTACCCTGCCGTGTATGCCGCCGGCGACACAGACACCAATCTCCGTACACGAAGCGCTACCACCTCGGTGTCTGAGCTCTTTACCTTTGGTAAGCAGGATGTCGATGTCCTCGCACTGCGTGGTAGCAGTATGGGGCAGCAAGGCTCATCCGGTGGACCGGTCGTCAACGCTGACGGCTACGTGATTGGGATGATTGCCACCAGAGGTAACGATGAAACCGACGGTCCAGGTAGTCTCCGCGCTATCACCATTGACCACATCAATCGCACTATTACCGAAGAAACGAACGCATCCCTAAATCAGCACCTCAGTGGCGATATCGCCTCTCGCGCTCGCATCTTTGCCACTACTATGACACCGTTCCTTACTAATCTATTAACACAAGAAATTAACTAGGATCACAAAAAGCGACTGAGACCAGTCGCTTTTTGTGATAGTTTATTACTCTTCAATGAGCGTTGTCCCAAATATATCGTCAGCCATCTCCGTGGCAATATTTGCTTCGCCTTCGGTCGTCGTGGCGGTGCTTGTCGCTTCAGGTACCTTGGCTGCCATCATCATGGTCGCGGTATCTGGATTCTCATTAGTAAACGATGCCAGACTAAGGATTGAACGAGTGTAGTCACGGGCTTCTTGAGCTGCTGATTTCGCTACCATCACGTCAGTATCAAATGATGAGGAAGCGGTCTCTAGAAGCGTTTTTATCTTTGGTACCGTGATAGTAACCTTATCGCTAATACCGGCATCAGTAACGACGGGGAGTGTTTGCTCAATTTTAACTAGAGCTAATGTGGCCTCGTCATAGGCTGTCATAGCCAAAGCTCGTTCTTCTTCTGGGGTCAGTACCATTGGGACTAGCGTCTCGATGGCCAAAGTTGTCCGCACATCAATATCCGTCATGAACGTCAATACTACTTGCATATCTCGCCAGGTCTGCGTTAAATGATCTTGCCCTTTAGCAGTATCTTCAGTATAGAGGGCTGTGCCTGTTACAATCTTTCGTTCGATATCTCCCAATCGTCGTTCAATATCGGCGTACTCCTGCGCAGAAGCATCATCTTTTATGCTCAAGAGTAATTCACGTCCACGGGTTGTTTCCTGTTCTAACTGAGCGAGTAATCGGTCATATGAAACAGTGTCTTCCGAAACCTGAGCCACTTCCGCTTGCGCTTCGTCAAGAGCCATCGCAATCGCGACTGTCGACATACCTTCAGTGGTACTTGCCGTGTCTCCTGCTCGCAGAGCAGCTGACTGCACATCAAGAACAGAGACAAAGGCTAATTCTGCCAACGCCGCCGCATCAGCATCAGTGCTTCGTAGCGTGGCGATCTCAGCAGTTGTAGCAGCTTGATGCTCACTCACGGCAGCAATAACACCAGCTTCGATTTCTGGAGTCAATTTTCCTTCTTTGGCTAAAATACGCGCTTCGGTAATGCGACGTTCTAATCGTTTGGTTTCCCAGGCAACTTTCTCATAGCCACCGCTGGTGAGACTGGCACGCACCTCTTCATTTACTCGCACTTTCATCGGATAGAGGACATCCCCTGGTACGGCTCGTTCAGCCAGTACTGGCACACCAATTATTACAAAAGCAAAACAGCCCAGTACCAGCTGGCGATAGAGACGAGTTGGCATCGCCCATTCAATAAACGGTTCTTGAAATAGTGTACGGCGAGTACTTGATGCTTGTTTTGCAACCGAAGTAGTGAGTGGGTGGTACGCCATATACGCAGTGAGTCGATCACGAAGAACATCCTTCTCCGCTGCTGAAAGACGGATGTTTGATGCTTGTTTCTTAAACTGTTCGCTAAATCGTTTCATTATGTATATTATTTCTTTTTCTTCTTGATTGCCGTGTCGGGGTTATTCCGAGCTTCAATCATGTCGCGTAAGAGCTTCAGTCCACGGTGAATACGGACTGAAACTACATTCTCCGATTCTTCCACCAGTTCACTAATTTCTTTTGGTCCGAGCCCATCGACAAAGCGGAAGAGGAGTACCTCGCGGTAGACATCAGGCAAAGTTGTAACCAAGGTAAATGCCTGTTTCCCATCAAGCGTGGCAGCGAGAGCCTCAGTTGTATCCTCGACCAATTCAGAGAATGAGCCTTCGGTTACCCCATCCTGGGCCAAAAGCGCATCAAGTGATTGTTCCCGTTGCTTGCGGTACTCATCAATGATGAGATTGTTGAGTACCTTGTACAAAAATGGACGGTACTGCTCCACTTCATGGCCGTTCTTGATGTATGTCCACACTTTCGTAAAAGTATCGTGTACGAGGTCAATCGCCCGTTCACGGTCACTAATACGTAAAGCAGCATGCCTGAAAAGAGCGTCGTTATACTCAGAAAACGCTTCTAAAAAGCGCTCCTCTTGGCTTCCGCCTGTCGATGTGGTTTTAGAACCCGCCATGTGGAAACCATTATATATGTAGACGGCGCCCCTGCCTAATACTTACGGGGAACTAGTAAGTTTTCCACAGGTTGCGCATTCCACAACAATCTTTAAATTATGCAAGGTTAATTGCCTTATTACATAACTAAAACCACCCTTTTTTCTGGAAAAACCAGCTGAGAACAGCCAGGACAACCGCGTTGGCTCCCAAAATGTATACAAACGCGTACGGTGAATCCTGGAGTGGTAACTTGATGTTCATACCGTAGAGTGAGGCGATTACGAGCGGTACGGTGAGGAGAATGGTGAGTACCGTGAGGATACTAAGTGAATTGTTGAGCCGACTGGTCATAATCGCCTCAATCCCCCCACGCATGTTCTGAATAGTCTTGAGAATAGACCGAGCTTGGTTCACCACCTGATTGTTCGCGATGATAATATCTTCCATATCATCAATATCGTCAGAGAACAGCTGCATGTAGTTCCCTTTTGGCACCTGCTGGAGCCAAGCGTTCGTCGGCACCAAGGCATCCACCATACTATTAAGGCGCGATTCGTATTGCACGAGACGTTCAATCCCCTTCATCCCAATCTTCGTGAGTCGAACCCGTTCCTTTTGTACCGCTTTACGCAGCTTAATCAGTTCACTATCGTAGGAGTTGGTGAGGGCTTCCACCATCAAAATAAAGAATTTGGCTTTCTGCGTGGTCACTACTGCCTCTTTGCCGCTAAAGAACCGCTCAAGGAACGGTACGGGACGCAGCGCCACCGTGAGCACAAACGATTCTCCCATGATGATGAGGAGTGGCGCGGTTTCGCTATCCTCTTTGATCTCTCGATACGGGTAGCGGGTAAAGAAATACGTACCGCCATCAGATTTTTCAAGGCGAGGTACCTCAAAGAAGTCCTCGGCGTCTTCCATAATATCCGCATCAAGCCCGAAATCAGCCTGGAGTTTCTTCATTTCTTCGGGGGTCGGTGATTCGGCATGCACCCATACCCCCGTTCGCACCGCATCGAGCTGCTTTAGTTCAGTGTCTTTAATGGTGCGAAAGTAGTACGTAATCATTGCCCTCTACCTTACGCTCCTATCACAATTTTTACAACCCAATTATCCCAAAAACAAGAGGGAAACAATACACAATATGACGGCCAGTACTTTCTTCCAATCAATGTGTTCTTTGTAAATCAGTACCGCTAGCACAATTGGAATGACGATGTAGAGCCCATGGATGGTCTGCACGATACCTAAGTCTCCGCCGTGCCCATACGCATAGAGCACGAGGAGTAAAGACAGGCAGATGAGAATTGATCGGAATATAGACGCTTTTAGTAGATCCTTGGTTGTATGTTCTGTTATATAACGCCATGGCAACGTTCGAAATTTTAGGGATATCATGACGAGACTGGCAATAAAAATACCCCACGATGAATACCAGAGTGCCTCCCACTCACTCATCCCCAGGTCAATAACGTACTTATTGAGTGCGGCCGCCAGAGCTGATGTTCCTGATACTACTAGCACCATAACTAATCCCATCAGGAGGTTGTTTTGGCGTTTGTTTTCAACCTTACTAATGAGGAGGAGCGGCACGAGGTGCCCGAGCGCAATACCAAACCACTCGAGAGCCGTAAATCGTTCACCAAAAAATATCAAACCAGCTAAAACCGCCAAAAAGGGACTGAGGAGCTTAAATAGCGGAAAGAATATGGTGGTATCAATATATCGAAGTGCAACAATCTTAAGCGAGCCCCCCTGTGCTGCAACTCCTCCGGCAATTACCGTAATAACAACCAATAAAAGCGTTACTACCCCATCTGGCCTGAGAATAAGTAAGCCAGCTCCTGCAAATACTACCGAGACAACTCCCGAGTAAAGAATAAAAACATCGGCATCAAAACCCTTTTTGGCGGCAATCTTGAACCCAAAATTACTAATCCCTGCCAATACCATACCAGTGACCGCCGCCCAAAACCAAAGTTGCATACGTGCAATTGTAGCAAACAAAAAGCCTGTTTCATACGAAACAGGCTTTTTGTTTATTTGTATGACAATACAAACTTCACTCCCTTGGTCATAAAAATAAAACTTCGTTTTACTATGTCTTATTTTGCGACACCACTCGTTTATTTGTCGGGGAGCGGAGAATCGAACTCCGGCCATTCGGTCCCAAACCGAACACACTACCATTATGCTACACCCCGATATTCGTTTGTGGCTGTGATAATATCACCCTTTATCAAAAAAAGCGAGAAATTTTTGTCTAATTGGCTCGTGCTTCAAAATGTAAAATTCTATGGCAATTCGCACAAAGGACTGCGCATTTTGCTATCTCTTGATTCAACCGATCTGTGCCAAACTGATGATAATAATAATCAGAAATAGCAAAATCTTTTGTTTGACTATCTCGATGATGAAATTCCAGTACCCGGACATCACGAATACCACATCTCTCACAGCCTAACTCCTCTTTTCGTTCGTCAATAATAGAACGACGTTTGGATTTTAGAATATTCTTAGTCTTTCGGTAACAATATCTGCATTTTTGTCTTCTATAGACTTTCTCACCAACAGTTTTTGCCACACCGAAATCTGTTTCTGGGTAAGACTTATGGCAATAGCGACAGACCTTATCCATAACTTTAATCATAGCACATTTCGAACCACATCTTAAAGTCCCAAAACACTATTCAGACTAGTGCTATGATTTAAACTCGACAGAGCACCAAAACGACCATCAATAACCTCGCTCCCCTTTGTGCCCGGCCTAGCCATCCGCAGGACGGTGCTGTTTGGAAATTTCGTAGCAAATGCTTCCAAATGCTCGATTGTGTCGTCAATAAAAACTACCTTTTCACATGAAACACCGGAATCGAGGTACTTTTTTATGAAATCGGCCTTACTCCCCTGTTCCACGTAGAACATTTGATCAAAATGTGAGGCTAATCCAGATAGTCTAAACTTACATTCCTACACCTGACGGCGACCAAAAGTCACCAAATGGCAGGTAAAACCAGTTTGCTGTACGTTCCATATGAAACTTAGGACGTCGGGATAGATGGACCTCAAAATCAGCTCCCAGCTGGCCAGCTATAATCCATGCCAGTTCCAGCGAGTTATAAAAACGTTCGGTATCAAAGAGAGTTCGATCAAAATCCAGGAAGATATGTTTCATTACAGATAACAACAAACAAATCAGCCAAAATGTTGCACATGAAACTACTAGATAATGATATTTTCAATAACTTTTACGGTTGCAAACGTTTCACGTGGTACAATACGTACCGCTACTACATCAATTTGCCAATCCCCTTCATATTTATGCTCCATCAGCCAGCTTTCGATGGCACGGGAAAGCTTTTTGAGCTTGAATGGATGTACGTTCTCTTCTGGACGCCAGGTTCCATAAGAAACTGCCTGCTCTAGATTACTTTTTGTTTCATATGAAACTGTTTTCACCTCAATAAAGTGTACTTTTTCATACTTTTTGGCAATAACATCAATTTCTCCCCATTTTTTGCGATAATTCCGACCAATAATCAGAAAACCCTGCTTTTTTAGATATACCGCGGCTATAGACTCGCCGCGAGCACCAGTTTCGTTATTCTGTGCCTTTTTTCGGACACTCTGTTCCATATGAAACTAGTATACCAGTTTGTTATGCTAGAACGACTGCTTTAGCCTCAACTTTTAAGCCGTTTCATGTGTAACAACAAAAACACTTTCTTTTACTAGCCATATTCTACCAGCATTAACAAGCAATGTGTGCCACGTGGCACACATATTTTCTATGAGATATCCACGGCTTTGAGATTGTAGCCATATAAAATAAGGTTTTTTGTAAAAGAATCGTGTCTTTGAGACATGTCCTTTATACACATGTTCACACGGTTATGCACTGTTTTGCGATGTCTGCCCATAGTTTGTGCTACTAACACTGATTATAGTTAGGAAAATCAAGACTTTGGCGGTTGGGGTAGTCGTTAAGGTTGAGGTTTTCGCTCAGTTAACATTGCAGCGGCTAGAGAGACTTGATCCCTACCGGACTAAGTCACCCAATTGGCTACATTATTTCGCTAGGCTTATAATCTACCGGAAACGCGCCTCGATTCTGCAAAAGGCTTTATTTGCATAAGTTTCGCTTCTAGCTGCACATATGAAAAACCCGCAATGAAGCGGGTTTTTCATATGTGCAGCTAGAGAGAATCGAACTCTCGACTTAACATTGGCAATGTCATGTTATACCACTTAACCATAGCTGCTTTTATTTATTTGTCACCCGAAGGTAATGTATTTAATACTATTTTGGGAATTTGGTCAATCCAAGTTAGCAACTTTCGTTTCAAGTACGTGTTACTGACAAGAATGGTACATGTTCCATATGGCAATTTTTTGGTTTTGTGACGACTTGGTAAGACCATTGTCTTATGGAAGACTTGTAATCCAGTGTTATTTTCCCAATATTTTTTACACTCTGTCTCGTCCAAATCTTCATATAAATATAGTGCCCCGCGTATTTTTTCTGGCGGAACCAAGCAAAATGTGAGTAAAAATTGTCTGAACAGTTTGATCATTTGAGGATCAGTATTGGCTAAACGAACTAAACTACTTTTTGATTTATCTCCCTCACCCCAATACGCGACAACGCCAGCTATAAATAACTGATTGTCTCTATATTTTATCAGTTCTTCGCTGGCTTCTCGCTCCGCTTGAGTATAGTAGGCTTGCAATAGATCTCCTCTAGCTCGATTCAAGACCTGTAATCGTGCAGTGCTTTTGGTCTGTGACGTTATAGTTAGGGCGCGTTTGATATCTTCCGAAAAATCTTGTCCCTTGAACCAGTTGGAAAGAGTACTTTTTGCGACGTTGAGGGCTAACGCTATCTCATTGTAACTTTTACCTTCTTTACGAAGCATAAAAGCCCTATCTTTATCTGTTCTCATTCATACTATATTAGCATATGACCAAGGTTCATTTCTTCTGCAACTCTGTTTCGAGGAGGGATATCCATTTTTGGAGCTTTTTCTTGAGCAATGTGTTTGTAATCACCGTATTTCCGACGCCAAAATGCAACGTCTCTTTCTGGGTACGGCTGGGAATAACCTGGTTCTTGTAGAATTGAGCCGGAGATAGAGTGGTTTTTTGGCACCAGCGCTTCATACTGGCCACTTCATCATGATCAGGATAGAGGAGCAGCCAGAAGCGTATATCAGCTTTAGCTACACCCAAGTAGGTGGTCACAAAGCGAATAAAGAGCCGGTGGAGCTCTGGGCGGCTACCAGACAGGCGGATAAGCCTCGGTTGTTTGCTGTCTCCAGCGGTCATATAAAGCGTCAGGCCAGCGATAAACAGGGCAGAGAGGCGATAGTGCTGATACTCCGTCCCGGCCGAGCGTAGCGCCTCGGTGTACTGGTGGCGGCGTTCCGCTACTCGAGCTTTATTGATAAGCGCGAGGCGTTTGGTGTTTTGAATGACTGCCTGCTTTTGATTATCTTTGGCCACTCCTTTTGAGAATGGTTCGTGTCGCAGCCAGTTACTCACCGTACCTTTGGAAACGTTACAAATCTTGGCTATTTCCGCATACGTGAAGCCACGCCGACGGAAAGCGACGGCTTGTTCATAGGCTTCTTGCTTGTAGTGGGTCATAATGAGTATTGCAAAGTTCGTATATTATATAGTACTAGCAATGTTCATTTCTACTGCAAATGGAGCGCCGGTAGGGGATACCGACGTTACATATACCAGGACGAGGCGGATTACGAATCACCGTCAATCTCTTCACCGACGACCAATTGCACACCTTGTGGCCCAACTACGGCATAGTGTGGAGTGGTGGGTGGAACATCAATGCGGTCACCGGTTTTGTAGTTTGTGGTTACTCCATTAATCGTAAAATCAATCGAACCCTCAGTGACAAACAACGCCACTTTACCAACATGACTATGCTCGGGATAGACGGTGCCGGGCTTATCTTGCCATTCGTAGATATAAGGCCAATCTTCTTTTTCAAACTGGGCGATACAGCGCTCGGAGAGTTCCATAACTAGGCAAAGTGCTGCGTATCACCGTTTTTCATCGGAATAAAATCAATCTGATGGTTGGCCAGCTGATTTTTACAGAGTCCATGGACCAAGTTCATACCATCATCATTTAATACCGCATCATGTACCGGAAAAGCCTGTTTCGGCGCAAGGGTGACAGCGTAATTGAGCGCATCTTTGATTGCGCACCAGGGACCAGAGACGGGTAGGGCAAGAATTGGTACGGGTTTGCCTGGATTGAGGTAGGCATCACCCGGGTAGAAGAGGGTTTTATCGATAAAAAATCCGGTGTTTTCTACCTGTCCGAATTCACCAAAAATTTCCACGTGTTTGCCAGCACGAGCTTCAATACAGACATCACAGACATCAGTTTCTACTGCTTCCTCGAGCACGCTATAGGCAATCCCTAATTCTGTAAGCATTCGACCAACACTTTCGTTGGTGACCACTTGGGCTTGTGGGTTATTCTTCATTATCTGTGCCATAGAGTCACTATGGAGATGATCGGCATGCTCGTGGGTAATCAGGATAAGATCAATAGCAGTTAGATCATTCTGCGCAGTAGTAAAGCGTCCAGGGTCGGTAAGAATACGCTTACCCGCGGTTTCGATAAGGAGGCAGCACTGGCCAATTTTGGTGATGTTCATACAAAGTAGTATAACAAAATCAACAGCAAACGTGATAGGAGTCTCAAGATTGGTGATTCTAGATGCAATTACTGGTAAGATGTCTGGTGATGGATCCAAAAATTGACAGTCTGCTTGATCAGGCCGTGGCAAAAAATGTATTCCCTGGCTGTAATTTTGCTATTGTCAGCGCTGGCAGTGTTGCCTACAAGTCATTTGGTAATTTCACGTACGAAACTAACGCACCGCGAGTGACAATTGATACAATCTACGATTGTGCATCACTCACCAAGATTGTTGGACCGATGGCTGTAGCAATGCAACTGGTAGACGAAGGAGTGCTTTCCCTTGATGAACCAGTTGGGAAGTATCTACCAGAGTTTGTATCAGAACCACAAAAAGCCCACGCCACGATTGGGCATCTCATGACATATACGCTCGATTATGATATTCCTGGTGGATCAAAATCTCTCCTTGGCACACTATCACCGGACCAAGTAGCCAAAAATGCAATTATATATCCTCTCAAACACGCTCCGGGGATAAATTATATGTACTCAAACATCACTGCATTTGTTTTGACGCAAGTGATAGAACGAGCAATTGGCCAAAACTTTTATGAGTTGGTGCAAGAACGGATTTTTAATCCTCTCCTCATGCACACTGCCACCTTTAATCCGTCAAAAGAGCAGATGAATACAATTCAGCCAACAGAACTAACGCCAGAACGAGGATTGGTGCAGGGAACTGTCCATGATGAATTTACGGACCGTACTACTGCCGGAAACATCAGCAATGGGGCAGCCGGCTTATTTGCGAGCATAAAAGATATTGCTTCTTTTTTGCAGATGACCATCGAAAGCGGAAAAACGAGTACAAAAACATTTTTTAGTGATCACATGGTAAAAGCCTGGACAGAAGAACAATTTCCAAATTTACTGCCGATCCTGACGCCGCTCGGGTGGGGAGACCAAAATAATGCTTTGCTTGAAAAATATCACCGTCAGATGGTTGTTAAGAGTGGTTTTACAGGGTGCTTTATGGCAGGTGATTTACTAAACAAAAAAGGCTTTGCGCTGTTATCAAACCGCACTTATCCGGTACGACCAATGAATGCGACAGCGTTTGGTGAAGTGAAAGAGAAATTGATGGAAGTGGTGTTTGGGTAAGGTGATGGCTTGCCGGAGGGACTCGGTCCTTACAGGACCAGTATAGGACTCGGTCACGCTCATGGAGATTTTATTTCGTTCCTCATAAAATATCTCATTCGCCCGACCCGGACTGTTCCGGCCCTAAAGGGGACCCCGGAGCAGTCTTTCGAGTCCCACCGGGTGCTACAAACGGCAACGGCCCAAATGCGTATGCATTTGGGCCGGCCGGTTTGTGCACCCGGAGGGACTCGAACCCCCAACCTTCTCGTCCGAAGCGAGCTGCCCTATCCGTTAGGCCACGGGTGCAGTGGGGGCAGTCTACTACTTTTTGAGGTGATGTTCAACCTGTAAATTTATAAAGAACTTCATCTTCAGAAGTAATATCGAGCTTCTCGGTACTTCGATACGGAGGCATCCTTTATAATTTGGTCGCTTTTTTATACCAAGACTCGTCGGTTTTATAATGGTTTTTCTAAATTGAGAGGTTGATACACCGAGATAGTGTTGCCACCACGATTCCAGATCTTGCTGTGCATAAGGTGCATGTATATATAAACGAAAACCAAACTCATGCATTTGATATCCAGTGAAAGTTATTAACCACTTCAACATAAGTGCAATCATCGATTCATCAGAATTAACAAACAAGAATTGATTACTTCGTTTTGCTCCCTCTGCCCAATATACAGCAACGCCTGTATGAAAAAGTGAATTATGACAGTGTCGGGAAAATTCTTTTTTTGTTTCTTCAAATAATCTTTGAATTTGCTCCTCTCGATGAATAAGTGCTATGCCAGCTGCCCTAATCCTTCCTTTACTTATGTTATCGTCTTTGCGTTGTTGTAAAATCTTTTTTTCACTTTTAGATAACGGTAGATCACGAAACCAAAGTGACAAAGAACTTTTAGCCACTGGCACGACTTTTTGAATTTCTTTATACGTATAACCACGTTTGCGTAATTCTATGGCTTTCGCTTTTTGTTGAACCAAAGCTTTCATATCAGTATCATATCATATCTGTTCGAATGCGGGAGTGAGAATTTTGACCCAAAATTCAATTAGCGAAGATTGAAATGCTGTAAGATGGCAGCAAAGACAAGGAGGCCGTCACTTTCGTCCTGGTATTTCTCGAGATGAAAGATGGTGCCGATTTGGGGCCGTGACTCATGGCCAAACATGAGGATACCCCGAGCTGAGGGCAATATCGGATAGAGCGGCGGCGCCACCGATTCAATAATCCATTGATGACCTTCATAGAGACAAAGGGGTGACGGTAGACTAAAGGAGTTTTCTGGAATCGCGTTAGCAAAAAAGCCTTTTACTTTATTTTCAGGACCAAGATGATGGAGCTTGCCACCGTAGGCCTCCACAATCAGCTCGGCACCGTAACAAATCCCCAAGAGTGGTTTCGTCTGCTCTGGTATCCAGGCGAGTATTGACGCTAATTCAGTCCGAAAGTAGGGAATGGGACGATGATTGCTGCCAGTGAGCACGATGAGATCATGTGGTGCTTGTGGATACGTCCCCATTATCGTTGCCGCTCCGACCACCTCAACCTCATCGTAGGGGAACAAGGCTGCTATATGCTTGGGAAACCTAACACCGTTATTAACGATAAGCACACGCATAGGGGTTCACAGCAGTATAACGCAAAGCGGGCAAACGGGAGACTTTCTGCTACAATAGCCCTATCTATGATTGAGACGACTGATATTCCCCTCGCAGTCCGGGCGGTTGCAGACAGACTGCGCAGTGCCGGCTATGACGCCTATCTCGTGGGTGGTTGTGTGCGTGACCTCCTCCTCGGCAAAACCCCAAAAGACTGGGATTTTACGACCGATGCCGTACCTGAAGCGATTATTTCCTTATTTGAAGACAGCTTTTGTAATAACGACTACGGAACCGTCGGAGTTAAAACTGATAGTGAAGACCTGCGGCTCGCGGTCATTGAAGTCACCCCATACCGCAGCGAAGGGGAGTATAGTGATGCACGTCGGCCAGACTCGGTCACCTTTGGGGTGTCGCTTGAGGAAGACCTGGCCCGGCGGGACTTTACGGTAAATGCTATCGCCTTACGCCCCCACGACCTCGCTATTATTGATCACTACCAGGGACTGGAGGATCTCCGCGCCAAGCGCTTACGGGCGGTCGGCGACCCCAACGAACGTTTTGCTGAGGATGCACTCCGTATGATGCGAGCGGTACGCCTCGCCGCCCAGCTTGGTTTTACCATTGATAGCGAGACGATGCAGGGTATTTTTGCTAATCGTGAACGTCTCGGACAGATTGCCATCGAACGTATCAGTACCGAGTTCCAAAAGCTGGTTTTATCTGAGACTCCGATGCAGGGGATTGGTTTCCTCGAGAAACTGGGGTTATTGCCGTACATCCTGCCTGAAATTGAAGCAGCAATTGGCTGCGAGCAGGGTGGTATCCACGCGTACGATGTCTACGAGCACCTCCTCCGGACACTCCAAGCGGCAGCGGACAAAGGTTATAGCCTTGAAATGCGCCTCGCCGCTCTCCTCCATGACATCGGTAAGCCAGCGACCAAACGCACCGGTGGCAAAAATAAGCTCTACACCTTCTTTGGCCATGAGGTGGTCGGTGCTCGTATGACCAAAAGCATCTTAGAGCGCCTCAAAATGCCGCGCGAAACCATCGATACGGTCGAGAATCTCGTGCGTTGGCATATGTTTTTTGCCGACACCGAAGAAATCACCCTCGCAGCGGTCCGTCGGACCATTACCCGAGTAGGGGAAGATCAGATTGAAAACCTCCTCAACCTCCGTGTCTGCGACCGCATTGGTACTGGACGGCCAAAAGAGCAGCCATTTCGCTTCCGCAAATACAAAGCCATGGTGGACGAGGCCCTGCGTGACCCAATATCAGTTAAAATGCTCAAGATGGATGGGACCCGAATTATGGCGCTCACTGGGGAAAAGCCGGGGAAAAAGCTTGGATATATACTGCATGCACTACTCGAAGAGGTGTTGGTAGACCCAGGGAAAAATAGTGAAGAATATCTGGATAACCGTGTCAAAGAGTTGATTTTACTTGATGAAACGGCACTCAAAGCACTCGGTGACGCCGGTAAAGACAAACAGGCTGAGGAGGAAGCCGCGGCACTCAAAGCCATCGCCCGGGAACACAAGGTCGGGTAAACAGTTATGTATCAGATACCGGTAGAGATTAAGGCATCAAAAATTAACGGTCAGGGTGTCTTTGCACTCAGCCTGATACCCAAAGGGACACTGGTATGGATATTTGATGAAAACCACGACAAAACTTTAGTAAAGGAAGATTTTGATAAACTTTCACCTGAGGAGCAGTTAGCACTACGCCGTGTGGCATATTTATCGGCCACAACAGGAAGATGGGTATACCCACCAGAAAATGACCCGGCTTTATATACAAATCATTCACCGGACAATAACATTTCTGTCGCATTTGATAAAAACCTCTCTCAGGAGCCGTTTTTTGTAGCCAACCAAGATATAAGTATCGGGGAGGAAATTACAAACAATTATCATGAGTTTGATAGTTTAGCATCACAATCAAAACAGACTTGGTTACAATAAGTTGTTGGGGAGGGGAAAGGCTGGGGTTATGCACTCCCAGCCTTTTCTAAACAAAAAGTAATGGGTCGCTTCGGAATTTTGGGGTTATTTTTCAAAGCCAAGCGAAGGAAATCGCCATTTTGACGAAGGAGGTGTATAAAATGGATTTTTGGATGAGGATTTTTTGAGACAGAAACTAATGCTGGACTGAAAGTAAAATGTGATTTTTAGCCTCAATATTGGATGCAGGGGTTTTGGAAACTAGGGCGACAGCGACGAGGTGTATATAGACATACATTGAGGAGCGGGAATCCCTAGTTTGCGGAAGCACTGCGCCAATAGTGAGTGATAAAATAGAAAAAGGCCTTGGGAGATCGTAAGTCGAAGTAATATTTCAACTGCCGATGCCCCAAGACCTTTTATCGAGCTTTGGTTATTGAGACTAAGTCTCAGTTTGGAGTTACATAGGTGTAATCTGACCAAAAATTAAGCTCTTATAAAATGAGAAATCAATGTTACTTGCATATACCAGCGTAAGTCCATCTCAGCCGACCTTCGCTAATCATGTAAGAAGATTTCTCTGTGGTTGGATCTTCTTTTTGTGCGTTAGAATTTTTTTGGAGGTAATTCTTTTTTTACAATGTACTCTTTACGGGGTGCCTCCAGGGTTCGAATCGTAATGTCTTTTATGAACCGAACTCTGGAGACTCCTGCGCGCCCTCTCTGGGCCTACCTGTATAGTATGTCCTTTATAGATTGTCGTAAAGGACAACACGGTGGATATCTGTGGATTGGTGAAAACAATTTGTCCTTTATAAAGGACAGGCCTTCTCAATACTAAAATTGCCCTTACAAAATAAGGGTAATTTTCACACTCATGAGTCTATATTGACAATCTCAGGTTGTGTATTCTTATTTTCTATTCATTTGACAGTGGTATGGTGAGCTCTACCGATACCGGACAATGGTCAGAGCCAAACACTAATGGATGTATCCGTGCCGACTTGAGGTGAAGGACTAATTCGGGGGAACACATCACATAGTCAATCCGCCAGCCGACATTACGTTCACGGGCGCCACCCCAGTGTGACCACCAGGTGTACTGGCCTCCTTCCTCGGGGTGGAGGTGACGGAAGGTATCAATGAAGCCAGCCTCGAGCATGGCGTCGAAGCCGGCGCGTTCCTCCTTGGTGAACCCTTTTTTGCCGTCGTTCTCTTTAGGTCGGGCGAGGTCAAGGGCTGTGTGTGCCACATTAAAGTCACCGCAGTAGATAAGTGGCTTTTCTGTCGCCAACCGTTTCATGTACATAAGGAAGGCTGGGTCCCAAGCCTGCCGCATCTGGATACGGGAAAGGTCGTCTTTGGCATTTGGGGTATAAACCGTACTAACAAAAAAGCCTTCAAATTCAAGGGTGACTATCCGTCCTTCAGTAGTCGTGTCACCGTAGGAGTCTGTGAGGGCAAACTGGCCCGCTATATCGGCCGGTAAACCGTAAAACACCGAAATGGGACTTATTTTGGTGAAAATCGCCGTGCCGGAGTAGCCCTTTTTCTCGGCACTACACCAGTATTCTTCATATTCCCCAAGGTCTAGCTCGGTCTGTTCACGCTGTGCCTTGGTTTCCTGTAAGCAGAGGATATCGGGGTCATGTTCGGCCAAAAACCTTTGTAAATCACCTTTTTTGTGTACCGCACGGATGCCATTTACGTTCCAGGAGTATAGTTTCATACGTCGTTGAGACTATCCTATCATATATATGTAGCCGTGAAACACGTTTCCTTTTGGTCACTATCGGCATGACGACATCAAACAGCGCCGCACAGCCGTTCCCTATAATACAGCGCTTGGACGCAGTGGCTTGTATTTATCTATATATGTGCTTTAATAGAACCAGCGAAACTAAAACTCCTTGAGGCAAGGACAACGTTGATCAGGTGTAGTGACGTTTTGTTTAAAAAATAAATAAATAATATGACAGGTTCAATCGTACGTAAGACTGATAAGGGCTTCGGCTTTATCAAGCCTGACGACGGCGGGAAAGATGTATTCTTCCATGCCCAAAATGTAGTAGACGGATTGTTTGATGAACTCGCTGAAGGTGAAAAGGTTACCTTTGAAATTGAGCAGGGTCCAAAAGGTCCAGCTGCCAAGGACGTTCGTCGTGCATAAGTGTTGATTCCAATCAACCTCATACCACAAAATGCCACCAAACTGGTGGCATTTTGTGTATACAATACATATATATGAACGTACTGCGGTATACTAATAGCGTATGTTCTTCGGACTCATGGGCGAGTATTATCGTTGGCATTACACCAATGCTCTCATAGTATATCTTCGTATACTTAAAAACTTTTGGTGGTTTATTGTAGCCTATTTTTCTATACCCTTACTCATAAAAACACTTTTTGTTCCGTACAAAAGAATGACTGAGAGTTCAACACGAACCATCAGTTCTTGGCTCGAAGCACGTGTCATGAATACGCTGTCTCGTTTGGTTGGATTGCTCGTCCGCAGCTGTCTCCTGATCACCGGCTTGATTAGCCTCGGCGCCCTTATCGGTATCGGTGTTTGTGGGTACATGATTTGGTTAGGGTTACCCATACTCACGATACTCCTTGGTATCTACGGTGGGGTGGTACTTATGGTTGCTCTGTAATATGGCTCCTCTCATTTCCCCACAGCACCAAGCGGTGATTAGATTGGAAACCTATTTTCCTCGTTTTAAGCAAGATCATTGGCGGGGTGTTTGTTTACTCCTAGCCGTTCTCACTACTGGTTTTTTATTTGCGAATCAGCAGTACGGACTCTGGGTCGAAAACGAAATACCAATTGGTATTTTGTGTATCGTACTGACTCTCTATATTGATTTATTGGCGATTCGTCTATTCTCAAACGCTACGTATTACGCCGGTCTCAACTCAATAACCGGCAGCGGTAATTATGAACGTCACGGTTTTACCTACGACGCCATGACAGTGCTCTATCATGGACAAGATGATCTCACGGGAGCATTTCTTGAATCATCATTTGGTCAACACATCTATATTCGTGCTGAATTAAGCAAACCACTTGTAATGCAATGGCTTACGAGTAACCGGCTCTGTATTAAAAGTACTGTTATTAGCCCAGTATCAAATCGATCAACGACGCTTATCGATATTGTGCAAGCAATCATGACTCATGATAGTGGTTTTGTCACATTCATGAAATCACACGGCGTGACCAATGACACACTCCTCGGAGCCGCCCACTTAGTCATGGGCCATTACTACCAAATCAAACGACAGGAACGCTGGTGGAGTCGTGATGTTCTCGGTCGTCGAGGATCGCTCGGTCGTGAACTGACACTGGGGGCGTGGCGTGATTATGTCCCCTACACGAAACCAGTAACAACCAACGTGACCGCACCAAATGAATTTGAACAACACTATCTCAATTTCCTTCACTCAATTTTACAATCACGACGTGATAGTAACATCCTCTTAATTGCCCCTGATACTGACATTAACCGTATGTTGATCGAAAAATTGCAACATTCGTTTATTGTCGGAACGGCGCTTGGATCAATTAATACTATGAGTATCATGACTATTGATCATGACGCTTTGTTATTTGAGAACGGAACCACCATTGACGTTGAGTCTGCCCTGCGGAGGGTATTAACAGAAGCCAGTGACGCTGGAAATATGATAATTGTGCTCGACGAGTTAGAAGGAGTAGCGGCACGGTATGCTACAAAGGGAGTCCTCTTTACTCATATTATTGAAGAGTTTTTAACCGCCAACCGTATCCACGTAATCATTACTAGTACCTCAACTACCTATCCAAATCTCAAACGCACCGAATTGCCACTGGTGAAACGATGCGAGGAAGTAGTAGTTGAGGCGCTCACAGAAGAGACTTTACTTCGCTATCTCACCACATATATTTATAGCATTGAAGCTACCATGAAGACCGTCTTCAGCTACCATGCACTAACCGCCATCACAAAAACCGTTTATGCCTACGATGTGCCACTCGGCGCTCGTGTCCAAGAAATCGCTTCGACCATTGCCCGTGAGTATGCCAACCAACCAATTATCACACATGATATGGCGGAGCGGAGCCTCGGCAACCTACTTGATCTCCCCATTGGACCGTTAACTGAAAACGAACGCGACATACTGTTGTCGATTGAAAGAATTATGCAACAAGAAGTCGTGGGGCAGAGTCGCGCTATCAATGCCATTGGCATTGCCCTGAGACGTACACGAGCGTCACTCATTGATACTACGCAACCGCAAGCCTCATTTCTATTTTTAGGCCCGAGTGGGGTCGGTAAAACAGAAACAGCCAAAACTCTTGCTAAAGTATATTTTGGTAACGAAACTGCAATGCTCAGATTTGATATGTCAGAGTTCGCAGATCATGAAGCGCTTAGTCGACTCATCGGTAGTGAAACCCACCCGAGTTTTTTCGAATCACAGTTGCAAATGCATCCCCGAGGAATCATTCTTTTTGATGAGTTTGAAAAAGCACATACTGACGTCCAAGCGATCTGCCTACAACTCCTCGATGAAGGGCAGATAACCACCTATAGTGGAGCAGTCTTACGTTTTCGACCCTATATCATCATTGCCACGAGCAATGCCGGGAGTGATTTGATTGCCCGCACACGAGACAAACGAACCGATAGTCCTACCCTTGATAGTGATATCATCGCCCATATCATTCGAACACGAGCGCTGACACCGGAACTCATTGGACGGTTTACTGATGTCATACTCTTTGATGCACTCACCACACAAGAAGAAGTAACTATTGCACACCAACTTATTACTGCTCTGGGACTGCGAGTCCGCGAACGAGGCTTTGCCCTAAGTGTCGAACCAACTGTGCCGGACCTGATCGTCGAGCAATATCACAATAGTCAATTTGGCGCCCGAACAATTCGACATGCCATTGAACACGTACTTGAAGATATTATTGCCACACATATCATTCGTGGCGACGTTAAACCAGGTGACACGATATTTATCACCAAGGAAGATTTACCACGGAGCACTCGTGGAGATGGTAGCCTCGTACTATACTAGGGTCATAATTAGTGATCATTAATCTGATCATGTAACTATTCACTATGCCTCCATCAAATCAAACGTCGCCAGCTCCAACCCCACACCAATCAATCCGGGCAACGGAACACTCTTAGGTATTCTCGCGCACTTAGGACCACTCGTGGTTATGGTATCTCGTCGGAAAAGATAATTCATTTGTGCAGTATCACACCAAACAGGGAATAGTCATGTTTGGTGTTGAACTCGCTATCTATGTACTCTCAATATTTAGGATGTCGAGTTTCATCATTCTGCCAATAATTTCACTCGGTAACCTTGGGTGCTTGATACTGACCATCGTCGGCATAGTTCGGGTGGTGCAACATGAAGAGAAACCGTTTCCTCACATTAGGAGTCTCGCCACCCACGCACCATTCTAGACAACGCGACGTGCCATATGTATCGTTTGCAAAAACGCCCAAACCGGGCGCTTTTTGCACTCCCGAGCTTGTCCAAATATCAAACAGGGGTTGTATACTATATGAACATGAAAACCACATCTTACGCTCAGTTACTTCGTTATCTTCGTACCGAACGAAATATATCTCAGTCCACAGTCGCCAAACAATTGTCGTTGTCGCGAACCTCGTATCTTGGTCTTGAACACGGTACTCGTGAGTTAACATTAACCGAAGCGCTGGCAATCACCAACTTCTATGGCATTACCCTTGACGATCTTATTCACAACAATAAACCTGATCGTGAGCGATACAAAATGATGATCTTGGCAGTACTTCGTTTTGCAAAGACTGAAGGAGTTGTGCTCAAAAAAACAAAACTGGCGTGCCTGTTATACCTAGCAGACATGAGAAACTATTACGACACCAAGAAGAGTATGAGTGGTCTGACGTATCAAAAAGGAAACTTCGGTCCGATCACAAATACGTATCACCAACTCCTTGACGACATGGAACGAGGAGGGGAGATTATCATCACACAAATACTTCGCGATGACTACCATATGTACGAACTGAAAGAAAGTCGAGGGAGCCTACGACGAAAAATTACCCTCCTCAATCAAAAAGAACTTGGTCGTCTTGAAGCTCTCACTAAGGCCTGGAGTCATGCAGCAACGGCAGAGTTACAACAGTTCATACTGTCACAGCGACCAAGCAGTGAAACTGCCATCGGGAGCACTATCGACTATTCGTTGATTCTCACCGAGGAGCCCCATTTGGTCTCATGAGTTGATTCCCTTTTGGCACTGCTCTCTATTAGGTAGAGTTGTTAACTTGGTGCCATTGGCAGAGCAACCGTCCTACCCGGTCTCCCCCAGAGAGGCTATGGCACCAATTGCGGTATTACTGTTGGTAATTACTGAGACAGCGTTTACTCTTCGGTCACCCTCAGGTCTCATAGTCGGTAGGCATAGCTAGAACCCGTCCTTGCATTTTTAGTAGATTATGCTATAATTGGTCCATCCTTCGCAGGTTATTACAGTGAAGCCAATGCCAAGATTGCTTGGGTATCTACATTACGGTTTCACTATTTATTTACACTATTGTATGTTAAGTAAGCGAGTTAAAGAGAATGTCATGAAGGCAGTAAAGCGCCATGATAGTGACACTGGTTCACCTGAAGCGCAGGTTGCGCTGCTTACCCGTCAGATTGAAGAACTTTCTACGCATCTTCGGAAGCACAAGAAGGACTTCCATTCACGCCGCGGTCTCCTGCAGCTCGTCGCTGATCGTCGCAAACACCTCAAGTATCTTGAGCGAAAAGACGAGAAGGCGTACCTCGGGTTGGTTGAAAAACTTGGACTCAAACGCTAACAACGTGCTCCGTACCGGAGCACTTTGTTTTTTACAAAACAAGCGTATAGTGATAGAGAAGGCTAACAGTTATTTTTTATATGGGAATCATTAGACATAAAGATCAGCGTGTCGCGATTTTGATAGACACACAAAACCTCTACCACAGTGCCAAAAATTTATATAAAGCAAAAGTAAATTTTGGCAACGTTGTAAAAGCGGCCCTCGGTGATCGCAAACTTATCCGGGCGCTATCATACGTCGTTAATACTGAGAGTGGGGAGGAGGCACCATTTTTTGAAGCACTTGAGAAAGTTGGTATCGAAATTAAAACTAAAGATCTACAAATATTTTTTGGTGGAGCAAAAAAAGCCGACTGGGATGTTGGCTTGGCGATTGATGCAATTAAGCTTGCGCATAAGGTCGATGCGATTGTGCTCGCGACTGGTGATGGTGATTTTATCCCACTCGTGGAATACGTCAAAAGTCAGGGATGTCAAGTGGAAGTCATTACGTTTGGTCGATCTGCGTCTGGACGACTCCGCGAAGTAGTGGACGATTTTATTGATCTCGATGAGGCTCCACATGAATTCTTAATTGGGTATCGTACCCATCGCCAAAAAAGTCCTGGGCTTCGAAAACAAATCAAGCGCGTCGTTGGAACAGATACCGATGACATACTCTAAGCGCAGTAACAAATTACCTGTTGATACAATCATCAGTTTCATGTAACGACTGCTTCAGTAATGAACAGCCTACGTACACCACTCTCTATACATTGCGATGGGGGGTGGTTTTGGTATGCTTAGTTCGCAGGTAGTTTATAAGTGAAGTGAGGAGGTAGGTAGATTTCAAAGAGTTGAAATCTAAAACCTCTTCACTTATTTCTTGAAAGAGTTATATGTATACAAAAAGTTACGAAACACAGTTTGGTGGCAAAAAACTTATCGCGGAGTTTAATGATCTAGCAGTGAAGGCTCATGGTTCGGTCATGATGCGCTATGGTGAAACAGTAGTGCTCGTCACTGCTGTGATGGGCGACAAGGAACAACCCGATCTACCTTACTTTCCACTCTCTGTTGAATACGAAGAGAAGTTCTATGCAGCTGGTGCCATTCTCGGCAGTCGCTTTCAGAGACGCGAAGGTAGACCGAGTGACGAGGCAATCTTAAGCGCGCGTATTGTGGATCGCACCATACGCCCACTGTTTGACCACACGCTTCGTCGCGATGTACAGGTAGTCATTACGGTACTGGCGATTGGTGATGAAGACCCCGATATATTGGGTGTCATCGGCGCTAGTTTAGCGCTTGGTGTCTCATCGATTCCATTTCAAGGACCAGTCAGTGCAGTCCGTATCACCAAGCGTAAGGATACCGGCGAACTCATCATCAACCCGACGTATTCCGATCGCGAAAATTCGTTATTTGATTTTGAAGTACTCGCCTGTGGGAAAGAGGGCACTATCAATATGATTGAGACGAGTGCCCATGAGGTAAGTGAAAGTGATATCGTAGCAATTCTTGAAGCCGCCTCAATCTTGCATACCGACATTAATACCTTTGCACAAACTATAATCATGGAACGTGGTGTGGCCAAGTATGTCGCCCCACAGCAACCATCAGTGACAGCACTGGAAACACTATTTGCTCATGACTTTGCCAGCCGACTCGGCCAAACACTCTTTTCTGGACAGAGTGGAAAATCCCATCTTAACGAACTGCAACAGCACTGGCTTGAAGCAGTCTCAGCATTACCTGAACCCGTGAGTAAAACTATCGCTGAGCGTTTTTTTGAAGACATGATCAACGAAGCTATTCATGTCGGCGCAATTGAATTTGGTAAACGAGCGGATGGCCGTGGCCTCGATGAGGTACGACCGCTGTATGCCCAAGTAGGTGGTATATCACCCGTGCTCCATGGTAGTGGCATCTTCTATCGGGGTGATACGCACATATTTACCGCTTTAACATTAGGTGGGCCAGAGGCCGCTCAGCTGATTGATACAATGGAAGATCAGTCAACGACGAAGCGCTTTATGCACCATTACAACTTTCCACCGTTTTCAGTTGGTGAAACGGGACGGGTAGGGGGATTCAATCGGCGGATGATTGGTCATGGCGCACTCGCAGAAAAAGCCCTCTTACCGGTAATTCCCAATAAAGAGACATTTCCGTACACTATCCGACTCGTATCAGAAACACTATCAAGCAATGGTTCTAGTTCCATGGGTTCAGTTTGTGCCAGCACTATCGCTCTCATGGATGGGGGTGTACCAATCACCAAGCCGGTAGCGGGCATTGCTTCTGGTGTCATGATACAAGGTGACCGCTACGCTCTACTCACCGATATTCAAGGACCAGAAGATGAACATGGGGACATGGATTTTAAAGTCGCTGGAACAAAAGATGGTATCACTGCTATCCAAATGGATGTAAAAGTTGGTGGTGTGACACTGGAGATACTAACAGGCGCACTCGAAAAAGCCCGCCTCGCCCGCCTCCATATCCTTAAGACCATGGCGACTGCCATTAGTCAGCCCCGAACGACGATCTCTCCACGTGCTCCGGAAATTATTTCTCTCACTATTCTTAAAGAGCAGATCGGTTTAGTCATCGGGAGTGGCGGTAAAACAATTAATAAAATTAAAGAAGAATCTGGGGTAGCTGATATTACCATTGAGGATGATGGTACTGTGTTTATTACTGGTAAACATGGTACTGCACAACAAGCAGCCAGCACTATTCGTAGCCTTACCCATATATACACCGTTGGAGAAACGGTTACAGCGACGATTACAAAAATCGCCGGCTTCGGTGCTTTTGCCAAACTCGACGAGTACCATGAGGGACTGATCCACATTTCGGAAATTGCACCGTTTAGACTAGACGATCTTAGTGGGGTGTTTACCGAAGGGGAAACTGTTACGGCAGTCGTTAGTAAAGTTGAGGAAGGTAAGATTGGACTCTCTATCAAACAAATAGACCCAGCTTTTGCTGAACGAAAGGGACTTACAGCAAAATAATCACAGCGAACCAGAAAACCACCCACCGCCCCACTCTGGGGCGGTGGGTGGTTTGGAGTGAAAAAGTCTCTACCACTGCTTCCAAGGTATGAGATACTATAGACACAATGTCTGCTCCAGCTCTTAAAAAAGTTCATACGTTTGCTGATGACCTAAACCTTGTACGCGGCAAACAGGGTATAGTGATGAAGAAACCACCAACCGTGGTACATCCCGGTGCTGCAACCCCAGCAAAAAATAATGCTGTACGAGTAGCGGAAACAGTCCCAGCTGGACCAAAGAAAATTTTAACCACTACAAAAGACACGTTACGTCCATCAGCCAATGATCTGCCAGCGACAGTCATTACTGACCAACGCGGGAAGCGTTTCAACTTGACCTCCGAAATGAGTTCAGCGATTGCAGACTGGTGGAACGAAAAAATAAAATCAGTCAAAAAAACAAACAAAAAGAACTTGTATGGATTACCGGCCGCTGAGCGGCGGAAGGGGGTCATACATACGGCGACCACCTATACCGGTCGACAGGCAACCAGTGACTACGAGGCGGTAGTCACAAGAGTAAAAACCTCAGAATCGACAAAAGCAACACCTACTCCGACCCAACCAAAAGTAGCGACCGAACTTGATATCACAACCGAAACAACTGGATGGACCACCGATACAGCAATGTCTCGCGAACAGGCCGCGCCCGTAGCAGTACCGTCACCGGCGTCAATCATTTCGCCCCTACCACCAATCAAGCAGCAAGAACAAAACCAGATACAAGTTACTAACATTACCTACCGTCAACCGGCTTCTGAAATACTGGTACCACATGAAGCGCCTCACGATGACTTTGCTACTGTACCAGACAATGATAGTACATCTGAGATAGGTGTCGATGAACTACCCGAAACTCTACCTGAAGTTCAGGCGACAACCATTACCCCAATAGTGGTGCCGCCGCCACGGACATTTGAAAAAATTGCACCGCAGATACCAGAGACACCACCGACCGTGACACCAATGGTTGCGCCCAGTATACAAAGAAATAACACCCTATCATTACTTGGTGAAATTCCTGAGCCAAAAATTCAAAATAAACCTGAGTACGTCAAAGCATCAATTGCCGCCCGTAAAGAAACTCTTGAAAATACACAGACTTCACCACGATCAATGCGCTCGTTGTCTGCCTTAGCTCCATATCTAGCGGGAGGTATGTTTGTGTTAGTGAGCGTCGGCAGTATTACTTATTTCATGTTTAGCAGTAACACTGACGACAGTGATCCAAGCACCGCAAATACCACCCTGCCGGTTACTCCTAATACACCAGCGGATACTGCGTCAGGGAATAGCCTTACCCAATCTGTCACCGCCCGACTTGATGCTCCAAATAAAGCTTCACTGTTTGCAGCGATTGCGGCCACTACTGGTACTGGTGAAGGCCTCCAACTGGTGACACCGCTCGCACATGACAGCAATCTACCGCTCAGTAGCCGTGAGATTTTAAACCTGCTCAATCGACAATTTTCACCGGTATTTATTGGTAATATCACCCAAGTGCACGTAGGTATGTACCGTGAGGAACCAGTGATTATACTCACGGTCAGTGACAGCACCAATGCCCGAGGTGGTATGTACTCATGGGAGACTACTATGAGCCAAGATCTCAGTCCTTGGTTTGGCCTGCCTTTGGCCGGCTCTCAATCTGTGACTGGATCTGCCTTTCTTGATAGTACTAGTGCTGGGTATGATATCCGCATACTCAAGGATGATATCGGGACTGAGCGTATTGTGTATGGCGTAGTGGGACCGTCAACGGTGATAATTACGACCAGTAGTTTGGCTTTCCTTAATATTACTCAAAACTATAACCGGAGTTATTAATATTCGATGGTATACTGATAGAGTATGCACGAAATAGCCAAACAACAACTTGAAGCACAACTAGATCAGGTGACAGCTGAGTTACAAACAATTGCTATATATCACGAAGAAAGCGACGATTGGGAAGCCCGCTTTGATAGTGATCTACATGATGAAGCAGACGAGGATCTCATTAGTGATAATGCCGAGGCAGCAGAGGAGGTGATTGCCACTTTAGCTCTCCTTGAAACACAATTCCGCAACATTACCCGTGCTCTGTCTCACATAGCTACTGGCGACTACGGCAATTGTGAGATTTGTGGCCAGGCTATTGAAGCTGATCGGCTGGCTGTAAATCCAGCGGCTCGCACTTGCAAAGCTCACCTCAACGACGAGATTGATCTACCGCTCTAGACTACTATGTCAATTGCCCGCCTTTACACCGTTCAACCAACAGTAACAGGCGGTCTCGTGGTAGCGGTGGAGGCTGATATTTCTAAAGGACTCCACTCATTTGCAATTGTTGGCTTAGCAGGTAAGGCCATTGAAGAGGCTAAAGATCGTATTTCCACTGCTATCAAATATAGCGGTTTTGATTCTCCAAAAACACAGAATCATAAAATTATTATATCGCTCGCGCCCGCCGATCTGAAAAAAGAAGGGCCGCTTTTTGATCTACCTTTAGCGCTGGCATATCTTATCGCACAAGAAGAAATACTCGTTGATGACACGAAACGAATTTTTGTTGGGGAACTTGGTCTTGATGGCAGCTTACGACCAGTCCGCGGTGTAATCAACATGGTGATTGCTGCTAAAGCGGCTGGTTTTACCGAAGTGTTTGTACCACTTGAAAACGCCAAAGAAGCTGCCTGTATTGAAGGAATAAAGATCTATGGTGCCAAAAATCTGATTTCGGTGGTCGCTCATATTAATAAAAAGAGTCGAGAGCAACAATTGTTGCCGGTCACACCATTATCGCAACTAGACGAATCGTGGACAGATACGGTGATTAAACTTGAAGATATTAAAGGGCAGGAAAGCGCCAAACGGGCTCTTCTCATAGCAGCCGCTGGAAGACACAATGTCATTATGGTCGGGCCACCAGGTACTGGCAAAACTATGCTCGCCCGGGCTTTTCAAAGCCTCCTTCCACCACTGACTCGTGACGAAGCCCTCAGGGTGGCAATGATTCGTTCATTCGCTGGCGATACCACTGATTTACTGACAACTAAACCACCATTTCGTACGCCACACCATACCGCTTCACATACCGCACTTGTTGGCGGTGGAACACATCCTCGACCTGGCGAAATTACCTTGGCCCACCTCGGCGTATTATTCATGGATGAGTTTCCGGAATTTGATCGTCGTAGTTTAGATGCTTTACGACAACCATTAGAGGATCGTGTCGTGAGTATCTCCCGAGTGCAGGGAACCGCCTTGTTCCCGGCTGACGTCATTCTCGTGGCGGCGATGAACCCGTATCGGGGAAGTGAGGATGGTACCACCAACCTCGCTGCTGCAATGCAGTATACCTACAAAGACAAGATTTCGGGCCCAATTCTTGACCGCATTGATCTTTGGATTGAGGTCCCTCATGTTCCCTATGAGACACTAACCACAAAAAACCGTGATGATACTGAAACTACTCGCGCCCGTGAAGCGATTAGAGCGGCCCGAGTCCGGCAACACCAACGACTCATTAATCGTGGAATTATGACTAATGCCACGATGACAAGTCGCGATATAGAAGATACTATCTCGCTTAGTAGCGACGTCAAAAATTTACTAAAAAGTTCGGCCGAAAAATTAAATTTGTCTCCACGCGGTTACCATCGTCTGATAAAAGTCGCACAAACCATTGCTGACCTTGAGGCCAGTCAACACATTACCACGGCCCATATCCTTGAGGCCTTACAATACCGAGTCCGTTTGTCCCCCTAAAGACTACCACGCTGTCGGGTACTGTGAAGTCGTGTTGATCGGTGGATTAAAAGGGGTTGCGTCCACCACGGACCTCAAAGTGAAGGTGTGGTCCTGTCGATTTACCGGTATTACCAAGTCCGCCAATGGTCTCGCCAGCCACCACCGTGTCACCCACACCCACACTGTTGCTCGAAAGGTGAGCATAGAGTGTTTGCGTACCATTATTGTGCTTAATAACCACATACTGGCCATAACCGCCATTCCAACCAGAACTTTTTGAAACAATCACCTCGCCACCAAGGGCAGCTCGAACTGGGGTACCAACCGATCCGCCAAAATCAACACCGTTATAGCCATGAATGCCCTGCGTCTTAATTGTTCCTGGCGCTGGGTGCACAAAACTACCAGTGCCTTTGGCAGTAGCGGTAGCTTTACTGGTGCCATTGGTCTTTTTTGCCACAACCGTAGTATGGAGTGCACCACCAGGCACAATCACTGTTTCGCCAATAGTGAGCGGAGCGTCCTTTGCCAGCTGATTGTACGATGCTACTTCCTCAGCATTCGCCTCGTATTTTTTCGCAATAGACGCCAGGGTGTCGCCTGACTTCACGATATGTCGGACACCAGCTATCGGGAGAATAATCAAAGTATCGCCTGGTTTAATAGCTTTTGCACTCGAGAGATCGTTCGCCCATAAAATGGTATTTGCGGTCACATCAAACATCTCAGCGATCATCGATAGTGAGTCTCCCTCACGGACGGTATACACGCTAATCTCACCACTTGATTGCTTTTTGGCAGAAATTTCGTCTTTACCAATTGGCCCAGAAGAGACAAGGGCTCCGTCTTGAGCGAGCACGTCGGCGTCACCACGGGAGCTACTTGGATCAGGATTATTGGCGGCCACCAATAGCGGAGTGTCAAGCACCGTGGTCATCGTGATTACCTCTGGGGTAGTGGTAGTGCCGGTAACATCAGTGCCACCAAAAAACGGAAAAACCCCCGCTTGCACAGAAAACGGTACTATCACCACGAGAAGTCCAACGATGGTTTCAAGTACACGACCAGTAGTCGAAGGAGTGTTGTATGTGGTCACGAAACGGGCCGCCAGTTGCACGCGTTTCGATGATTTTTTAATAAAACGTTGAATAAGGTAATGCTTATGGACTCGCCGCCTTGTTACAACCATTACGGAAATACTGAAGTCACGAGAAGTCGTACTGACTTCGGGACAGAGCACCAAGCAAAGGGGTGCACGTGAGAATTATTTTACTAGATAGGCAGAAAGGGACAATTGACTCCCGTGCGTTTCTGGGGTATCAGGCAAGAGAAGGTGTACGGCCACTGTATTTATGGTTATTTTTACTCTCGACAGACTTAATTATTTATTATGTATTGAGTCATGGGGTTTATGGTATAGTACTCGCACCATGGAATCACGACCCTACCTTGCAACATTAAATAACGCCCAACGAAACGCCGTCACCCATATTACTGGACCACTTTTAGTCCTCGCTGGCGCTGGATCAGGGAAAACTCGTGTCATTACCCACCGGATTGTGCACCTTATCCATGAGGGAGTCCGCCCCAACAATATCTTGGCGGTGACATTTACGAACAAGGCAGCCAAAGAAATGCGGGAACGGGTGGTGGCCCTCATGAATCAATACAGTCCATCGGCCCGAGCATCGGCTGATGCTCTTCCTACCGTTACCACCTTTCACTCTTTTGGGGTGCGAGTCCTCCGTGAATTTCATGGTGTATTAGGACTGCGTCGTCACTTCACTATTTATGACCGCAGCGATAGTATCCGTGCCATGAAAATGGCGATTGAACGCGCCAACTACAATCCCAAAGAATTTGAACCGCGGACAATCCTCGGTAAAATCTCACGTGCTAAGGGTGACGCCATTAGTGTTCAGGGTTTTAAAGATACTGCGAGCTCCTACCCAGACCGGGTTGCCGCTGAAGTGTGGGTAAAATACGAAGAGATTCTCACCGCTGAAGACGCCCTCGATTTTGATGACCTCCTTGTAAAGACGCTCGTACTCCTGCGCGACTACGCACCGGTGCGTGATACCCTCGTTCAGCGGTACCACTACATTCATATTGATGAGTACCAGGATACAAACCGTGTTCAGTTTGAAATCGCTCGTCTTCTCGCTGGCGAGGCGCAGAACATTTGTGCGGTAGGGGACATCGACCAAAATATCTACTCATGGCGTGGAGCAGACATCAAAAACGTTTTGCAGTTTGAGCGGTTCTTTCCGAAAGCGGAGACAGTCCTCCTCGAAGAGAATTACCGTTCCACTAAAAATATCATTGGGGCGGCCAATGATGTTATTGCCAAAAACAAAAACCGCGTCGAAAAAAATGTGTTCACAACCAATGAGGACGGGGAAAAAATCACCCTCTACGCGGCCATGAACGGGGGAGATGAGGCGGAATACATAGCCCGTTCTGCCAATTCCTTAATCAAAGATGGTATTGCACCCAGTAGTATCGCGGTGTTATACCGCACAAACTTCCAATCACGCGCTCTTGAAGAAGCATTTTTGAATTATGGGGTAAGCTATCAACTCCTGGGGACTAAGTTTTATGAACGTAAAGAAATCAAAGACGTTCTTTCTTACCTACGTCTAGCGATGAATCCTGGTAGTAGTGCCGACCTTGCCCGCATCATTAATGAACCACCACGCGGTATCGGCAAAGTCACCATGCTAAAGGTCATCGAAGGACGACGAGGGGACCTGACCGGTGCTGCCCTTGAGAAAGTCACTCGCTTTGACGATATGATGATGGACATCGCCGCCGAAGCTCGAACGAAACCGCTCTCTCTGGCACTTAAGTTTATTATTGCCCGCACCGGTATGGAAGCTGAGTTAAAGAAAAGTGGGACTGATGAAGACTTATCACGACTGGAGAACCTCCGAGAGCTCGTTACTATCGCTACCCGCTACGACACGATGGATGTGGAGGCAGGTATTGAAGCTTTTATTGAAACGGTTGCGCTTCAGAGTGATCAAGACGAACTCAAAGACAAAAGTGAGCAGGATGCGGTCCGCCTCATGACCGTACACGCAGCCAAAGGTCTCGAATTCCCTTACGTGTTTATTGCCGGCCTTGAAGAAGGGTTATTCCCCCATGAGCGACTGGATGATACTGGTATTGATCATGAGGAGGAACGGCGGCTCTTTTATGTAGCCTTGACCCGGGCTGAGAAAAAGATCTTCTTGACCTACGCTCATATACGCACCATTTATGGGAGTCAGCGTGTTAATGTCCCGTCATCATTCCTTAATGATATTAGTCGTGCGTATGTCGAGAGCGCTAATCCAAAGGGTTTTGGGAGTGCCTCGTCAGGATACGAAACCACCATCTTCCTGGACTAGAGCTCGCCCTGAAACTCCATATACTTTGTTGCATTTCGTTCGAAAACATTCAACGTACAATTAGTACGTCTCATATTTTCTCGCTCATGCGCCTCGTCTCTGGAGCTTCAGACCAAGCTCTTTGAGAGTCAAATGCTGATGCTACAAAAAATATATTACCTTTCAAACGTGTTGCATACACAAGAATTTACCGCTATGCTCACGGTAATGACTACTCCCGACAGTGAATCTAAAGAGGGTTTTGCACACAAAAAGTCCTTGGGGCAGAACTTTTTGACTACCGGGGTGGTGCCTCATTGGATGTGTGAGGCCGGGGCAGTAGGAGCGGGGGACACTATCATCGAAATTGGCCCGGGGACGGGAGCGTTGACGCGCACCCTCCTCGCTCGCGGCGCTACCGTCTACGCTATCGAGACCGACGATCGGGCCGTGGCGGTCCTTCGAGAGACATTCGCGAGCGAAATTGCCGAAGGACAACTACACCTTATATATGATGATGTGCGCACATTTGCTTTTGAGAGCCTGCCAATACAGCAAAAATCCTATAAAATAGTGGCTAATATACCGTATTATCTCTCAGGCTTTCTGCTTCGACACTGTCTTGAATTGCCCAATCCACCAACCACTATCGTATTTTTAATGCAAAAGGAGGTGGTGGAACGAATTGCCCGAGACAAAAAGAGCTCACTTTTATCCCTCTCGGTCCGTGTCTATGGTGAGCCAAAATACTACAAGACCGTCTCACGTGGCCATTTTAAGCCGGCACCAAATGTAGATTCAGCTATTTTAGTGGTTAAAAATATTAACCACGAACGCTTACCAACAATTGCTGAGCGGGAGCGCTTTTTTGCACTCCTCCACGAAGGTTTGGGGCAACGACGTAAACAACTCATAGGCGCACTAACACACCGTTATGAGCGCGCTGCGTTAGAGGCTATATTCGCTCATCTCAACTTTTTACCAACCGTGCGGGGGGAAGATCTCTCGATTGATAATTGGCTGTCACTATACCAAGCACTAACAGACACACTCTAACCACAGGCCTACCGCCACTCATGGACTTATATTGCTATACTATGAGTGTCACTATGGGACATATCCGTATGAATAAAAAGGTTCTTGGAGCCACACTGGTTGGTGTGTTTTTGGTGGGTGGTGCCCTGGTGCTGAACAACCGCCAAACAAACAACCAGCCGCTGGCAGCAATCGACCGTGTCCCCCAAGTCGATACCACCCTACCGGATCGGCAGTACATTCCCGTGACCGATACTAATAGTGACGGTATTGAAGATTGGCGTGAGGAATTTGTACTACAAGCACCCATTCAACTCCCCCCTAGCTCAACGACCGTAGACTTCACCATGCCGACCACCGTGACCGACCAGGTTGGTATTCAAGTATTTGAGTCGCTCCTCAAAAATAAGGCCAATGTGCAGTTTCAACAGACAAACGAAGTCATCGTCGAGCGCACCACTGACAAAATCAGCGGTCTCGCTAAAGATACTCTCTACACTGAGAGCAGTGTCAGTGTGGTACCCACCGAGCCAGTCGCTATTCGTCGATACGCTAACATGATGGGGCAGAGCCTCATCACCAACAACGTCACTGGCTCAGACGGGGAGCTTGAGATTGTCTATGCCGCACTGCAAGCCAACCGTCCCGAAGATCTCAAAAAACTCGAACCTTTGGCAGATATGTACAAAAAACTTCGTGATGATGCTATTGCCGCTCCCGTACCCGAACGGTTTGCAAAAGATCATCTTAATCTTATTAACGCCTATCACGCGATGTACCGGAACATTTCAGATTTCCAACTGATTTTTGAGGACCCGCTAGTGGCTCTCCTCCGAATTAAACGGTATCAGGACGATGCCACCGCCCTCGCGATTATACTGAACACCATGTACCGCAACGCTGCCCCATTTCAATCGTTATTCACTGCCGATGACCCTGCGACAGTGTTTATCGCATTTAGTAATTAATTATTTACTATGTCTACGTTCTTTTCTTACGCTCGCACCTGTCTCATCTTGGTACTGATAGTCACGACCGCAACAATCGCGGTACCGTACGACAACGCCCTGGCCGGAGGAGCACTCACTGGTGGCTATTCTGAGATAACTGGCCAACAAGCGTTGACACAACAAAGAATATCAGCTGTTCAGGGCACCGTAACAGCAGCTAACACCAGCGCTACTGCCCTTGCTACCGGCCAATTGTTTGTCAAAGAGAATCTACTCGATGGTATCGCCTGGGCAGTCGCCAAACAGATGGTGAGCAATATGACCCGCAGTCTTATCAATTGGATCAATTCCGGCTTCCAAGGGAGCCCTAGTTTTGTCACCGACTTCAAGCAAATGCTCCTTGATAGCCTCGATCAAGTTGCTGGGGAATACATCAAGAGTCTTGGTGGGATTGGGGAATTTATTTGTTCACCATTCCAACTTGATGTCCAAGCTGCACTTGCTATTAATTACGCCCAGGCTCGGAGTGGTAATCCATCGGGGCCCAACGAAAATCTCTGTACACTCACCGGTATTGCATCAAATATCGAGAACTTTCTCTCCGGTACGGCCGATAGTTGGGGGCAGTGGATGGAAGTCACTGCCAACCCACAAAATACCCCATACGGGGCCTACCTCGCGGCTGAGGCCTCACTCAATGTTCGTCTCCGCAATGAAGCCGGACAAGAGATAGAAGTAGCCAGCTGGGGCGACGGTTTTCTTTCGAACAAAGTCTGTCAGGCTATCGAGGGCACTACTCAGGAGGAGTGTAAAATTACTACTCCTGGTCAAGTGGTGAGCGAAGCCTTGACCTTCCAGCTGTCTACCGGCCCTCGCTCACTGATCGAAGCCGATGAAATTAATGAACTGATCGGCGCCCTCCTCAATCAACTTGTACTCCAAGCGGTCCAAGGCCTCAATGGACTTCTTGGTCTCAGTGAGACCGGTAGTAATGGCACCTCATACCTCGATGACGTTGTTAATGAAGGTATTAACAATATAGATTACACGCCATACAAAAAGGAGATGGATGCCGCCTTTGATCGGGAAGTGGACATGCTTATCCTGATCGATAAAGCACTAGCTGCTGCTGCTTCTAATACAGCTACCAGTACGGTAATAAAGAGTAATTCTATAGATATTATGGCCCGAGTACTCGCTAATATGGCACAGTTGAATGCCTATATTGATAAAGTACTGAGCACATCAACGAACAATGGTGCGCTCACTAATAATGAGAAATTGGCTTTGTTAGATGCCTCCACGATTCTTGACCGGGTCTCGGCTAACGTGACGGAACTAGCGGTACTGATTAACCGGTATGAAGGCGCTACCACTACCGCCCAGGCCAACCTCGCATCATCAACCGCCAGTACCACGCCAAATAATCAAAAACTACGGGCCGAAATTAACCGTATTCGTCAAGATATTGTACTCGATTACCTCACCCTCAAGAGTAGCGGCAATCTCACTACCGACGCCCTTATTAAACAAAAGCGTCAGGAGTGGCAAGCGCTCATTTATCCGCAGGGTGGAGGACAGTTATAATTCTCAGTATCCTCACTTCTAAAACATAACCGAGAGACCAACTCACCCACATCATCGATGTGGGTGGTTGTGTAATATGGATTTCGTTTGATTTAATCACCACTTTTTTAGAATTGAGAAAGACAGTTACGCACTGATAATGGTATGATACCAGTATGTTGGAGGGAATGGTCCCGTATCTAAAACGTGCACTACCATTGGTGCTTATTTTGTGTTTTTTTGCCATAGGAATTCACCTGGCATCAGCACAGGGCACCATTTTTGATGACCCACTGTCACCAACCGGACCAGCTAATAACCCGCCAAACACTGGTGGTACCGTGACGGGGAGTGGTCAAACTAGTGGAAACAGCGCTTTGGATACCTATTTAAATGGTGACACTAGTTATACTGAGACAACACAGACTGCAGGCAATCAGGGTGTTACAGTGACGGATGGTGCTAGTTGTTGGAATTCGGCTCAGGGTTTTTTTCATTGTCTCGCCACCGCTTTTTTTGGTACGTTTGTAGCGATTGCTGGGTATGCGTTTGATGCCGCCATCAATTTGTTTATCACCCAGTTCGGGCAGATGTATATCGACTTTGGTGTCGGAGCGGTGGTCGAAGGTGTCTGGGGTACCGTGCGTGATATCTTCAACCTCACCTTCATTTTTGGCCTGGTCTATATTGGCTTTCAGATTATTCTTGGTATCAATGAGAGCAGTGCCAAGCGCACCATTCCACTCCTCATTGTCGCGGCTCTTCTTGTAAACTTCAGTCTTTTTATCGTTAAATTTGTAGTTGATTTTGCCAACCTCACCGCTCTGCAAATATATAACTTGTTTAAAGCTGCCAATACGCTTAATGCCGGGGGTGGGCAAGCTAGTCCCGGGACTGTTGTTGATATGCTTGGTGGTGATCAACCAAGTATTTCTCTGGCATTTCTCAATACCATTGGTCTCACGAGTCTCTTGAGTCACAACCCGAGTTCCGGTGTCGCTGATGGTGTGCCACTTTTTTACACCTTCGGTATGATTGTGGTCTTTTTGGTCCTTATTTATGTCTTCTTTGCGGCCGCTATCCTTATCACTATTCGGTTTGCTGCGCTGACCTTCTACATGATATTTTCACCCATTATGTTTCTCGGCTGGGTATTCCCAGGAATGAAATCGTACAGTGACAAATTCTGGAGTGGACTTTTTGGTCAAGCATTTTTTGCACCTGCTCTCTTATTTATGCTCTATGTGACTTATCGATTGTCGGCAGGTCTAGCCGGACCTAACCGCGGAGACGCTACTTTGTTTCAAAACCAAGCTAACGCTGCAGGGTTTGCTCAGTTTGTACCCTACCTCGTACTCATTGTTGTATTCCTTATGGCATCACTCATTGTCGCAAAAAAAATGGCCAACCAGGGCGCGAGTATGGTTGGGAAGGTGAATGATTGGGCCCTTGGGAGAGCTGGAAGTTACCTTGGCAGAAATACACTTGGTCGAGCTTCAGACAGTTTGTATAAACTAAATGAAAAAATGGACGGAACAAAAGCAGGACGTCGCTTTAAAGGCCTGGTTA
>JBJOPW010000010.1:0-41534 GCA_046050355.1 Candidatus Parcubacteria bacterium
CCAAGATGATGACGCTGAAAAACGTGGTGACAACTTCACCGTACTCAGTGCGTAACAAACGAGAGGACTTCAGTCCGTGCTTGAAGCCACGAAGAACCCCTCGCCTTGAGGCGAGGGTGGTTCAGTTTTAATCCCAATGCAGAATTGTATAAGTATGCGAAGAAGGCAGGTTGGGAAGTGGTCGTAGAACGCAAAGATGTCATCTATAAACTCTAAATCATGGCCAAAAAATTGTATCGACTAAAAGAAGACGCCATGGTGGCAGGAGTTGTCGCCGCCCTAGCGCGACACTTTGACCAGGATCCGGTGCTATTCCGCATCGTGGCGATTACGCTTTTGATAATTACGGGTGTGTTCCCGGGGGTGTTTATCTACCTCGCGGGCTGGTTCATTATTCCGCGTCAGTCTCGTCACGCTGACTACACGATTGACTAATATGCAAATTGACCAGCGACGCATACAGCAATTGCAGTCTGGAGAGCCGGGTCAAGGCCTGGTTTTGTATGTCATGGCGCGCGAACAGCGCGTGGCTGACAATGCTGCCTTGGTCTGTGCCATGGAGCGGGCGAATGAGCGCGAGGTACCACTCCTCGTACTGTTTGCGCTGGGGCCCATGTTCCAAAATGGCTCGGCACGGCATAACGAATGGATGGTCGCGAGCCTTAAGGAAGTGTCTGAAAATCTCGCTAAGAAATCAATTCCATTTTTCCTTGAGATGGGAGAGTGGAGTACGGTGGTCGCAGATTTTGTGAAGCGACACGCAATCGGCGAGGTCGTGCTTGATTTTAATCCGCTCGAACCGGTGCGTTCGTGGCGCGAGGAGCTCGCAAAGAAAGTAGCGGTGCCAGTCATAGTGGTTGATGCTCGCAATGTGATACCGGTGTGGGTCACTAGTCCGAAGGCGGAATTTGCTGCCTACACACTGCGTCCAAAGATTCATCGACTCCTGCCCGAGTTCCTCGTACCGGTCCCAAAGCTCCCGACACCAAAGGTATCGTATGCAAAAGTGGTGCCAAAGATTGACTGGGAAGTGGTACGCGCTTTCCGTCAGTGTGACTACAATGAAGTAGTACCAACCACCTTTATCCCGGGAGAAAAGGCCGCGCAGACACAGCTGCGGCACTTCCTTGAACATATACTTCCGGAGTACGAGACGAAGCGCAACGACCCGGTCGAGAACGGCACGTCGGGTCTCTCACCCTATATCCGCTGGGGCAATATTTCTGTACACACTATTGCGCTGGCGGTCAAAGCGAGTGATGCCCCGGGTACGGCGAAAGATGCCTTCCTTGAAGAGTTAATTGTCCGCCGTGAACTCGCGGAAAACTACTGCTACTACACGAAGGACTACGCGACTGTCGGAGCGGCCCATGCCTGGGCACAGACGACTATCGCTGAACATGCCAAGGACAAACGTGAGTTCCTCTACACGTACGAGGAGTTTCGTGATGGGAAGACTCATGATGACCTCTGGAATGCCGCGCAAAAACAAATGGTGCAAGAGGGCAAGATGCATGGCTTTTTGCGCATGTACTGGGCGAAGAAGATTCTCGAGTGGACCCCTGATGCGCAAACCGCCATTGATGTAGCACTCACACTCAATGACCGCTACGAGCTTGATGGTCGTGATAGCAATGGGGTAGCCGGGGTGATGTGGTCTATCTGCGGACTTCATGACCGCGCCTGGAATGAGCGGTCAGTCTTTGGCAAAATCCGCTACATGAACTACGCCGGCTGCAAGCGCAAGTTTGATGTGAAGACCTTTGTGGCGAAGTATTCAGGCGAAGCAGAAAGCTCACTGTTTTAATATGATCAGCGCAGAGAAACGTTTTGTACAGACAGTCTGGGATTTTTATACATCTGAAGGGCGACACACCTTACCCTGGCGGAAGACTAAAGACCCGTACCGGATACTGGTGTCTGAGGTGATGTTGCAACAGACGCAGGTAGACCGGGTGATACCGAAGTACCAGGAGTTCCTTAAGGCCTTTCCAACCTTCGTCGTGCTTGCAGAGGCACCCCTGGGCGCCGTGCTTGGTCACTGGCAGGGCCTGGGGTACAACCGACGGGCCAAGATGCTCCATGAGTGCGCGAAGGCCGTCGTACTCGATTATAATGGCAAGCTGCCGAAGGACGAGGTGAAGCTCCGGGCTCTGCCGGGGATTGGGCCATATACCGCACGGGCGGTTCTCGCCTTTGCTTTTGGTATCGCTGCACCACTGATAGAGACCAATGTGCGCACCGTGTACATCCACCACTTTTTTACGGACGAGACTGATGTCACGGACGCTATGCTCTTGCCGATTATCGAACGAACACTACCGCGTGATAATCCACGCGAGTGGTACTACGCGCTCATGGACTATGGGTCATACCTCAAGCGAACAGTGGGAAATAATATCACGAAGAGCAAACACTACACGAAGCAGTCGACGTTTAAGGGCAGCGATAGACAGATTCGTGGTGCGATTGTTAAACTATTAACCACAAGCAACAAACTTCCTTATCAGAAACTTAAAGCCGAACTGTCGTTTGATGAAGTACGAGTAGCAGCACAATTAGAACGACTCATCGAGGAAGGGATGGTCATTAAAGATGGTCGCTCGTATCAATTACCAAGGTAAAACCTTTCTGTTAACCGAAAGATTTAAAAACCGATTTCTAGTGAAATTTCATTCCTACTAACAACATACTTCATTTAAATGAAGTATGTTGTTATTTTTTTATCCGCGCATTTACTACTTAGTATCCACCAAATACCGAGGAATAAAGACTCCAAGGGTAAGGATAAAACCTCCAATAATAAAGAAGAGTTCAAAGGAGAAGAGGGCGAGACAAATAGCACCGAGGATGGCACCTGCTACATTAGCGGCTGGCCTTAGGAGTCGAAACACGCTCATCAAGGACGCATCACTGCCATCAATTTGTTTGAAGAAGTAACTTTCGGTGGTGACCTCAACTAAGCTCGCCCCAAAGCGATTGATGAACATGAGCACCATAAACCCGAAGATACCAAGGCCACCAATGACGCCGATAGACGCGGTCGTGATGGCGAGGATAAGGAAGCCAATACTCATCATCTCTTGCTCGCCGAGGTAGCGGTCGGCGATGATGCCAATTGGATACTCGAAGATGACATACGCCATCAGTCCTGAAGCGATAATCACGCCAATCTCTTGCCAGGTAAAATGGAGGACAGTCGAGAGATAGAGGGGGACATAGATAATTATCCACGCAAAGAATAGCTGGAGGAGGAAGTGTGAGGCGATGACCGTGGCGATATTTTTGTTCTGCCAAGCGGCTTTGAGGAGGGGCTTAATTGGTGGTACTTCGTAAACCGGATCATAAAACTGGCGAAAGACGCCAACAATCAAGGCAAGGAAGATGAGTCCAACTCCGGCTGAGGCAAAAAAGAGTTGGGTGTAATCGTTCCCATCTCCCATGAGATAGCCCATGGATAAGGGAGCGAAGACCGCCGCTGCACTCATGAGCGAAAGAGTGAGCCCACGCTTCTTGCCGGTGTCACCCTCGCTTTTACCGATGAGGGTCTCTGAGAACACATCGATAACCAGGTACACGAGGGGATTGATCGCGAGGAACAAAGCCAGTGCTGGGATAATCAAAAGGGGATGCCCACCAAACGCAAGGAGCAGGAGGAGAACCACGGAGAGAAGCATTACTGTCCCACCGACGACCACGTTCCCAAAGCGATTGAGAAGGCGCGGGAAGATGAGGAAGATAGCAATAGCGCCAAGGGCGCCCGCACCATGGAGAACACCAACGGCGGTGGGGTTCACGTATTGGCCGAGATAGCTTGAGGTATTGTAGGCGACAAGGAGCGTGTGATAGGAAAAGACAATCGCCAAAAGATAGACGAAACCAAAGTGGATATGACGAGTCCCCGAGGCGAGGCTGCCATGTTTGTAAAAGTCCATGTTAGCTATAGTGTACTACAAAGCGAGTGCCCTTCGGGACGTGTCAGTGGAGAGACTCCTGTAATATTCTTAACACTGTAGGTAGAATTTGATCTTTTGAAGTCACACACACTAGAAAGTGTTACTATATAGATATGAATGAAGAAGTATCGGCCCTGGCATATGAATGGGTGAAAAACAATCACGATATTTTGATAGCATCAATTGCCGGACACTATAGTGATTCTGGTACAGGACGTGTGTCAGTATTTATGGCTGGTGCACCAGGTGCAGGAAAAACGGAATTTTCCCGTACCCTAATCAAGGATAGATTCGGTTTAGATACTAGTCTGATTGTTCGTATTGATCCAGATGAAATACGCATGCAAATCCCCATGTATATTGAGGGTAAAGCTGAATTTTTTAACCACGCAGTTACAAAAGCTGTCGAGCTATTACTCGATCATTGCTATGATCGAAAATTTGATAAAAGCTTTTTGTTAGACGGAACGTTGAGTAGTATAGAAATAGCTAAAAAGAATATTAATAGAGCATTAAAACGTAATAGGAAAGTCCTAATTTATTTTGTATATAAAGATCCACTAATGGCGTGGCATTTTACCAAAGTGCGAGAAATGGATGAAGGACGAAATATTCCAAAAGAAAGTTTTGTAGAGCAGTATTTTGGTTCCATGGAGACTATTAATGCACTTAAGCAAGAGTATGGAGATAAGATACAGGTAGACTTAGTGCAATTATCTGTTCCGAAGCCGGACTCACACCAATTAACTGACTACCGCTTTGATTTCAATATTGCTAGTATTGACGGTTATGTAAAAGTAAAGTATTCTAAAAAACAACTGCTAGAGCTATTATGAAAGCAATCCTAAAATTCTTTAGAAAAAGATCAGAAAATCCACGGGTTGCTAAAAGTCCTGTGTACGAGTTTTTTGCTGAAGCGACTGCAACTGAAAAAAAGAAAGCATATAGAAAAGCCCTAAAAGGCGCGTCAGATGATCAGTTGCAATTACTGTCTCGGTACAGCGAAGGGCTCTCAAACGCTCAGTAAATAAGATTGAATTAAAAAAACCGCCGCCAGACCTATGGTCTGGCGGCGGTTGGTTTGCGGTGTCTGCGGATTACAATCCGATGAGGACAGGTATAACCATCGGTGACTTCTGCGTCTTCTGCATGAGGAAAGTCGAGACAGTGTCAGTGAGTTCATCCTTCACGTAGTCGAGATCAAGGGGGTTCATTCGTTCAGTATGCTTTTCAATCGTACGCTTGATGAGGACGCGGGCTTCCGAGAGCATCTGCTGGTTCTCACGGAGGTAGATGAAGCCGCGAGAGATGATGTCAGGAGACTTGCGGAGCTTGCCGGTCTTCGCGTTGACGGTCGCGATAATCACGAACATACCATCCTGCGCTAGCGACATACGGTCACGGAGCACCACTTCCTGACGGGCACCAACGGTGAAGCCGTCAACGAGAATCTGTTCGTTTGGAATCTTGACCGAGAGCTTCGTGGCTTCGGTACCATTTTTGATATCAATGATGGTACCGGTATCAGGCACGATGATGTTGTCCTTCAGGAAGCCGTTCTCTACCGCAGCAAACATGTGACTCTTGAGGTGGTAGTGGTGACCGTGCACCGGGATGAGGAAGCGAGGCTTTACGGCCTGGTGTACCCAGACGAGGTCGCCAGCATTACCATGGCCAGATGAGTGTACGTGTGACCCTTGGTAGTTGATGATGCGGGCGTTGCGGCGGTAAATATTGTCTTTGAGCTTTTGTACCGCAATTTCGTTTCCGGGAATCACCGATGACGAAAGTACCACGGTATCTCGTTCAGTGAGGTTGATACTCTTGTGCTTTTCGGTAGCCATACGCATCAGCGCTGCATATTCTTCACCCTGGGCACCGGTCGAGAGTACGACCACTTTATCAGCTGGATAGTCGCCGATGTGGGTGGCGTCGATAAAGACCTTTGGATCTACCTCAAGCATCTTCGCGGTCAAAGCAATATCGATGTGGGTCTTGATACTGCGACCTTCGAGCACGACCTTCTTACCGAGCAGTTCACAACTCTTAATCACCGAGATCAGTCGGTCGAACTGTGAGGCAAAGGTACCGATAATCAAGCGACCACGGGTAGTGCGAATAATTTCTTCAAGGGTTTGGTACACCTTGGCTTCAGAGGCTGAGAAGCCGCTGCGGTCGGCGTTCGTGGAGTCACAGAGGAGGGCAATGTTGTTGTCCTTGCCGATGCGTTCCCACGAATTCTTTTCTTCTACTACCACGTTACCTTGTTCGTCAGTGACGACCTTGATGTCACCCGTGACGACAATGTTGCCGTGCTTGGTTTCAAACGAGAGACCCATCGCATCGGGAATCGAGTGGGTTACCGGGAAGGTCTTGATGCGCATTTTGCCCACGGTAAAGGTCTCGCCTTCTTTGACGATGTTCATGTTCACTGGTTCGAGGTGTGGGAATTCTTCCTGACGCTTCAAGACCATGAGTGAAGTAAGGTACTGCGTGTAGATTGGTGGGTTCCCGATACGCTCGAGAATAAAAGGGATACCGCCGATGTGGTCGAGGTGACCGTGGGTGATAACGAGCGCGCGGATTTTGTCCTTGCGCTCTTCAAGGTACTGGGTGTTGGGGAGGATGTAGTTCACACCAGGGGCATGACTCTCTTCAGACACGAACTGGAAACCAGCATCGATGACGATAATGTCGTCTTTGGTTTCGATGATGTTCATGTTTCGGCCAATTTCTTCCACGCCAGATACGGTGATAATGCGGACTGTGTCTTCGTCCAAGATTTCGGGAATCACTGGACTCTTCTCGTCTGAGATAGCCATGCGGTGGGTGAGGGCAGGGCTCGTCATATTCCGACGTCGCTCATTTGGGCGGCGACGCTTGGGACGACGTTTTTCTCCGTCGGTGCTAGCCGGTGCTGCTTCGCGACGGGGGTGTGCTGTTGCCCGTGCTTCACCAGGGCGTGCAGTTGTATGTGGTCGGGGGGCACCATCGCGACGACGATTGCGGTGGAATGGCCGGCGCCGTTCTCCGGTTCCGGTTTGGTTGCTGTGGTTTGTGTGTGGGGTCGTACTGTTCGTAGGTTCTGTCATATTCATTTCGTTAGGATATATTCTCGTTAATCATTACTGTTGTTAAAAATCGGCCATCTATCTTCTCGTGCCACAAACCAATTTTCGATATTCATAAAACGTTCGTGCGGCTTACTGAGTCCCTCCATCGGTGTAACACTGACATCTTTATCTATCACGTAAGGAAGTGACGGAACAAACAAAAAGAGGGCAGGACGCTCATTTTTGATGATGTTCATAGCGGTTACGGCTTTGGCGTCACGATCATTGCTGCTGGTGGCCGTACGGGCATCCGAAAGGAGGTTATCAACTTCAATATTAGCATACTGCGCAATATTTAAACCAGGGTCTTCACGCTGACTTGAGTGCCAAAATGGGTATAAGTCGACGGTGCGATTCATATCGAGACCAAAGAGAAGGATTTCATAATCGCGGGGGCGAATTACTGCTTGGAGGAGGTCACTCTGTTCGTACTTTTCAATATCAACTTGAATACCAATGGCACGCCAGGCTTCAATGACAGCACTAGCGGTATCGGCCAAGAGATCGGTTTGGGCGGTACGAACGGTGAAAGCGAGTGTTACTGCACTACCGTCGATCCGCTTTTCCCACAAACCATTTTGGTTCTTTTGCCAGCCAGCTTTCGTGAGCATACGGGTGGTTTCTTGGATGACATCTTTCTCTTGTGTCGGGATGGTGTAGTCAGCGCTGGTTGGCGGTAGGGGCGTGTCGGTAGGGACTCCGTAGCCAGACAAGACAGTTGTGACCAAAGCATTGCGATCAATAGCAACTTCTAGCGCTTCACGCACGGCGGCGTCACGGAGGGCAATGGATTTGTTTTGGTTAAAAAACAGAGCAAAGACACGAGGGAGAGGCTTTTCAATAATAGTATAGGTGTTGGTATCGACCACGGTCGCGATTTCTGTAGTTGGGAGATTCGTTGTGCTCGTGAGCTTGTTCTCAGTAAAGGCGGTTACTAGATCTTCTTCGTTCTGGTAAAAACGAACCGTCATTCGTTCAAGCTTTACATCATCCTTGGCCCGCTCAAGTTCATAGGTTTCGATGAGGCCAGCCTCATTACGAATGACCTTTTTGAGTGCAAACGGTCCTGAACCAATTGGCTCGGTATTGCGTTGACTAAACGGGATTTGTTCGAGTGGCAATTCACTCCAGATATGTCGCGGAAGGATGCCAACGGTGAAGTTTTCTATAAATGGCGTATACGCTTCATCAAGGACGACATTAAGTTCGTATTCGCTAATCTCTTCAATGGTCACCCCTGCCCAGTTGCCCCGCAGTGGACTTTTGAGGTCGGGGTTCTGGATAAGGCCAACTGTAAAGGCGACATCACGAGCGGTCAGTGGCGTCCCATCGTGAAAGACCGCGTCCCGGCGCATAATAATGTTGTACGTTTTACCGTCTTCTGAACGGGTAACACTTTCAGCGAGGTCGGGGATAAGGATGCCGTCAGTATTGATCTTCATGAGACCGCTAAACAATAGTGCGCTCATATCCTGGTCAGCGCGTGTCACTGCCAGGACTGGATTGACGAAGCGAGGAATACCGACCACTCCTTCAACCACAGTTCCTCCGGGGATAGGTGTTGATACGACAAACGCCTGATTCACCAACATCACACCCCAGATAAAACAGCCAATAGCAGCAAAAAACAGGCTACGCAGGATGAGCCGGTCGCTTGGACGCGCGGTTTCGATCCGATGGATGAGTCGTCCGAACCACTGACCTCGTGGGCGGGGAGATGAGCCGATGTACATACAAGAGAGTTAATAAGATGTTTTAGACACAAGAAAAGCCTCTAACACAGGTATACGTCCGAAAAACAGGTGGTTCGTATTGACCTAGATCAATACATTCATGAACGCTGCTACTACGAAAAGTACGGCAATACCGATTGAGAACTTAAACAGGAAAAGCTCTGCGCCACGACGCTTGTGGAAGGCTGAACTGAAGTTATCGCCACCGAAGGCTCCGCCAAGACTAGAACCACGCTGCTGCAAGAGGATAGATGCAATAAGGAGGACAGCGAGGATAATCTGGATGAATGGCAACGCAGGTTGCACGGTCTGAATGATTTCCATGTACGCAGTACTATAGCATAGGCCTATAGAGATGTAAACGGAAGGCGGGGAAACGACTGAAGTTACATAAATGTATCAGGAAAATAAAAAGAAAGCGCCCGCAGGGATGCGGGCGCCGAAGGTGATGTTACTTCCGGTGGAAGCCGGGGTAGAGCTGATAGAACTGGTCAATCTGGTGCTGACAGCCGAGCTCCTGCAGCGCGTAGTGGCACCATGACCGTGCTGAGGGGTTATCGCGGCCACGTTTCTCGGCTTCGCCAAGAATGTAATCCGCCACTTCACCTTCCTTGGCACGCTCGCATCTCGGTTCATCACCAAGCTTGCCGGCTGTGATCTTTGTCACCTCGCGAGCGCTGTCGAAGAAGAGAATGGATTCTCCTGGACGAAGCCTGAAGAATTGCCGCTTGAATGGTGACTGGTGTCGCCCGGCTTGCAGCTTCAGCCCTGGTCCATCGGCTCCGATCCATGTTCCGCGCTTACAGAAGTGAGGTGCCGATTTGCCTTGGTTGAGCTGCACATGAGAATCAGACTTCACCAAAAGCAAGGTATGGTCTGCATCCTTTCTGAGGGAAGTCAGTTCATAGCTAGCTTCGTCCGGCAGGGTATCATTGTCTGCCTCGGACAGTTCAGCTTCGAACACCCAACCCAGACCACCAGGCATAATCTTGACGAGCTTCGGGTCGGCAACTCGTACTCGATAACCGAAGTGCCCCGATTGCACCTCGACATGGTAACGCGTACCACCGTCGTGGGTGGTGACAAGCGCAGAGTCCATCTGCATTTGCACTGATCCGTGTCGTGCGTGCAACGTCCAACAATTTGTCATGTGATCCTCCAAGATCTCTGCTCCTCAGTGAGCATTAGGAAAACTATGCAACAATGAGATAATTAATGCAATTTTCAACATTTTGACGCCTTTCGCCAGCACACGTATAATGCCCGTGCGCAGAGGGCGGATTTTCTTTCTAAGTTGCCGCTCTTTTGAGGCGCACAATGGTAATTATTATATTTTCTAATTCTTTTGAGCAACATATGGCAGAAACAACACAGAGCGGAAGTCCAATCAGACCACTCGGCGACCGTGTCGTCGTTCGTCCGCTCACTGAAGTAGAAGCAGGCACTGTCTCAGCGTCGGGCATCATTATTCCGGATTCCGCCAAGAAAGAAAAACCGGAACAAGGTGTGGTCGTCGCAGTCGGTGCTGGAAAATGGAATGACGACGGCGATAAGCGGATGGTAATGGATGTCAAAGTCGGCGATAAGGTAGTGTTCTCTAAGTACGGCTACGATGAAGTGAAGGTAGATGGTAAGGAATTCTTTATTGTCGCAGAATCTAGTATTTTAGGCATTTTTAGCAATTAAGAGACGGTCTACGTATCTGGCAAATTGCTTTGTTGCTACGAATAAATATTTTTCACAGTACACCAACGTACAGCTCAAAATATTTTTTCTAGGCGCCTCGCATTTTACTCAGCTACTTAGACCTTGTGGTAACTCAAACAAATATTAATTATGGCAAAGCAAGTAATTTACGGAGAAGAAGTAAAGAAGAAACTCCAAAAAGGTATCGACACGGTAGCAAACGCCGTAAAAGTCACGCTTGGTCCGCGCGGGCGCAACGTGATTCTTGATCGTGGCTTTGGTGGTCCAACCATCACGAACGACGGTGTCTCTATTGCGAAAGAAATCACCCTCAAAGACAAGTTTGAGAACATGGGGGCCGAAATCATCAAAGAAGTGGCGAATAAAACAAATGAACTCGCTGGTGACGGTACCACTACTGCCACTGTCCTCACTCAGGCGCTCGTGAATGAGGGCCTGAAGCAAACCACCATGGGTCTCAATAGTATGGCCGTGCGTAGTGGTATGGAACACGCAGCGAATGATGTGGTTGAGGCACTGCGTGGTATGGCCATCAAAATTTCTTCCATCGAAGAAATTAAGCAGGTGGCAACCATCTCGGCTGAGAGTGCTGAGCTTGGTGAGAAGATTGCTGAGACGATTGATAAAGTCGGCAAAGATGGGGTGGTGACCGTCGAAGAGTCACAGTCATTTGGTATCGAAACCGAACTGACTGAGGGGATGCAGTTTGATAAGGGGTACGTCTCACCCTATATGGTCACGAACGGAGATCGTATGGAAGCAGTTCATAAGGGCGCACACATCCTCATCACTGATAAGAAGATTTCGTCAGTCCAGGAAATTCTCCCGCTCCTTGAAAAGATTGCCCAGACCGGGAAGAAGGAGCTTGTGATTATTGCCGACGATGTTGAAGGCGAAGCCCTTGCCACCTTCGTGGTCAATAAGCTCAAGGGCGGCTTTAATGTACTTGCGGTCAAGGCTCCTGGCTATGGCGATCGGAAGAAGGAACTCCTCGCGGATATCGCGGTCACAACCGGTGGTCAGGTGATTACTGAAGAAATCGGCCTCAAGCTTGAAACTACCGAAATCGCGCAACTGGGTCGCGCAGACCGTGTGGTAGCGACCAAAGACCACACCGTGATTGTGGGTGGCGCCGGCGAGAAGGCGTCAATTATGGAACGTGTTGCTGCCCTCAAAGCACAGATGGAACAGACGACTTCGAAGTTCGATAAGGAGAAGCTCGAAGAGCGAGTAGCAAAGCTCTCAGGGGGTGTGGCAGTCATACGTGTGGGAGCAGCCACCGAAACTGAGATGAAGTACCTCAAGCTCAAGATTGAAGACGCGGTGAACGCGACGAAGGCGGCGATTGATGAAGGTATCGTGCCAGGCGGCGGAACCTCACTTGCCCGCGCGTCGGCGATTGTCGGAAAGAAGGTTGGTGAAAAGAAGGATTTCTCTGCCGAGGAGATGGTTGGCTACAACATTGTACTCAAGGCTCTTGAGATGCCACTGTGGCAGATTGCGCAGAATACCGGCAAGATTGATGGAGCGGTCGTCGTCGAAAAGGTAAAAGCGGCTGGAGGTAACGCCGGCTACGATGCTGCAAAGGGCATCATGGTCGACGACATGATCAAGGCCGGTATCATCGACCCGGTGAAGGTCGAGCGGGCTGGGGTCCAGCACGCGGTCTCAGCAGCTGGTATTCTCCTCACGAGTGAATGCGCAATAGCCGACGAACCAGAAGAGAAGATGGCGATGCCGGATATGTCACAGATGGGTGGTGGTATGGGCGGTATGTATTAATCTACATTTGTAAACAAAAAGACTGGCCGGGACCAGTCTTTTTGTTGCCCCTAAAAAGAAACGACCCTCACTCGGGTCGTTTAATTTTCTTCCATTCCTCTCATTGATCAACAATTACGGTCAGGAAACCGATATCCTCGTCCGTAATGAGTTTCGATAAAGATTTTGCGAGCTTTAGGGTTTGATGGAAAAACCTTCTGTCTCAAGCACTTTATCATGGCATCAACCGCTCTGTAACTCGACTCGCCATCGTCACCCCAAGCATCCAGAATTTGATTGCGCGTGACGATGTGTGCTGGGGGGGTCGTGATTAGTAATTCAATCAGAAGCGACTCACGATTTGTTAAGACAATCTCACGACCAAACACAGACAGTAGGTCATTTGTTTGTCCAGGGCGTAGCTTCGAACGTTTCCGTTCATTATGTTCTGTTGGAATAAAGCATATGCCCCGTCTCTGTACGATACTTCGCATGGCAACCTCGAAGACCTGATGTTCAGCGCAGCAGTGTATAGATATATGAGCTCTATGTCAATCTGTGTATTTCGTGGTATAATAACCATATTGTTAGAGGTAATATTTTTTGCGTATGATTACGTGGATTGTACTAGGAGTAGTGGCAGTGGTGGGATTGTATTTAGTGGTAACGTACAACGGCTTTGTCGCGATGACCCAGCGCGCCAAAGAAGCGTGGGCTGATATCGATGTCCAGCTGAAGCGTCGTTATGATTTGATTCCCAATCTCGTTGAGACGGTAAAGGGGTATGCTTCGCACGAACGTGAGACGCTTGATGCGGTGACTGCCGCCCGGGCCGCTGCGACTTCAACCCATATTGATGCCGGGAACATCACCCCAGCGCAGATTACGGCGATGGCTGGTGCGGAAGGTGCCCTTGGTGGTGCTCTCGGCAAGCTTCTCGCGGTAGCGGAAGCGTATCCAGACCTCAAAGCGAACTCAAACTTCGCTCAGCTCCAGAGTGAACTCTCTGATACTGAAAATAAGATTCAGGCGGCTCGTCGTTTCTACAACGGCAACATTCGTGACCTCACGACTGGCCTCCAGTCATTTCCAGGTAATATCGTTGGCAGTCTCTTCAAGTTCACGGCGATGCCATACTTTGAACTGCCGGAAAACAGTGTTGAACGTGAACCAGTAAAGGTTTCCTTCTAAGCATGTGGACGAAGTCGGTCATGGTGGGCGAACAGAAACTCTCGCGCTGGAGAGCTAGTTGGCTGTTAGTTAAAGAAAGTTGGCGCTTTTTGCGGGCCGATAGTGAACTCCTCTTGGTGCCAGTGATTGCAACTATCATGATGGTGCTCCTGTTTGGTATACTCATGGTGACCCTCCTCGTGACGGGGATGATTGATGCCTTACAGAATGATTCGGCACTAGCCGTTCAAGGCACTATCTTTATTTTTGGGAGTTATCTCATCACCGCTTTTGTGGTCGCGCTCTCACGCGCTATGGTGGTCCATACGGTGGCCAAGCGGGCCGAAAATCACGACGCTACCCTCAGGCAGAGCTTTGGGGTAGCACTTCGTCATGCACCCGCGCTATTTATCTGGGCGCTTATCAGTGCGACGGTGGGTATGGTGCTGCGCACTATTACCGAACGCTTTGATCGACTTGGTCGCTTTATTACCGCTTTCTTAGGTGCGGCCTGGGGAGTTCTGACATACTTTGTGGTGCCAGCCATTGTACTAGATAACAAACCAGCTATTCAGGCGGTGAAACATTCAGGTACAGTCTTCAAGCAGACTTGGGGTGAGAGTCTCATTACCAACATCTCGCTTGGTCTCATATTCTCTATGCTCCATATGCTCGCTGCTCTTATGTTCTTTGCTGCCTTTATGATTAGTACCAAAGTAAGTATGCCGGTCATCTTTATTTTGGCTGGAGTGATGTACATTATCTTCCTGTTTGGAGCGATTGCGGTACAGCAAGTGCTTGAATCGATTATTGTGACGCTCCTCTATGTCTACGCCACTACCAAGATACCGCCGGCAAACTTCAATCCCGAGTTACTCGAGGCGATAGTGGTACGTACCGGCAACGTCACCGACACCACCATCCTGCCGTTAGCGAGCACCGTCTAATATTTCTCACTATGAGTAAAGTCTATTACAACAAACTCGTACGCGATGGCATCAAGGACAAGATAGAACGTAATGGCGAAACCTGTGAAGTCCGTGAGCTCACCGATAACGAAGAGTTTGAACAAGAACTCCTCAAAAAAGTGCGTGAAGAGGCCGAAGGTCTGTCGAAAGCGAAGAATCGCGACGAGTTCCTTGCTGAGTATGCTGACCTGATGGCGGTACTCGATGCGCTCACACAGCTCCTTGAGATCCCCGAAGCCGATATCAGGGTGGCAATCACCGAAAATGTCGCGAAAAAAGGTCTCTACCAGAAGCGCCATTTTTTGCACTGGTCGGTAGCTGGTGAGTATCAGAGTAATGAAACGCCGCAGGGACTGTCTCACTAATATGTATCGATTTCTCATCATTGGTTTTATCATTTGGGCACCGTTTTTGGCATCCGCTGAGTCGATACCGGTTTTTACCGCCCACTACCAAATTGAACAAGACGGTAGCGTGCTCGTGACCGAGAGGGTAACTTACGACTTTGAGAGTGAAGCAAGACACGGTATTTTTCGTAACTTGCTCCTCACACACCCAGATGGTGCGAGCACTTGGTACAAACAGCGGGTGGTTGAGCTAGAGGTAGTATCGGTTACTCGCGACGGTATCAATGAACCGTTTGAAATAACTGGTGGTACTGAGCGAGAAATCAAAGTTGGAGATGCCGATATCACCATAAGTGGTCCTCATGTCTATGAACTCACGTATCGCCTCCGTGGAGCGCAGAGGCTTGCGCCTGATGGCACCGTCGAGCTCTACTGGAATGTGACGGGGCGTGACTGGCCGACTGCTATGAGGAAGGTCACCTTCACGGCGGCAGGCGCTGTGGGTACTACCGCGAGCTGCTATGTCACGAGTGGCGATTGTACGATGAGTGGAAGTCATGTGGATGGTTGGTCCACTACCGTACTTGATATCGCCTCTAATCATGAACTAACTGTCGGCGTGAGTACCACCCTTGATCCATCGGTGGTGGTTGCCAAAGAAACTTGGCGGACTGATCTGATTGCGCTTCTCCTCATGATTCCGATGGCGATTGGTGCCATTATTGCGATGTATCGCTACGAGTACTTTTATTATCGCCGCCGCCCGATTATTGCCGAGTACGAACCATACGAAGGGATAGAACCGATGTTTGCCGGCACACTCCTTGATGACAATCTTGGTGCACACGATATCACCGCTGGTCTTATTTATTTGGCTGAGCAGGGTTTTGTCCATATCAAACGTACTGAACGCAAAGTGGTTTGGCTCTTTAATGTCACTGATTACGAACTGACGCTAAAGCGTCCTCTAGTTGAAATCCCGAGTGAATTCTTAAAACAAGTCCTGCTCCTCGTCTTTCCGTCCACAGCAGAAGTAGGTGCGTTGGTCCCACTTTCGAGTATCAAGAGTGATACCACCAAAAAGATAGCCAATAGCAAAACTATTAATGAATTATCGCAGGCGCTGCGGGCTGACCTCGTCACTCGTGGCTTTATGGAGAGTAAGCGCATTGTACCGCGGGATTATGTCATCATCGGATTGTTCTTTGTCCTCATCATTTTTGCGAGTGCCATACAGAGTGTGGTTGGTATTGTGTGGTACCTGGTACTCATGGCAGCTACGGTACTCTACGGTATCTACCTGGCGGTGACGTATCGTCGCCGGACGGCTAAAGGGTACGAAGCCATGTACCACCTCAAGGGCTTCAAAGAATTTCTGTCGGTGACTGATAAAGAGCGGTTTGATTTTCATAATGCACCAGAGCGGAGTCCCGAGCAGTTTATGCAGTACTTGCCGTACGCAATTGCCTTTCAGGTGGAGAAGAAATGGGCAGCGGCCTTCGCTGATATGAAAATAACCACGCCTGATTGGTATGAGGGTGGTACGGGCACTTTCGCGGCCACTGCCTTTGCGAGTGATATCTCAAGCTTCACGAGTAGTGTTACAAGTTCAACGAGTGCGTCTTCTGGTGGCGGCTCGGCTGGCGGTGGTGGGGGAGGAGGTGGAGGAGGATCCTGGTGAATCCCTTCGTTACTCCTTGTGTTTCTGAAATACGAGGTCTTGCCTCGTATTTCAATTCATACCTAAATCAAATTACACCACATATTTTTGAAGTACGAGGCAAGACCTCGTACTTGGACTGATTTAGGATTCCATTTGGTTGCCTTATAAAAACATTGTATAATGCAGTCATATGGCAACAATGTATACCCACCAAGGAGCAAATATTAGAAAGACATGGTACCTCATGATTGGTTTTTTCATGATGGTGATTGCGATATCGTATATCCTCGCCTTTGTCCTTGATAACCCAGCTATTTTATATATGGGAGTAGGATTGGCACTCGTCATGAACGTTGGTAGCTATTGGTTCTCAGATAAGCTTGTGTTACGGATGACTAACGCTCGTCAGGTGACTAAAGCTGAGGCGCCACTCTTGTACACCACCGTTGAGAATCTCTCGATTACCGCCGGTCTCCCAATGCCGAAGGTGTATGTCGTTGATGACGCGGCGCCAAATGCTTTTGCGACGGGCCGAAACCCCGAGCATGCGGTGGTGGCAGCCACTACCGGCCTCCTCAATATCCTCGATAAAAACGAGCTTGAAGGGGTGATCGCGCACGAACTCGCACACGTTGGGAATCGCGATATGCTCGTGATGACGGTGGCGGTCGTGCTCGCTGGCTTTGTCGCGATTGTCGCTGATATGTTCTCACGCGCACTGATGTTTGATGGTGGTCGCGAGAATCGCAATCCGATCTTTCTTGTTATTGGTATTGTGGGAATTATTCTTGCACCGATTGCGGCGCAACTGATGCAGATGGCGATTTCTCGTCGCCGTGAGTACCTCGCCGATGCTACTGGTGCGCTCCTCACCCGCTACCCCGAGGGACTCGCTAGTGCCCTCGAGAAAATCAGCGGTGCTGCCCGCCCAATGAAGTCAGCGAGCCACGCCACCGCGCACCTCTTTATCTCAGACCCATTTGCGGGCGGAAAGCCGAGTCTCTGGCAACGTGTTGGTGGACTCTTCCATACGCACCCACCGGCAGCTGAGCGTATCGCTCGTCTGCGTGCGATGGATGTATAATTAATCCATGAACAAACATCTCGTTGGTGGAGTGGTGATAGTCGGGCTCGTTTCTCTGATTGCGATACTGTTTTTGAATCAACAAACCGCTGAGGCGCCACATGCCGAACTGGTTAGTCCGCCAGAGCAGATTGAAATTAGTACTACCACTGAAGTAGTTGCGACGAGTAGTGAAAGTGCAGCGACGCCAAAACCACCGGTGAGTACCACACCAAAACCACAAAACACTTTTTCCGGTACTCTGACTGAGGTTAATACTGGCTGCTTTGCTGACGGTGAGTGTTTTGCGGTGGTTGGTGGTAAACACGTCACCTTAGTGATTGGTCGGAAGCAGGAGGTGTCGGGGAGTGTGGTTGGGGCGCCAAGTATTGGTGACCTCGAATCATACATCGGCGAGACTGCGACCGTGTATGCCAAGGCACTCCCTGACGGTACCTTCACCCTCTATGGGAACACCTCATACTATCTCGCGGTGACCCCAAAGACGACCAAAGGTTGTGTCGTTGGCGGGTGTAGCTCGCAGCTCTGTGGTGAAGAAGGTCAGGATCTCATCAGTACCTGCGAATGGACAGCCAAGTACAGTTGCTACCAAAAAGCCACCTGTGAACGGCAACCGAGCGGGCAGTGTGGTTGGACGGAGACCCCCGAACTCTTGCAGTGTATTGCTGATGCGGACAGAGGTCGACTAGATATAGAGTAAATATGTCTGTAACTGAAACTGTCAAAAAGGATCAGTGTTTATGGTGTGGGAATAATCCGACCTCACACCTAGCATCACGTGTCGATGCGCTGGCTTTCTTAGTATTTAATCCGATGATGCAGTGGGTGGTGACATCATGGCTTGGCCGCCCGTTGATACTTTTTATTGATGTGCTTTTTGCGGTATTTTTGTGGGTAGGACAGCTGCTTGGGTTTGTGGTCTTCGAACCGATGTTGCCACCATTTGCCGTTGAACGGGGTGGTGTGATAGCCGCTGAAGCGTACAGGCGCGGTTACACCATGGAGGTACTTAAGGTCGGGAAGCGGCGCCATGATACGTATCGTCTCCGGATGCTCGGACACGAGATGATTTTTGCCGGTGTCCCACGCCTTGATCGTGTACAGAAGGTGGCGTGTGGATGGATTGATGACAAGTGGCTCCTCAAACAGCGGCTGATGCAGCATACTATCCCTGTCTCAAACGGTCAGGTCGTCTACAGCTGGTATGGTGCGAAGAAGGTCTTCGAAGGATTGCAGAAGCCAGTCATCGTGAAGCCACGCTTTGGTTCGCGTGGCCGGCACACCACTACTCATATCAATACTGAAGCCGACCTACGCACCGCCTACCGTCGCGCTCGGCAGCTCTCGTGGCCAGTGATAGTCGAAGAACATCTTGTTGGGAGTGTGTACCGCGCAACCTGTATTAGCGGCAAAGTGGTGGGTATCCTCGCCGGAGACCCGCCACGCGTAACGGGTGATGGCATCATGACCGTACGCGAACTTATTGAACAAAAAAACGCGACGCGCGATCCTCGTCAAGGTTCGGTGAAATACACCGAGAAACTCGACACCTTCCTCGCTTCACTTGGTCTCACCCTTGATTCGGTGATTCCATCTGGATACATGATTGACCTCAGTGAAAAAATTGGTCTCTCCTATGGTGGTAAGAGTCGCGAGATGATAGATACCACCCATCCGGCATTACTCAAAGAGTTTGAGGAAGCGGCAGCGGCGGTCGCCGACCCCATTATCGGCTTTGATTTTATTTCTACCGATGTAACTGCCGATCCGAGTAGTGTCCGCTGGGGCGTGATTGAGTGCAACTCAGTGCCATTTATTAATCTCCACCATGACCCACTTGAGGGTACACCCGCTGATGCGGCCGGTGCTCTCATAGACTATCTTGAACGCGAAATCAAACGGACTGAACCGGGACATACGAAGGCGTGGTGGCTGTTTGTGGCGGCGGCATTATTCTTCGCCTTTATTCCAGTGTTGTGGTACGTGCCGTATCTTACCGAAAAAAAGGAACCAGTTCAGTTTGGTCAGGTGGTGGCAGTTGATGGTGATTTCGTGACTATAAAGCTACGCCAGCAGGAAACGATTGTCGTGCAAGCAACAGCATCGACGAGTCCCTTGATATCAGAAGCGCTGGTGGGTGAGCGGGTGATGTTCACTATCGATCGCGTTCGCGACAACAAGAAAGAATTAACCTCGCTTGAGATCTTGCCCGAGCGACCACGTCGCCCCTAGTCTATGCAGAAATTCCTTCTTCCAGTACTGGCGGTGACGGTCTTTATTTCGATCGGACTGGTGTTTGCGACGATATCGACCGATACGATTATTGCGTACGTAGGTATCGAGCGGGCGCCATTGTTGATGTTTCTCCTCGGGATGATTGGTGGACTGTCTACCTTCACCGGGATCCCGTACCATCTCATCCTCATGGGTCTGGCTGCTGGTGGCGCCACTCCGTGGCTCCTCGGTATTGCGACGGCGGCCGGCGTTATGATCGGGGACTCAACTACCTATCTCTTTAGTTGCCAGGCGAAGCGTGCCGTCTCTGGTCGGATTGAGCGGTGGCTCGACTCAGTCGCGCATGTGCTCGCGCGACATCCGCGTCTGCTGGCACCGAGCTTGCTGCTCTATGGTTCCATTTCGCCATTTTCAAACGACTTCGTTGTCGCGTCATTGACCCTCATGGGATTTTCGTATCGACGGATTATTATTCCGCTTACCATTGGGAATATGGTCTATAACATCACCCTCGCGTACCTTGGGTACTATTTCTATGATAGTTGGGTAGGGTGGTAGGAACATCGTTAAGGACTGTTATATAATGCCATTATGAAAGAAAATCAATTTGAAACCATTAAGCGAATTGATGAAAGTGGCTCTGAATACTGGTCGTCTCGTGATTTGGCAAAGGTTCTTGAATATGCCGATTACCGTAATTTTCTTACAGTTATTAGTAAGGCAAAACAAGCTTGTGAAAACAGTGGTGTAGTTATCCACAACCATTTCGTTGAAGCCACCGATATGGTCCCTCTGGGCTCAGGTGCAGAAAAAGCAGTAGAAACAACATATTTGTCACGATACGCCTGCTATTTGATTGTACAAAACTCTGATCCAACTAAAGTTGTGGTGGCCAAAGGACAAACATATTTTGCTATTCAAACCCACCGCCAAGAAGCATCTGATAACCTAGTCGAAGATAATAAACGTGTTTTTCTCCGTGAAGAGATGAAAAAGCATAATACAAGTCTCATGCAAGCCGCATCGATGGCTGGTGTTGAGAGTTTTGCAATTTTCCAAAATGCTGGATACCGTGGACTGTATGGTGGACTAACCATGCAAGATATTCATAAACGTAAGAAACTCAGTAAGTCACAACAAATTCTTGATCATATGAATAGTGAAGAATTGGCGGCTAATTTGTTTCGAGCTACTCAGACTGATGCCAAAATTCGTCGTGAAAATATTAAAGGAGAAAGTAATGCGAACCTGGCTCATTTTGAGGTAGGGCAAAAAGTCCGAAATACAATTAGAAACATTGGTGGCACGATGCCCGAAAACCTACCAGTTGCCGATAGTATTGGTAAAGCAAAAACACGAATCAAAAGGGATGAGAAAAAGCGATTGAAATAAAAACCTCAAGTAGGTGGATGGTGATATTTTCGGTATACTTAGGTATATGAAAACATCACTACTCATAATTATTGTACTAGCGCTCCTTGGTGGTCTCTATTTCTACGCCACGACCAGGGTGGATGCACCGGTGGAGACACCAGAAATAGTGGATGAAACCGTCGACAGGCCAGTCTCGACTACGTCAGCGCCCGCCCAGATTGCAGTCTACGAAAATAGTGACTACGGCTTTACCTTCAAATACCGTATCAAGCCGTACGGGTATTCTATCTTCGAAAATAATCCACAGCAGAATCTCGATATGGAGACACTCTTCGGGATGACGCTCATACGCTCTGATGACTACAACGAATCAGTGAAAGCCGCGGCGGAAGGTAATGCGCACGATGGACCACCGGCGATGTCTGTCTATGTCTTTAGTGCATCAAAAGTACTCGATCTTGAGGCGTGGATGGTAGGGAAGCGCATGATAACGAACTGTATGGAAGGGCAGGTGACGGCTACTGTGCTCGCGGGGCAAGATGCATCCGTGTGTCTCTGGGACGGACTCTACCCAGGGGTGACCATTGCACAGATACGTAATAACCGTATCTACGTACTCATTGGTACCCGCGAGGGGGCTCTGACCCCAGACGGCTATTCGTACGAAAAAGATTTTAATGCGGTGGTTGAGAGTTTTGAGGTGAGGTCAATTTAATGAAGATTCGGTCACCAGTCACTAACTAAAATTGTTCGACCAGCTCCAATATATAGTAAGTGCTGTCGACCCCGACCCACTTGTCGTGAGCGACATCGTTCTGTCTTTCGAATCTCCACGTGAAGCAAAATTATTTGCTTCACTCACCCTCCGCGAACAAAATATGCGCCTAGTGGCGCTATTTTGAAATCGCGGAGGGTGGGAGATTCGAAACTTACAGTTTCAGTACACCCTTCATATCGTACTCGCTATCGCTCCGTGCGATAAATTCAGGGTCTTCGAATCCCCCTTTAAAACTTCGTTTTAAACTCCTGCGGAGGGTGGGAGATTCGAACTCCCGATCAGATTACTCCGATGCTGCCTTTCCAAGGCAGTGCCTAATACACAAAGCGGAAGAGACAGGATTTGAACCTGCGAGAAGCTTGCGCCCCTACACGCTTTCCAAGCGTGCGCCTTCAACCACTCAGCCACTCTTCCGCTTTATGTACTAGAACTCGTCCTCCTCCTTGCAGTCGGATGAAGTTGTCTCCCAGACAACTTCATCCACTATGCGAACCCTCCAAATGCGGCACCATCATACCGTACTTTGCGGGGGTGGGGAACGGGGTGATATACTCAAGGGATATGAAATTGAAGAAGCAAGACAAACTGACGGTGCTGTCAGCCTTTCTTATTGGGATAATTGCTGGATCGTATCTCTATCTGGTCGGCTTCGCACCGGAGTGGGAGTCGGGGCAAGGGGTGGCGACCGAGGACGAAGCCACTGAGTTTGTCGTCATTGGTGAAATGTACGGTGGCATGCGGGCTGGTGTACCGCCGTCTTTCCAGATTGAAAATGACGGAAGCTACCGATACCTGCCATTCTCGGATAATCCTGAGGTGCCAAGTCCAGCTGTTGAAGGAGCTATTCCACGCACGCTCCTACGCGATCTCAAAGCTGTTCTCACTGATGCTGTGCTTATAGAAGCGGCGAAGCCCGAGACCAAGGAGATGTGTGCACAGATGGTTGATGGGATTGATTACCGGTACATTGTCGTGAAAGACGGCGTTGAATACGAACTTGATACTTGTACAACGAACTTTGAAGCTGAAAGTGAGACTGGTTTGCAACTAGCTGCACTCTGGGAATACTTCGACGGTGCGCAATAATCAGTTATGCTGCGTCTGTTCTTCCTTGTCGCATTGTTAGCACTGCCAACCAGTGCCTTTGCGTATACAGTCACGAGTCACGAGGTGGTGACCCCGTACGAGGTACTGCCGCTTGAATTAGACCTTGAGAATCGTCAGATTATTACGGGCGAGCTTAATGGCTATCCAGAGATGGTTGAATTCACGGTGAGTGAAGAGCTACCGCTGTCTGTAAGTGTCTTTGGTCTGCCCGGGTCAACCACCCCTGATTTTGGTGGCATTATCGTGCGGGTGGTAGAGCCACGTGGGGTGGAAGAAATTGCACGAATGAAAGCGAGTGTGGCAAGTTGGGAGGCAGTGAAAGAACCAATCTCGAAGCTTACCTTCCTTGTCGGGCCAGAGTACTTTGGCACTGTGGCGTCGGGTACCTACCGGGTGGAGGTCAGTACGCCAGAGAACTATGGGAAGTATCTCCTCGTCATCGGCGATAATGATGCTGATGCCGGGTACGGTGCGACCTGGCGGTCGGTCTCTGCCCTCTATACCTTTGCGGAGGTCACAAAACTGGGGATGATCCGTACCGCGCTTGTCTATATACCGCTTGGTATCATCCTGGTCATATGCGGTATGGTTTACACAGTTCGCCGTACCCAGCCAGAATTCTTTCGTATCTCGAACTATTTGAAGAAATAATATGATCAAACTCATTGTGATTATCCTCGCGGCGATTGCCTTCCTCTGGTACTTTTTTCCGCAGTTTGCCGATCAGAGTCTCGAATCGTATATCGAGGAGCGGCTATGAGTCAGTGGTATGTGTATATGCTGCGCTGCACTGACGGGACACTCTATACGGGGGTGACAACCGATATTAAAAGGCGTGTAGCTGAACACAATGGCGACGGTGCAGCAGGGAAGGGTGCCAAGTACACCAAAGCCCGACGACCAGTCACGCTCGTCTACAGCGAGAGTGTGCCAGATAGAAGTGCGGCACAGCAGCGTGAGCACGCCTTGCGTCAGCTCACCCGAGCGGAAAAAGAACAGCTTGCAACATAAACCTCTCCCTAGGCCTGACCTAGGATTTTTAGATATTGGCGAAAAGACTTGCAAAATGTAGAAATTTGTAGCATAATATAAACTGAGCAAAATAAAGGATGAGGCAAGATGAATATGCAGGCACCAAAGAGTGACTTTGTGCCCACGGGGACTAAGTGGGTGCCAGCCTTTGGCGACACTGTATTGACCCCGCGATTTGGTCGAGATGCAGCTGGACAGGTCGTCTGTGAACCTGTCCAGGTCACCGTCATGAAGGTTGAACACTCTTCGATTTTCTTTGCCGATGGCAAGGATCAAGACATTAAAAGTGTCCTTCCGAACACCATGGCCGGTGAAGCCGCCTGTCAAAAGCGGTGTGATGAATTCCAAGGGATTCAACGGGCTATACATTGGCCGGTGGTGAAATGAGCCCAAAGGCTTTTGTCGGTGCGGGGTACACTCCTGCACCGGCTTTTCTTTAGCCCGTGAGAAGTATTTACTTATCATTCGAGGCAACCTCTCAGATTTTGTTGAATACAAAAATCTAGCGCAGCCAATAGCCGTATACTTCTAACGGGTTGCATATCCTTTGTAGTCGCACTCTCGACAAAACCGTACCTCTACGGTATGATTGTGGCGTTTTAAGGTGCACTGTCGTGCCGACAGTCGCGCCTTTCTCTTTCGAGACGAAACAATTATCGACGTAAACATTTATATAATATGGAGATTAGAAACATTGCGATTATCGCTCACGTGGACCATGGTAAGACCACGCTCACCGACGCTCTCATGGAGCAGACTGGTGCGCGCGAAGGCGAATCATCAATGGACAGTAATGCACTAGAAAAAGAGCGTGGTATCACCATTTACGCCAAAAACACCTCAATTGAGTACAAAGGCACCAAGATCAACATCGTGGACACCCCAGGTCACGCGGACTTTGGTTCTGAGGTAGAACGGGTGCTCCGTTCGATCGACTCAGTACTCCTCATTGTGGACGCGCAAGAAGGGCCAATGCCCCAGACTCGCTTTGTGCTCAAAAAGTCTCTCGAACTAGGTCTCAAGCCAATTGTGGTCGTAAATAAGATAGACAAACCGGCCGCTGATATTCCTCGTACCGAAGAGCAGGTACTCGAACTCTTCCTCGAACTGGGAGCGAATGATGAGCAGTGTAACTTCACCACCGTCTACGCCATTGGTCGTGAAGGTAAGGCAAAGCGTAACCTCAACGACGAGATGATAGACCTCTCACCTCTCCTTGATACGGTCCTTGAACTCGTACCACCAGCGCGTGCCTATGTACCGGGTGAAGCCCTCCGGGCCCAGGTATTTAACCTCGGCTACGACAACTTTCTTGGTCGTCTGGCAGTTGCTCGTATCTATGAGGGTTCAATCAAGGGCGGGCAACAGCTCATTGTGAAGCACGAAGGCGAAGATACGATTCGTCGTGGCAAGGTCGTGAAGCTCAATACCTTTAAGGGTATCCAAAAGATTGAAACCGCAGAAGCTTTTGCGGGCGATATTGTCATGGTGGCAGGCTTTGAAGATATTAACATTGGTGACACCTTCACCGACAGTGAGACCGCGGAAGCCCTTCCCGCCATCAAGGTAGACGAACCGACGATTGCGCTCCAGTTTATGCCGAACAGTTCACCGTTCGCGGGACGTGAAGGGAAGTATGTGACGAGTCGTCAGATCAAAGATCGTCTTGAGAAAGAACTTGAAGTGAATGTTGGTCTCCAGGTAGACTTCGATATGGGAGATAGTTTTGAGGTGCGTGGCCGTGGCGAAATGCACGTTGCGATTCTCCTCGAGAACATGCGCCGCGAGGGCTATGAACTCGCTGTCTCGCAGCCACAGGTAATCATTAAGGATATTGACGGCGTGAAGAGTGAACCGTTTGAAGAGGTGACCATCGATATTCCAAGTGAATACCAGGGAGCCGTTATCGAACGTCTTGGCACCCGTGCGTTTGTGATGACTAACATGATTGTGCATGAAAACCAGGTGCGTATCATGCTCGAAGGTCCAACCCGTGGGCTCCTCGGCTACAAAAACCAGTTTGTGGTAGACACCAAGGGTGATGGTATCCTCGCGTCACGTGTGCTTGGTTTCCGCCCGTACGCTGGAGAGATCAAGAAACGCCAGGTCGGCTCAATGATCTCAATGATCCAGGGCAAGGCGCTCGGTTTTGCGCTTTATGGTCTTCAGGATCGTGGTCAGCTCTACATTGGTCCAGGTACCGAAGTGTATGAAGGGATGGTGATTGGTAATACGAGTAAGGGTGAAGAAATGACCGTCAATCCAACGAAGGGTAAGCAATTGACGAACATGCGCGCCTCGGGTAGTGATGATGCCATTATGCTCGTCAATCCAAAGGTGGTTACGATTGAAACCGGTCTTGAAATCATGGCTGATGATGAATATCTCGAAATCACCCCAGCGAATGTCCGTCTCCGCAAAGCGAAATTGAAGGAAAGTGACCGCAAGCGCGCGTAAAAAATCTCCTAGTGCCATTCAAAACACACCATAGACTTGCGGGTCTGTGGTGGTTTTGCTATTCTAACGGCCTTGTCACCAACAGGAGGAACACATGCCTAAAAAAGGCAAGGGCCCGCACCCACAACCAAGGCAGGAAGCGATAGCCATGGCGAAGGCTGCGGCTCAACACCCACACAGTGATCCAGGTCAGCCGGCTGTCCGTCGGCTCGGGAGCCCGGAACCCAACAAGCTGTGGCATGCTGAATTACCTCAGTTCAACGGAGGTGGAGACAAGCCGGGGTGACATAACGGTCGTCCACGATTAAGCGAAAGGTCGCTTACGTGTGGGCGGCCTTTTGTTTTGTGGTAGTGTGTTCGTATATGCGTATCGTTGGCTTACTGATCGTGGTGGTGATTATTGGGTATCTCTTTACTCAATATAACGGACAGTTCTTATCACAATCAACCACAATCACATCTGAAGACATTTCGATTGCTGGCGTACTCGACGATGCGCGCACTGCTGCTGGGCAGATGGAGGGTAAAGATCGTGGGGACATGGTAGTCGTTTACGATGGCGTGTCTGTACCAAAATCGAGTACCGTACTCAATCTTGCTGGTCGCGGTCTTACGGGCTCGCTCAAAGCCGAAGTGCGCCAGCTATCAGAACTCGCCGAAATGGATCTATCAGACAATCAGTTCACTGGCCTACCAGTCGAGGTAGGACAACTTACCAAGCTCAAGAGGCTTAATCTCTCGAATAATCCTTTGACCGGACTCCCGCACGAACTAGGGAACCTCAAAGCTCTTGAAATACTTGATTTGCGTGGGACAAATTATAGTGAGAGTGATCTTGCTACCATCAAAGCTTCGTTACCCAAAACAACCAAGATCGTAACTGATTAATTACTCTAAACCAAGGTACCGACTTTCCCAGTCGCTACATTCTGTGTACACTGTACACAGAACAGGGAGGAGAAATATGGAACCAACCCAGCGCCTCTTTAAGGTGGGGCAAGACTTTGAGCTACCGGAGCCAGTGTGTGGCATCGGCGCCAAGCTCAGCGGTATGATTGTTAACCTAGGGCAGCCGATCTTCAGTCTGCCCGATGCCGTATTGCTGCAGGTACAAAACGAGTATACGGCCCGCGCGTATGACTTTTTCGTTTACTGCCTTTCGTGGGTAATCTAAAGACGATGGCACCGGCCGGTGCCATCGTTCGCTTTTATGGTAAGTTGAGGTTGGTCAGAAACAGTTGCAACTCCTTCTCTCCCAGTTTACGGTATTGATTTGGTTTGAGGGCGCCAAGTTCGACGTTCATAATCCGTACCCGCTTGAGATTTTCGATCTGGTAGCCGAGGGCGGCACACATGCGACGAATTTGGTGCTTTTTGCCTTCAGTAAGGATGATATTAAAACGCTTTTGGTTCTTCGGTGAACCAACTGCCTTGGCGGGCTTGGTGCGATACCCTTCGATGACGACACCGAGTTCCATCAGTTTTAAAAATGCTGGCGTAACGTTTTTGTCTACGGTCACGGTGTATTCTTTTTCGTGCTCAGCTTCGGGATCAAGGAGGGGTCCAGTAATCCGGCCGTCATTGGAAAGAATGATGAGGCCCTCAGAATCTTTATCGAGGCGTCCGACCGGAGTGAGATCAGTGATACCGTAGTCTTTTTTGAGGCGTGTGACGATATCTACCTCGCCAGCCGCTGGTGAGTGGGTTATAATACCCCGGCCTTTGTAGTAGGCGAGGTAGCGCTTACTTTTGGTTTCGCCTGCGAGCGTTACCTCGTCACCATCTTCTACACGATCGCCGATTTTGGCCACTTTGCCATTAAGGAGAACCTTTTTGGTAGCAATGAGGACGTCAGCCTCGCGTCGTGAGGCGACATGCTGCTCGGCGAGGTATTTATTGAGGCGGACACCCGGGAGGGTGCTTTTTGGTGTAGTTTCTACCTTGGTGACTGACTTTTTGGCTTCTACCGCTACATTTTTACGTCGTGTCGGTGCGGTTGTCTTTTTGGGAGCGGACCGTTTCTTTGCCGGAGCTCGTTTTACGCGTGATTTGCCTACGCGCGGGGCGGATTTTTTGGGGCCACCAACACCATTAGTGCGGCGACGATTGGCGTCTTCGCGCCGACGGATAGGATTCATAGGCACACATTATATAACAAAAGTGCTACTTTTTCAAGTAGGCACCATTTGTGTTGATTACTCAGCAGTGGACAGAGGAGGCACCGTTTTATTGGTGACGGAGTAACGGCGGAGTTCACTTCGGTTTAATTGTTGTGAGCTGGTGCCAGTTTTTGCATCAATGAGCAAAAATGGGAGGTGAGAAATAGCCAGGGTGCTAACGCGGGCTGATGGCACCGTATCTTTGTACAGTACATAGAGCATATAGCTACCGGCTTTTTCACCTGCTACTACCATACCAACCGACAGACCATCTGATTGACGGAGTCCTTCAGGGGTCTTGAGGGTATAGCCGAGACTTGATGCAGTAGCCGTGTCTCGCTGTGCGGTAGTTGGTACCACCACAGTTCGTTTGTTGCTTGTTAAACTAAATGGGATACCAAAGAGGGTGTACGTTTCATTGATACGAACTACCGTAGCGGCAGTGGCTGCGTGAGCCGGTGTTCCTGTAAGACCAATCACACAGACGACTAAAAGTGAGAACAATAATACTTTTTTCATGCCTTCAGTATACCGTAGGGTGGGGGAGGTGAGCAATTAACACACTCCTGGGGCTGGGTATTTACAATCTATAAAAGTATTGTCTATTTGAAATGTTCCTAAAACAGGTGTACAATACATTGACTAAGGTGCGTTAGAGCGTCACCTTTGTGTGGAGATTCGTTATTATTACCAGTTTTATTATATTTAAAGATATACGCGTATGTTTAACACAAGTGCACCACGAATTACGGTTCGTTTCGTCGCCCTTCTGACTGCGGTTTCTTTGGTTTTGAGCGCTTTTCCAGCGGCTTTTTTTGTCGCAAATGCGCAGACATTACCAATTGACGAACCTGTATCTGAAGAGGAAAAAATCACAGTTTGTCATGCTGCTGGGCAAAGTGGCAATTATACTGCCACTGAGGTAGCTCTCAGTGCTGTTATTGGAGGTCATGATGATCATCAATATGACATTATTCCACCATTTGGTGATTTTTCTGGTCAAAATTGGAATGATGACACAGAAGCAATCTGGGAGAATAATTGTATGACCCCTGAAGAGGACGTTGAAGAATCAGCTACTCTTATTGCAGACAAGATTGTGTGTGAAAATGAGTCATCTCTGCCAAATTTTGGTAGTTCAACTGAAAATCCAGACATTACTGCAGAGTTTGCAGAAGCGTGGGTGGCTGAACACAAAGACGATTGCCGCTTTGTAAAAGGCTGGCAGTTCCAGTGGGCACCATATGGCAGTACAGGTAACCCTGGTGATGATGTTGTAGGTGAAGTTGGTTCACCATGGACTACCTTCAGTTACTCAACTAGCATTCCAGAAAGTGCTTTCGAAACCGGTGTTTGGGTTCGTGAAGTGCTCCAAGATGGGTATATTCCATTTACCTATAATCCAGAAAAGACCAACAGTAATCCTGTGTCGGCTGAATTGTACTGCCACCAAGATGTACTCAACTTCGACAATATTGACTACGTTGGTGGAATTGAAGATAAGGGCTCATACTACTGTGTAGCTTGGAATGTGCTAGCTGAAGAGCCAGAACCTACGTACACCATTGATGGTTACAAGTACTTCTGTGATCTCGAAGAAGATGGTGACTATGAGTATTGGGATTGTGAAGAAGGTCTCGATGGTTGGACTATCACAGCGACCAACGGTACTACTTCAACTACTACCGTAACTGATCAGGCCGGTCACTACTCATTTGAGCTCCCGGCCGGTAATTGGACCGTTAGTGAAGAAGATCGACTTAACTGGGAACAGATCTATGTTTGGCAGAATGACGTCGCCGTCGACACTACAACTTGTTCATTGGCGCTCGGCATGGTTGGTAGTACGACTATGCAGCGATCAGTTGCAAACACCTGTGTGTTTGGAAACACTCAATTTGAAGGCCCGCTGTACACTGTCTCAGGCTACAAATGGAACGACACTGATGCAGACGGACTCTGGGACGAAGGCGAGATAGCAATTCCTGGCTGGACTATTACCGTCACTGATGGCGAAATCTCAACTTCGACTGTTACCGACGAAGATGGATTTTACCTCTTCTCAGTTCCGATGGGTGAATGGACGGTGTCTGAAGAAATGCGTGAAGGCTGGACCCAAACCGGTGTCCTTATGAATGAAGAATCAATCAAAGGTTCAGTTTGTACTTTTGACATTACTGAAAGTATGGTCTTAGGACACGGTGACGCACGTGTGGCTTGGTACAATTTCACTTGTGATTTTGGTAACAAGCAAAATCAAGTAATTGAAGAAGATCCTGAAGAACCAAAGCAAGGTGGCTCATCAAGTGGTACTCGTACTAAGAAGAAGCCACAAGGACAGGTGCTCGGTGCAACGACACAATGTGGACTCTGGCTTGAAGATTATATGCAGAAAGCAACAACCAACGATACCTATCAGGTATTGAAGCTCCAGGTCTTCCTTACACTTCAGGGCTATGCTACACCGCTCACTGGTATCTTTGATGACACTACCGAAGCGAACGTGAAGCTCTTCCAGGCCAAGTATGCTGATACCGTTATCAAGCCATGGTTTGAAAAGGGTATTGTGCCGCATAATCGTCCAACCGGTTTCGTCTACAAAACTACTCGTTGGAAGATTAACGACATTATGTGTCCAGGTATTGAACCTTACCCAAGTTTTGAAGGTGAAAACCTCAACACAAACGTACTTATCAATCGCTAAACTAAATTGAGATGATACAAAAACCTCGTTCTAGGCGAGGTTTTTGTATTACTGGTTTTTTTCTGAGTTCAATAAGTAAGTGCAACACTCTGAGATAATGAGAGTACTATGCACTATAACCATTTATCAATTGAGGAACGCGAAAAAATTCAAGAATTATTGTGGCAAAAGAAATCCATTCGGTATATAGCCACTGTCTTAAAACGGAGCCCTTCTTCAATCTCACGTGAAATACAGAAGAATAATCCACCGGAACGTAAACGGTATACGCCACGGGTAGCCCAAGAACGGGCAATCACCAAACGTTCATGCCGAGGAGCGCCAAAACTAGAGAAAGATAACCAACTCTATCAATACGTTGCCGATCATCTAAAACTTGGTTGGTCACCAGAACAAATTGCTTTAGTGCGAGGTGATATATCTCACGAAGCTATTTACCAGCATATCTACCGGCAAATATATCGTGGTGGACATGGATACCTCAAACCAGGTCATGAGGATTTAAGACCATATCTACCAAGACGGAGACAGCGGCGCATGGCTAAAGGCCACCGAGTACCGAGGAGAGTATTAAAAGGTGAACTACCGTCTATTGCTGAGCGTCCGACGCTGTCTGGAGTGGGTCACTGGGAAGATGATTCGATTGTCTATACACCAACTTCATCTGTGCGGTTGCGCACCACTAATGAACTCCGTTCCGGTTTGGTGTTCATCGATAAAGTGAAATCCCGGACCATGTCTGCTGCTAATCAGGTAACAATAGCTAGACTGGAAGGGCTACCACCACAATACCGCCAAACACTCACTCGTGATCGGGGATCTGAGAACCTGGGCTACCAGGAGCTTGAAGAAACACTTGGTATCAAGTGTTTCTTTGCACACCCATACCATTCCTGGGAGCGCGGTTCAAACGAGAACCTTAATGGTTTGATTCGGCGATATCTCCCAAAAGGGACGGACTTTGCTACTATTCCAGACAAGCAGATTAAGTATATAGAATATCTCCTCAACTCCCGTCCCCGTAAACGGTTTGGCGGAAAGACACCATACCAGGTATTCTATGAGTTAACAGATGTTGCACTTCAGGGTTGAATCTACCATTTTGTATATTGACAAAATATCCAATATATGCTATGTTTTAAGCCACATAATCAGTATGTCAATCAAACGATTGCGTTATTTGGTAAAGGCAATACTGACTTCTCTTGCAGTCAGTTTCTTCATCGCAGTATTGCTTTTGCTTGAAAACGGCTACTTTGATTTGGTCCTTAAAAAAATCGGTGTGTACCCGGTCTCAGAAGCATACACAGCGTTATTTTTCGTAGATGCAGAAACTCTAGCCGACGATTTTGATTATGTAAAAAATCTTAAAAAGTTTACCTTTGGCATCTATAACCACGAAAATGCTGATCAAAACTACAGTTTTTCGGTGGATGTCTATGCGGGTGAAAAGACCATCCCTATCACCAAAGGAAATCTGTATGTAAAGCCGGGTGAGACCGTCAACACAGATATAGAGCTTGATGTCGATGATTATCCAAAAAATAGTATCGTTTACGTCACCTTACCAAGTCACCAAAAATCAATTGATTTCAAAATTAAATAATAAAATTAATAAATGCCTATGTCTACCAACAAAAAAATTACAATTCTCATCCCGTGTTACAACGAATCAGCCGGTGTTGGTTCAGTGATTGACGGATTTAAAGCGGTTGCTGATCGCACTCCTGACTACGATTTTGAAATTATTGCGGTAGACAACAACTCAAAAGACAGCACCAGTGAAGTGGCCAAACGCCACGGAGCCGCGGTCCACTTTGAAGGCAAGAAAGGGAAGGGTAACGCTATGCGCTCGGCTTTTGCGCAGATTTCGGCTGATACGGATTTTGTGGTGATGCTTGATGGTGATGATACCTATCGTGCGAGCGAGGTAATGCGTCTCATTGAGCCACTGGAAGCTGGTTTTTGTACCGTGGTCCTTGGTTCACGGCTTAAGGGTAAAATGCAGAATAATGCCATGTCGGCGTTCAACCGCTTTGGTAATCATTTCTTTACGGCACTTGCTCGTGTATTCTATGGTGTACAAGCGACCGATGTGCTTACTGGTTACTATGCATGGAAGGCCGATGCGGTACGCAAGATGACCCCACACCTTACTTCTGAAGGCTTCACCATTGAGATTGAAATGGTAGCAAAGATGGCCAAGCTTGGTGAATCTATCTTCTCTGTCCCTATTAACTACGACGCTCGCGCTGGTGAATCTAATCTCAAGCCAGTTGAGGATGGTATTAAAATCTTGAAGGTACTTATCGGTAATCTCTTTTGGAATCCAGTCAAAAAGACTCCAGTCAGTGCCGTTCCCGATGAACTTGATGATGTGCTGGTACAAGGAATCTAGCTATGAAAATTGTCTCTATTTCACACTACTACACGCCACATGTGGGAGGTTTAGAAATTGTGACAGAGAACCAAGTACAGAGCCTCGTGACCCACGGTCATGAGGTGTCTGTCGTTACTTGTGCTAGTAGTGATGAAGTGGCCGGTAGTACTGTCGTGAAGGGCGTTTCTGTGTATCGCGCCAAGGTTTGGAATTTTTTTGATACACGATTTGGGATTCCATTCCCGATTGTCGGTTTTGGATACATAAGCAAAAGCTTTACTGTCATTCGCCAAGCGGATGCCGTACACCTCCACGATGTGTTTTATATGTCATCATGGTTTGCGTTACTGTGGGCTTTTGTACTCCGAAAACCCATCATTCTCACACAACACGTAGCTATGGTCCCACACCCTAGTAAAGTAGTGATGAAAATTCAAAAAATAGTTTACGCTATTTTTGGCAAGCTGCTCTTTGCGTATGCTACCATGATTGTCGTGTACAACCCGCAGGTGCGTGACTTTTTGCTGAGATATTCCGTTCCGGCAGCAAAGATTTTGCTCATCCATAATGGTATCGAAACCAAAGCGTTTAACAAGAAATTTGGCTTTGATGTCGCTACTACCCGTCGCGACTTTGGTCTGCCTCTAAATCGCAAACTGGTATTGTTTGTAGGTCGCTTGGTGCCAAAGAAGGGTTATGACATTTTGTACGCCGCCAGGGACGAATCATTTGATTTGGTCTATGTTGGCAGTGGTGAAGTACCGAAAGAATGGCAAGCCGAGCCGAATTTTCATTTTCTTGGTCCCAAAACCCAGGCAGAGCTCACACAGCTCTACCAAGCGGTTGACCTCTTTGTATTTCCAGCCGAAGGGGAGATGTTTACGCTCGTGATGCAAGAAGCGATGGCGAGCGGCCTCCCGATTATTGCTACTGCCGAACCCGGCTACTTAGAATACGATATCGATCGCAATCTGCTTGTGCTCTGCGAACGATCAGGTGAAGTGTTTAGACAGCATATACTTGCTGTGCTATCGGATACTGAACGACTCGAGGCGATGTCACAGTATTCGATGCAACTCTCGAAACGGTACTTTGATTGGGAGACCAATTCTGCCAGTGTGCTTGCTTTGTATGATTCACTGCAAAAATCAATTATGGTGCCCAATTAAACGCATATATGGAATCAGCAAAACAAACTATCGATAGTTCAGTACAGAGGCCAGTCAAAGTGCTTTTAGTGAGCCCGTACTTATATCCAAAGATTGGTGGGGTAGAGCGTTATGTATATGAGTTTGCTAAGCAACTCCATGCGGACCCAGCGTATCAAGTCAATATTGTGACTAGTAACACCGATGGTAATACCTACAAAGTAGGTGCACTTGATGGTATCACCGTTCACTACATCCCAGCCCGCTTTCGTCTCTCAAATACGCCGTTGGGGGTTGCTACCTATAAGGCGATGCAACAGGTTATCAATGCAGTCGATCCAGATATTATTCATGCACATGCCCCTGTGCCGTTTTTTGCTGAACTAGCAGCGTGGCACGCCGGTCGACGAAAATTGGTATTAACTTACCACGCCGGTAGTCTAAAAAAAGGTTCATGGCCAATTGATATTATCTTGTCTGTCTACGAGCGTCTGGTATTACCACGACTGTTTCTGCGAGCCGACGCTATCACCACGGTTTCGTCAACAACACTGACGGAGATGTTCAGCGATCCGGCCATAGCACCAAAGGCTTCTGTTATTCCCCCGGGAGTACATCTCCCATATGATGGCGTACTTGCGGCCGAGATGAGTACCACTATTACGTATGTCGGTCGTATCGACCTTAGCTCGCGATGGAAGGGTCTTGATACCTTGCTTGAAGCCTTTGCGATAGCCAGTAAAAAGAAACCCGAACTCTCATTACAAATTGTTGGGAGTGGTGACGCCCTCCCCCTCTACGAGGATGCAGCTCGCAACCTCGGTATCGGTCAGAGCGTTACGTTTACTGGCTCACTATCGGGTGAAGCGCTTGCAGCAGCATTTCGACGTTCTGGCGTTGTCGTCTTACCATCTATCAGTTCAGCCGAATCATTTGGTCTAGTGCTACTTGAGGCCATGACTTATGGGGTGCCAGTGATTGGTTCACGGATTGGTGGGATTGTTAATTTGATTACTGATCGTGAGAATGGCTTGTTGGTTGAACCAGGCAATGCTGAAGCACTCGCCACGGCGATGACCACTCTATGTACTGATCAAGTGTTACGAGCTATCTGTGTGGCAGGAGGACTTGATAAAGCACAGCACTACACTTGGGAAATGCAAACCAAAAAAATCACCCATGTATATCAGTCACTGCTGCTCGCATATCCAAAAAAGATTCTGCACATAGTGCCAGCCTACCCACCAAGTCTTGGTGGGATGGAGGAACGGGTTAAGGAGTTGGTGTATAAGCTAAAGGCGCTTAATATTCGACTTGAAATTATTACCTCTTCAATGGGGACAACGTCAGGTGATGTGGTAGAAGATGGTATCCGAGTTCGTCGCATCAAGAAGCTATCATTTATTACTACACCTATTTCGTTTCGGCTCTTGTTTGTGTTGTGGCGCGCACAAGCAGACATCTTCCATATTCATGTAGCGCAGCCATTTTATCCAATTGTGGCAGCGGTGGTAGCTAAGCTTCGTCGCAAGCCATACATTCTCCATATTCGTGCGATTGTTGAGTCACAAAACTTTTTTGGGAAACTATTTATCTACATCTACAAAAAAGTCCCACTGCTCATTATTCTGCGTTTTGCATCAAAATGCATCATCATGACGGATGCATACCGTGATATTCTTATTAACAAATATGGAGTGCGACCAGAAGCGATTGTAACAATCCCTAATGCCACCAGTTTTGTAGTGAACGATAAACCGCGTTCTTTACCTTCCCTAGGACGAGTCGTACAACTTTTGGCAGTTGGACGTGTTGATAAACAAAAAAACTACCACTTTATGCTACGAATGCTTAAAGTGCTTAAAGAGCAAGGCTTATTCCATCTCACCATTGTTGGCTCAGGCGCACAAGAGGTTGAGCTAAAAGCGTATGCACACGAACTAGGCGTAGGTGATATGGTTACTTGGTCTGGTCGGCTTGAAGGCAAAGTTCTTGAAGAGACTTATGTCGCCGCAGATGTATTTATACATACAGCACATTTTGAAAGTTTCGGCACTGTCTTTATTGAAGCAATGGCTAAGGGTTTACCGATTTGTGCGACACGAGTACTTGGTGCCATTGATGTCGTAAAAGAAGATTACAATGGACTCCTCTGTGACTTTGATGAGTCAGCGTTTGCACAGAATGTTCATCGGGTAGTGACTGATGCCAATCTCTACACAACACTCAGTACAAATAATCTGAGCACCGTCAAACAATATCAATGGGATCAGATTGTCGCCGCCACTGTCACACTATATGATGACATGTAATTGCAAATACTATGACTAGCAAAATGTTCGGCCTCTATCGTTTCCGCGAAAGAAAAATCGTTTCGATCTGTTTGGTTTTGTGGTGCCTCTTTGTCGTGAACTATTTCTTTGTCGACAGTATGCTCGTCAAAACTATCTTTGGCTTTCCACTCCTTGTTGTGTTGCCGGGCTTTCTCTTTTTGCAAACGCTCCAATTCAAAAAATACTTCGACTGGCTCTTTCTAGCAGCTGCGGTGGGGGCGAGCCTAGCTATCTTGATGCTTTTTGGATTGATCACCAATGCCGTGATGCCATCTCTTGGTATTATACCTCTTCGGGGTAACACACTTATCTGTACCTATTCAATTCTCCTCATCCTACTTTCGCTTTGGCCTCTCTATAGCAACCGAACCCTGACGATGAGGGCGTTTCGCCTCAAACTCATTGATTGGGGAGTACTTGTCTGGTCATTATCCACAGTTGTGTTGGCGGTGATAGGGGCACTACGTCTCAATAACGACCTTGGCGGTAGTATCGCACTCGTAAACCTCTACTCTATGGCAGCTCTGATGGTAGTGCTAGCAATCAGTAATCATCGTATCCGTACAGGCGTGTTGATCAGTGTATTGTATTTCCAATCGCTGGCGCTCCTCCTGATGACTTCGCTTCGGGGTTGGGATATTGTTGGTCATGACATTCAACGTGAATTTAATGTGTTCCAAATGACCAGACTACCAGGTGTATGGTCGATTGATTACCTACAGGATGCCTACAACGCTTGTATGAGTATCACGATTTTGCCGACCATGATGGCCGAACTACTCTCTATCCCCGACATCTATATCTACAAGATCCTATTTCAAGTCATTTTTGCTCTAGTACCTATTCTCTCGTTTATTGTGATGAGTCGCTTTTTCCCACAATTTATTGCGCTACTCGGTTCGTTTCTCATTGTATCGTTTCCAACCTTCTTTACTGATATGTCGATGCTTAATCGACAAGAGATCGCGTTTTTGATGTTTATGGTCCTTGTGTCAATTATTCTTGATAAACAAATGACAGCGAAGATGCGCAGCCTTCTCATTATATTCTTTGGGGTAGGTATCATTCTCTCGCATTACTCCACTACGTATATTGTGATTATCTTCCTCATGACAGCATGGTGTGGATATTGGTTCTTGCGGATTGGCCGAAAGGTACCTGGTCTCAGGGTTGCACTTGTGAAGCTTGGGCTGCTTGGTAAAACCTATACCATAGCGAAACATCCACCAATTTCTTTTTTTGTACTCTTTGCGATTGTTGGTCTGAGTTTTGCTTGGAGCAGTTACTTTACACAGACTTCCGACAGTAGTATTAAGAGGGTACTCGCGCGTACATATGATGCTGTCCTTAAGGACTCTGAGAGTGCCCGTTCGACCGATACCCTCTACAGTGTCTTTTTAACAAAAAAGATGACACCTGAAGAAGTAGTTCAGTCCTACAAGGATCAGGTGGTAGTTCCGGCTCGTGCCCGGGCGCCTGAGGGTACTTACTATACGCAAAGTAACATTGTTGATTTTGCCCCAACCTTTTTGCCTGATGCTGTATTGCCATTAACAAATTTTGGCGAAAAACTAACAACCTATGGTATCAACGTATTTAATCTTAACCATTCACTGAAGTTTAATACCGCCAAGCTCCTCCAGCTGTTTATGCTCTTAGGATTGCTTAGCAGTCTCTTCACTATACGCTTTTACCGTGAACGACTACCAGTCGAGTATCTCTTTATGAGTGGGGCAGGCATTCTCTTTTTAGCGGCCATGGTGGTGATTCCGGTGTTATCAGTTGAGTACGGCGTACTGCGAGCTTTTCAGCAGTCACTGTTCCTTACTGCGCCATATGCGGTGATGGGAATTCTTTCGGTCTTCTTTCTATTAAGTGATCGAGTCGCAAAGATACTCACGACGACTTTTGTGGTGGTATTCTTCTTGACCTCTACTGGGTCTATTACTCAAACTACTGGTGGTTACAAGGCTCTTCTCCATCTCAATGACTCTGGTCCATACTACGACTACTACTACATTCATGATAGTGAAGTAAAGGGCCTCTCCTGGCTCAATGAACAGGCTGAGAAGTCCGAGAACTCTAACTTCCAATCTGAAGTACAAACTGACCGCCACGTGTCAAAGAAGGTAAACGAGCGTAGTAAAATTGGAGCGGTAAACGAGATTTTCCCGAGTCTAACTCGTCGTGACTCATTTGTGTTTTTGGGCTATGCAAACGTTACTCGTGGGAACGCAACTATATTCCATAATGGAACCAATCTCAACTTTGTCTACCCACGAGAACTCATCGATATCTATAAAAACAAAGTGTATGACTCCGAAGGAGTAATTATTTACCGCTAGTCTTGAGCGCTCGCACAGCAAGTAGTGTGGCAATAACCGCTACAACAAGATTACTCATAAAAAATGCGTACCCGATACCAATCAGTCCGTATGAAATAAAATAGAAAACGAACATTATCTCCATCACTGCTACAAGTGTGGCACACAACAAGAGATAGTGTGATTTTTTAGTAACTTTAAAAATCGCCTTGGCAATAATAATGACTGCGTACGGAATGGTCGCAAACGACAGCATAATAAGGAGGCTCGTACCACTCTGTGCGTAATCTTCGCCAAAGAAACTCAGCAGGAAATGAGCAGCGAAGTAGATCACCACAATCGCTGGGATGATGAAAATACTAATAAATATAATAGATTTTTTGAGTTCAATGATGATGTTATCTTCATTATGTGAGCCTTCGGCAAAGAGTGATTGGGTGGTAGCGTTTGGAATCACGTACATGAGGTTTGAAATCATGGTGACAATATAAAAATACGCTGATTCGGCTTCACCAATGGAGCCAATAATAATAATCGGGACAACACTGTACGGGAGGAGATTAAGAAGGTTTGCTAGGTAATTGTGGGTACTAAATTTCCAGATACCACTAAGTGACTCAAGTGATATGCTGGCGACACTAAAGTACTGCCAGGTACGCTCTAGTACAAAGAAGTTTAAGAAGAGACCGACGATTTGGGCCAACATTGCGGCGAGCAAAATCCCCGCTGCTCCATAGCCAATAAAAAGAAAGGGGAAGATCATGCGGAAGAAACTATGACTGGTCGTTACGACAAAGGTGAAGACGGTCTTTTTGTTCGCCAAATAGATGGCGTCGGCAAACAAATTGATGGTGGTAAAGACCGTTAAACCAACAAAAACAAAGTAGTTAGTATTGTTCGTAAAGAACTCGCTAATAGTAGGTGAAAAGAAGTATGAAAATAGTCCAAATACCACCGAGCCAACAATGGATAACATGGTTATCAAAAAGAAGGCTGACCGGACAAATTTTGCCTTGTCAGCTTTTGTATTGAGAAAACGGACAATAGAACTATCAATGCCAAAGAGACTCCCGATAGCAATCATCGTTGTGGTCGGGATAATGGCAGTGGCGATACCAATTTCATGAGCGGAAAAGAGCTTGGCATTAATGAGCCAAAAGATAAATCCAAAACCCGCCATGGCCGCCATGGTGAGGATAAGGTAAATAGAGTTGCGATAGAGACTATCGCTCCATTTATGGATAATCTGCTTGGTCAGTGGAGAAAGGAAGGCACGCATAATTCGAGCTATAGTAGCATCTAATACGATGATAGAACAACACGCTAGGCCAAGACCAGTTTCTGACCGTAAAGGGTGTCGTATGATGATGGTGTGAACTTAGCAAATCCAGCGCTTGGGGTGAAGGTCATTTCTCCGAGATAGATATGACCATTGATGTCATAAAAATCGACACGTACAAAGGGGAAGTCAGCTGCCAAAGTTTCGGCCAAGGCCACCATCTTGTCCATGGTATCTGGCTTTTGTATCTCACCATTGTAGGGCTTACTGTCACTTAGGGAAAAGCTAAGCTTCTGCCAGTCGGTAGTATAAAAGCAAGCGGCGTGGTTGTGTTCACGATCAGAGATGACTTCAATAAACTCGGTTTTGCCGTTAAAGACGAATATCTTGTAGTCCTTCGGGAGAACACCTGGTTCAGTACTGATAAATTCTTCCACCAATACTTGGGGAGGTATCTTACTATAGTGCACTTCACCAGTATCACGACCGAAGGTCAGTTTGCTCCACTTGGCAATCTTCTTTTCAATCTCATCCCAGTTACGTTCAGCTTCAGTGCGCACCATGATATTCCACCCTGAACCATGATTCATCTTGATGACATACGGCAGCGCCCAGGTACGTTCCGCACGTGGAGGGAGAGTCTCACCAGCGTAGAGGGTAGGGATGACATGTTCGGCACCTATTTTTTCTGTCACGAAGTCTTTGACCGCTACTTTGTCAGC
>JBJOPW010000011.1:0-36049 GCA_046050355.1 Candidatus Parcubacteria bacterium
TCAATTGAAAGTGCTTGTTTTTCATCAGACTCGGTAGATTTTCTGGCGTAGAGTAGATACTTAACTGGCACTTTTGGTACGTCGGTTTTAACGCCAAAGTTGTTCATTACTTGTGTTTCCATCAATAATTAATGACAGACCTGCACGAGATGCATAGCTATGCAGACTAAGAAAAGTGTCACATACTCGCTGAAAGCCTTAGCAAAGACACAAACATACGATAGGATGAAATTAGCAGACAAATCTGCTAAAATGTCGTTGTCGCACAATTGAATACATAGAAGTAGCCTAAACTTCAGAGAATATCTGGAGCATGGTGAAAAGTCCTATCAAGCATAAAAAACCCGTCATGGGGTTGCTTGATAGGCCGTATCGGGAAACTGGTACGAGAGGGTTCGCCCTCTACCCGTGGCGGGCTTTTTGTATACCCGCCACGAATTATTAAGTCCTATCAAGCATTAATTATGGAAACAAATACACCAGTAGTGAAGAAGCCGTTTTATAAGAAGAAGTGGGTTTGGGCGGTCGCTGTCGTTCTTTTAATTATCATTGGATCAAGTGGTGACAGTTCACAAACAACAAAAACAACTAGCGATACAGCAGAAGCTGAAAAAGTTGCGGTAACAGAAGTTGCTCTTGAAGTCACTGCTACAAAACTAATAGCTGATTACAAAGCCAACGAGATTTCAGCTGATGGTATGTACAAGGATAAACAAGTAAAAGTAACAGGTGTCGTTGGGTCTATTGCAAAAGATATACTCGATAATCCGTACGTTACTCTTACTGACGAAACACAGTACGGAATTGAATCAGTACAGTGTTACTTTAGTAAAGCAGATCAGGCTAATCTGGCGAACGTTACTAAAGATACCCGTATAACTCTACAAGGTCGTGTTTCCGGTAAATCACTAACAAACGTATTAGTGAAAGAGTGTTCAATTTCAGAGTAATTATTTATTATGAAAGAACTTTCAAAATAGTGCTGACTATTCGTTCAACCAGAACCAAAAGTCATTCTTAAGGTTTTCGCCAAACATATAGGCATTGGCATGAGAAATGACGCCCATGTAAGATTGCAATGTTGACTTCAATGAGGTCTCACTTATTTCTCCTTGCTTGTATAACTGGACGCTCTTTCGTAACTTCCTAGGAATTCTTCGTTTCGTCTTACTCCGCATTTTAATGTGTTCGGGCAAAATGACATACCCAAGAAAGTCGATACCTTGGTGATGGGTGGTAAGAGTGACTTTTTTAGGATGTAACTCAAGATGGAGTTTAGTATTAAGAAAGTTTCGCATTGGAGGTAGTAAGTTCTCAAGATAGACCTTATCTGAGGAAATTAGAATAAAGTCATCAGTGTAACGTGCATAGTGTTTTACCTTAAGATCCCGCTTCACAAACTGATCAAACTCATTCATGTAGATATTGGCAAAGATCTGTGATGTAAGGTTACCAATCGGTACTCCTTTCCGGTCAAAAAGATTCGTACGAACAGCGTCAAAACTGCCAATAATCTCATTCATGAGTCGGACTATTTTTTCATCTTTTACTCTGTGACTAATAATCTTGGCTAATACGTTGTGATCAATGGAATCAAAAAATTTTCGTACATCACATTTGAGTGCGTAGCAGGTGCGTGTGTTATTGCGACTTTCTGCCCGAATCATGTCTGCAACTTTCGTGACTCCCTTATGCGTTCCTTTACCAACACGACACGAAAAAGAATTTGGAATGAAAGTTGGCTCAAATACCGGATTCAACGCTCGAAATACAGCGTGATGAAGAACTCGGTCACGCACGGTTGCTTTATGTATCCGTCTCACTTTTGGATCATGAATCCAGAATCCTTTATATGGTCCATGCTGGTATGTTTCATTTTTCAAATCTCGATACAAGCCAAAAATGTTTTGTTCAAGATTTATTTCAAATTCTGCCACATCAGGCTTATTTCGTTTGTCGGCTTTAAATATTTCCCAAGCCTTAAACAACGCTTGCGGAGAAATTATTAACCAGAACAATTCCTTATAAATTTTCATACTATGAATGATTTAGACATACCAATTTTCAAGAAGACATACGACCTGTACAAAGACTTTTATCAACTACGTCTATCTGTACCGAAGCAGGATCGGTATACTCTTTGGCAAAAATGCGAAAGTCTTCTCATTGAAGTACTTGAGGGCATTCTCTCTGCCAGTCAGCAATCGAAATCTGAAAAACTTCCAACATTAGAAAAGACAAGTATTAAACTTAATTTCTTACGTATGTGCGTCCGTCTTATGAAAGACATAAAAGCGATTGATGATAAGAAGTATATTCTCATCGAAGCCAATCTCGACGAAATCGGAAGGATGCTTGGTGGTTGGATTAAGTCTACAAAGACCGTTAGCTAAAAGAAACTCCCGCACAAAGCGGGAGTTTCCCTATAGATAGAGGTATGACTGCCTGCCAGCCGACAGACCCAGATTGCCGTTGCGGTTGTCGTCCCAGTAGTTGTTGACGTTCAGACCCTTGGCATCGAAGTTGCCGACGTTGACACGGTTACCGTCCGAGTCGAGATATTGCTTGTTTCCGTCCGTGGCACTAGAAATTAAGGTTTGCTACTCCGTGAAGAGTTTATATCCTTTCCTTCTTGAATTTTATTTGAGAGCAGATTCTTTATAGAACCATCTCCACTAGAAACGAGCAAGAAGTTCTCTCTATCCTTGTTCGCACTCTGCTGTGATCCGTAGACCAGTAGCACTCTGGCGATTCTCAAAGTGAGATATCCCGCGAGTGTGAACCGTAACCCACACTACAGTAGCAAGATAAAGAAAGTATATTTCGTTTGTATAAAAAATGAAAGAGCCTCCGTGCGAAAAAAAATTCGCGCGGAGGCTCAAGGTTTCAAGAGGAACAAGTCCTCAAGTGGTCAAGGATCACTTCCTGCCAGCCGACAGACCCAGACCGCCGCCGCGGTCGTCGTCCCAGTCGTAGCTGACGTAAAGACCCTTGGCAACGAAGTAGCCGACGAAGACACGGAGACCGTCCGAGTCGAGACTCGACGTGCGAACGTAGACGCTCGGCAGCAGATAGGTGTTGCGAACGGCCTTGAAGGTCGTCACGCACCACGCCACTTCGGCAACGTTCGGGGTCACCTCGTCGTCGGACAGAAGAGCCTGCTGCTCGGCCCAGTTCTTCGCGGTCGATTGCGGGACCGGCTCCTTGCGAAGCATGATCCAGCGGGTTTCGGCCTTGTCGTTCTGGGCGAACGCTTGCTCGGCATACCAGCCGCCTTCCTTCGAGTAGAAGTAGTCCTTCTTGAGGCTGCGAACCTCGAGGAGGGACATGGGGCGGTTGGGTCCAGCGATCAGCATGTAGCCGTTGTCGCGGCACCACTCGAACACTTCTTGCGAAGGAACGGTGTCGCTGAACTGCGCGAGCTGGTCGTCGGTATAGACGATCGCTTTGCGCGACTTCATGACATCCTCGGGGGAGATGAAATCCTTGCCGAGGATGGTGCGGACCAGTTCGTAGTTCGGCGCTTTCGCCGAGAAGCGACTGATCCCCGCGAGCATGTAGGCGGCGAAGCCCGGGTGCTCGTTGAGTCTCTGCGCGCCATCTTCATCGAGTCCGGCCTTATTGTATTGGGCGCGGAACGTTTCGGTAGCTCTTTGTCCTTTCGGACCGTCTGCGGTTACCAGTGCAGACGTGTTCAATGACTGTTTCATCGACATCATCCTTTGTTGGTTTTCCGAAATCGCTCGGTAACGACTGGTCTCTGTGCGAGACGAGCGAGCTATGGCCTATAGAAATAAGCCACAATTCGCTCGTCTCAGTGATTTTTTTCAAAGAACGGACTTATAATATAACACGAATACATAGTATCTGTCAAGCAAGTGCTGGGATGATTTCTAACATAGTATCGTCATATAGCGTTATATCTTACCTTACGCAAAAAATATTCTCGGTCGTTCTGGTTTCTTATTAACCATAACTTCAAGCGTGACTAACGAAAATGCATCAGCTAGATCATCATGCTTTTCTGAGCCAAAATGTATCAACTCTTGAATTAATTTATCGCTTGTTTCGTGTGGAAAAAAGACCCGTTTTTCACTGAGTGCCGTAGCAGCTAGATTAAGACGTTCTCGCTTATCCCCAAGCGGTCGAACTCCCTCAACTTCAATTGCTGTTTTTTCAAAATGTTGCACCACAGCCTCCTGATAAGCAACATTCTCAATTAAGAATTCTGGACTGAGCTTATACTTGGAGTTCAATTTAAGGTCAAGATATTTAATTTGTTCGCATGTTTTAGGAAAGCTCATGCGTGCATGTACAATCTCAGGTAATACGTACATGTATAACTCGCTGTTTTTTGTACAAGCCATAATAGGAACCATGGCGGTGTAGTCAGCTGTTGTCTTTTCTGAAATCGCAAGATCTACACCTACAAAAATACCTAAACGCTTCATGTCACTTGGTATCTCGTGATAGGTGCGAATCCAGAGAGGATCTATAATCTGCTCGTCATCAGGAATAATTTTCAATAGGTACTCCCGTTCCCATGCCTGATTACTCATTACCTCCTTCCTTAGTTTCTCAAGTGATTCCTTGTCAGGAAACTTTTCTGGCCACAAACAATCCCCGTGACCATTAACAAGCGGGTAAGCTTTGAAAACACCAGATACTTCATTGTCATCAATTTTCTTTCGCAATCGAACCATCAGCGAATCATCGTGTACCAGGTTCCCGATCAGCACAATTTTTGTATTGAGATCCCCAGCAGGAATGATTTCGCCAGTAAACCAATTAAAGGTCTTGTCACGGTTGTCCTGAGTTTTAGTAGAAGCAATATCTTCAATGTCGTCGCAGATAATTAAGTCAGGACGATGACTTTTATGTCGAAGTCCACGCATACTTTGGTCAGCTGACAGTACCATAATACGAGCATCATATTTTGGTATGACAATCGAAGATGCTCGCCATTCATCCTGTGGCTCCTCAAATGGACCGAGATCCTGTTTCAAGAGTTCATTACGTTCTAGTTCGACTTTTATGTTATGAAGTAACTGCTTAGCCTGTACTTGTGTTCGAGAGATCAGTAGTACAAACTTTTTTTGTTGTTTACCCAGGATTGCCCAAATCGGGTATGACAATGAAAAAATAGTTGATTTTGCTGATCCTCTAAACGAGACTATGGCAAAAAACTTTTCATCGGTGCGTTCCGTGAATTCAATCATTTCTGTATGGAACGACGCACTCGGATATTTAATGTATTCATGGAGGTAAATTGGTATAAAGTATTTGTGGCTTTCTTTAGTCACTTCACGTCGTACGGCACTGTCATTGGTAATTCGCTCAAGTAGATCTGAAGAAAAATTATTCATGTTTCTTTGTTGTAATGTTTGATAATTCCAGCGCTTGTCTAATAGTTTCTTTCTGAGTGTCAGTTAACTCAGGCAGTTCGTGCTTATTGACTACTTCCACCTTGTCTTTATAGGCTGGATGGCGTTTATTGAGCCAGAATCGTACCGCTGGAAAGTTCTTTTCCTTGATTAGGGTGAGAAGCTGGCTTTCACTCATGTCGTTCACCAAAGCAACACCGTCAGCGAGGGCTTGCCTCATTTTCTTCTCAAACTCCTTATCTTCTTTTCGCCAGCGGTATACTGTATTGCGAGACAAGTCAGCTTTCTCACACGCCACCTGTATAATTGGGACCTTAGTCAGCTCAAGCAAAAACTGTTCCTGAAATTTATTCTTTTTCATAGTAGTTTTTGATTACTATTGCTTTCCGACCAGTCAGTTTCTCGTAGCGACGAATTGCTAAATCGCAAAAAACAGGTTCGATTTCAAGCGAATATACTTTTCTATCCAGTTGTTCAGCACAGATCATGGTGCTAGCAGATCCTGAGAATGCATCGAAGATAATGTCCCCAGGCTTAGTGCATCGCATAATAAACTTATGGTGCAGTTCGGGATTCTTACTAGTTGGGTGCTCCATTTGGTTTGAAGGTAATCGCTTAGTCGCCCAAATATTCGAGATATCTTCAAGTAGTTGATTACCCGTCGTGCAATCTTTGTTTTGGATCTCATTAAGATTTTTTATGAGGTCAGATAAGTACGGAGAACCTTTTGTCCCATACACACAAAACTCTGTGCACTTATTAAATGCAACGGTCGGTATCGGGGACGAATTGTTCTTCACCCATATGTTGAGTCGTCGGTTCTTGATACCAAGTTCCATATAAAGTGTCTGGAATACCCATACCCACGCTTCGTCACACCAAAATGCGACATGTGTGTCTTTAGTAGCTACTGCAAGCGACGACTGCATGACTTTTCGTATAAAGTCTACATAGGCATCAGGTGACTGATTGTCATCAAACGACCCACCGTAATTACTTTTGTTACCAACACCTTTGTCATACGAAAGACCAATATTGAACGGCGGATCACTATAGATAGCGACTGCCTTGTCATCACCAAACAGTTTTTTGACTGCACTAATATCAGTTGAACTGGCACAAAGCAGTTTATGTTTGCCCATGACAATAAGATCACCTAGCTTTGTTTGTGGTGCTTTAATCTGCTTAAGTTCTTTCTCGACATCGAACATGTCATCTTTGGTGTCATTATCTTCGTCCCAGAACTTCACCAGCTCCTTTTCATCAAATCCTGCGAATTGAAGTAACTCTAAGTCAAAAGACTTTAATTTATCGAAGTCCCACTCTCCGTCATTAATGTTGCTTTCAATACCAATTTTCCGTCGCTCATTGTCTGTGAGTTTTCGACTTGGGACTAATACATTTACCTTACCAATGCCAAGCTCAGTGAGTGCCGTCTTGCGCTGATTGCCCGATAGTATAGTGTTATCGGTATCAATGACGATTACACTGTGAAATCCGTTTTGCTTAATTTTCGTCTTTAGCTTATCGAGACCTTGTTGTGATATTTTTCTTGGATTTTCCTTCCAAGGTAATAAATCTGTAACTTCTCGTACTTCTGCACGCCAGATTAGTTTCTTCATTTTATTTAGTACTTACGTAAATAAAATGTATGGATATAGAAAAAGCCTACTTCCACACACGAAATAGCAAAACCGTTTGGTTAACTATTTCTTGCGCGGAGTAGGCATAGCGGTGAGGCGGTGCGTTACTCTACTTTTTACTACGCAATGATGAGTTAATTTTACTCCTCTGATTTTTCTTTGGCAAGGCCTCGGATTTTCCGCTTGCCGTTTTTGCTGTGTATAAACTGCTCAGCGTCATTACCAAGCTTCGTTGGCGCTCCGCCTTTGGGAAAGGCGAAAAACACCTTACCCCCATTTGCATTAGTCTGACGGACTAATGCAATAAGTTCAGGATCATTCTCGATTTTGTCATTGATTGTATCTTTGTCTTTTTGCAGATCACCTGTTGATTGAACATACACCCGAGTCGCTTCTTTCTTATCCATCGCTCTTACTATCTTTTTGCCAACGGAGGGTGTTTCCGAGAAATCCCTAGTGTGAAGTGACATATCCGTAACATGAATTACTACATCACCATTTTGTGGCATTCGGGTGGGTGCGTGGGTTATTAGTTTATCTACCATTTTCATATGATTATTTTACTACGAAACAATATCTAATGACTGACTACACTTAGAATAGCCTTATTTTTAGTATAATTGAGACATTCTCTGTATCAGGGCGGTATGACTTTATGGAAGAAAATCAGAATGAAAACAAAAAATTTACACTAAAGCAGCAGTTTTTACTGTTTGTTTTCCGATCACAGCAGTTAGTTCGTGCTTGGCTGTTACGAAAGAAGAACTTGGCGACTGAAATAGTAGACACAATTTACTTCCAAGCTCTTATTTTTACGATATTTCTGTGCGGTACACACTATGTATTAGAGCTATACAAGCTACATTTCACCCGAGATCAGCTAGTGAGTATCGGATTAGCTGTGGCAGGTGTGATTGGTGCATCAATTGCCATTGTATTTTCGTTTTCTACCTTCATTCTCCAAAGTACTGCCGACCTGTTCTCAACGCAGTACCTTAATAAATTTATTCAGGATAAGAATGAAAAACTCATTTTTTGGAGCTTAGTCGCACTAACGTTTGCAGCAGCACTTGTTCCAATCTTTGCTTTTAGTGAAACTTTTGAGATTTTGCTTGGAATTTTATTTCTTGCATTTCTGCTTATATACTCACTCTATAAACAACTCCGCCAGCGTATCAATCCTGAAACTACCCTTAACAAAATAAAGAACGATGCTTTTTACCATTTGCGGTATGCACGACGTGAGCTAGAAAAACAAGCAAAAATCCAGAATAAGATTTACGAACAAGAGGAGCGAGAAGAAAAGTTTACACTAGCGATTCAGTACAAGGCGTACCCATTATGGAGCGCGTTGACACTAGAAAACGTTAAGTATCTCTATGAAATTGGACTGCGCCTTCTCTCAAAGAATGAAATCAACTCGTTTAACTTAACCCTCAGATACATTCATGATGTATACCTAGAGCACCTACGCTTGCGAAATGAGCATGTTATGTGTGTACCGGCCGGCTTGTGGGGAACATACACATTTGAGGATGAGAATTTCACTTCTTCGATATTGGAGTATCTTGAGTCAATCAGCCACCGCCTGATACAGGAAAAACGAAAAGAGAACATTTACAATCTCCTCAATGTTTATGAAAGTATCCTTAGTACTTCCTTGAAGTTTAAGTACGCAGACCAGAATATGTATAATCAAGGTGAGAACCCAATCCTAAGTCTAGTACTAGGCTACTATATTGGCTTCATCGACAAACTAACCGAATCAAACGAACGAGATTGGATTTGGGAGTCGTTAAAGTCCCTTACCAAGGTATCTAATGGTGTGTTAGGTAAAGGGTACAACCACTTCAATCACAATCAAATCAACGATGCTATTGATCGAATCGTAGTGCATTGTTTTAAAAATAAACAACCCGAAAGCTTAACCAAGCAAGCTGTTTCGGTATATTTCAGTCAAGCGAAGGTTGGTTGGAATCAGTATCCAGACGAAGAAATATTTTGGCAGGATTTGTTTAAAGGTCTCCAAAAGAGCACCCTCGCTTTGGTAATCTCAAGTGAGATGAACCTTACGTCTAGTGAACTGTACCTAGGGTTTAATGAGTGGCTCACCCTCATTTGCAACACCGTAGTTGGACTAGAAGAGGGCGAGGAGAAGAAAAAAGCATTCGATAACTTCATCTCATTACTAGAGCGCTGGAGTGACTACTTGCTCGACTTTGCTCGGTCTACTGGCTTGGAGAATAAACAGATGGGTCTCCAAATTATTCAGGCAGTGAACTGCAACTTACGAATCATAAACTTCCTCAGTGTTAAATTCGATAAAGATTTAAGCAGCTTGTACCGAACGCAAATGCATACCCTAAGTTGGTATTTTCATAATGTTGAGTCAGTTGATAGTAGCCATTTGTTTAATTTAGAGATTGTACAAGAAACACTAATAAGTGAAGTGTCCAGTAATCTAGATGAGCAAGTCTTTGACCCAAAGTTTGCTACTGAGTTATACATTCAGCTAGTGAAAAATTATTTCGATAAGGTGTCATTGGGACACGGATATAACCATCCTCGAGTAATTAAAAAATTGGTATATCTTGGGTTGTTATTCCAAAAGTACTGTAAAGACACAGTAGAGCTAGTTGAACTTATTGATAACTTAAACAAGCGATACATAATCTTGAATCAAGATTATTGGAAAATGAAGAAAGAACATCCAACACTATCTGGTCCCACCATGCATCAGCTCTGCTTAGAACTCCATGAACTAGAAAATGATCTCTTTTCGTATAACAGAAACGTGAATCACGGAGCCAAGATGATTTTGAAACATGAAATAACTCAGGAAATCTGGGATGAGTTTGTGGCTAAAATTGAATGGTGCAAAGATATTAAGTATGAAACAAGAAGTTCTTTCTTTTAAACTCCTAAGAGTTACAGTACTGTGTAACTTTGCGACACATCTTGAGATATGTGTCACTTTTGTAACTTTTTGCGCACGAGACCCTTATTTGTAGCCATTTGGAAAATTAGCCAATCGGTCAAGCCAGGCTTGACGGTAATACGGTTCCTGCCCGAGACGGCCCGCAGGAGTTTGAGACGATAGTTTCAAAGAGGGATTCCAAAACCCTGAATATATCGCACGCGGAACCCAAGTACCCAGAAAACGTAAACCAAGCTATAATTATTCGTATACATATGTTCGATAAACTAGCCCTAAAAAATTTCATTTTCGAAGCTAGCCGCGCCACATATGCATCTGGTGATGAATCGATAAAGAAGAAACAGCCCGATGGTTCTACGACAATTGAATTTCAGAGTGGTATGTATACATTTCATGATAACTATTTCGGTGGCGAACCATATGGTGGTCGTGAGGTTGTTTTCATTGACGGAAAGCCGATTTGGATGATGGTCTATTATGGCTTAGTTTATGCTGGAGTAAACAAAGACGTTTATAGTTTTCTTATAGAATCGCTTTCAAACACAACAATTGATATGCCGTATCGTGGCCCTGCCTTACATGAAAAGGGTGAATGGCGGTACGAGAATAAACTCGTTGGTGATGTAGAACATTTTTCAGGTACTGAAAAAATATTTAAAGACGGTACATGTATCTACGAAGCAAGGTATATCGGCGGCCAAGTAGACCAGTAAAAAATCGGCTGTAAAAAGACCGGTGCACTTATGGGCATTTTGTTTTGTTCTGGTTTACAATACACTTATGAAACACCACTACACCTTCTCCTCCAAAGTCTGGCTCTATCCGGGTATGACCGGCTGGCACTTTACCTCGGTCCCAAAAGCCGAATCAACCACTATCAAAGGTAGTGTCAAAGTTAAAGCCGGTTTTGGCTCAATTCCAGTTGAAGTGCAAGTTGGGAAGCAGATATGGACGACCTCCATCTTTCCCGATAAGAAGTCCGGGCAGTATCTATTGCCACTCAAAGCCACTGTCCGCAAGAAAGAGGGGATTTACGCCGATGATACTATCAAAGTACGTATCAAGTTATTGGTGTAAGAGTAATCCCCAGATACCACAGGTGGTGTGGCGCCACTTTTTTCCTGTATACTACGTTTGTTATGCATACAAGTTACAAATTTTCTTTCCACCTCGCACTCTTTACCGTGCTCGTAGCTGGATTCTTTTCATTATTAGCAACCACCGCCTCTGCCGCCACCACCTGTACCTTTAGTCGTGACCTCCAACTTGGTGTCATGGGTGATGACGTCAAATGTCTCCAGCAGTACCTGAACGCCAACGGATACGTTATTAGTACCACTGGTGCCGGAGCACCAGGTAAAGAAACCGGGGAATACAAGTCTTTGACCCAAGCAGCAGTTATCAAGTGGCAGACAGCCAATAAGCTTAGTCCAGCTACCGGCTACTTTGGTCCAAAGTCTCGTCAAGCCTACAATACCCTCATGAATGGTGGCTCTGTTGCTCCAACCCCAACTACACCGTCAAATACCGGCAACCCAACCCAAGACGCACTCATGAAGCAGATTCTTGAGCTCCAGCAAAAGCTAAAAGATCAGCCAAAAACAACTACCGTCACTAAGCCAGTAGCTAGTAGTGTCGCTGGCGAACTTAAGAGTGTGACCACCGCCCTCCGTGATGCCGAGGAAGAAGTGGCAGACAATGACGATGCAGAAGATTATGACGACGCAGTAGATAGCCTCGTTGACGCACGTGATTACTACTACCGTGCCGTACTGGCATACATCAGTGGCGATGCTGATGAAGCGTCTGAGTATCTTGATGATGTTGATGGCTACATCGAAGACGCGCTTGATTCAGTTGGATCAGCCTCTGAATCAAAGGAAGCTGAAGATGCCCTTGATGATGTAAAGGATAAACTTGACGAGGCGGAAGACGAGGTTGATCAGGCTGATGAAGATGGCGAAGCAACGAGTGAATCAGAGGATCTCCTTGATGAAGCGAATGATGTCATTGATGATGCCGAAACCGCACTTGATGACGAAGATTATGATGAGGCAATGGATCTCATTGACGAAGCCGAAGACCTAATCGACGAAGCCCTTGATGCTATTGGCGAAGATAGTAGTGGCAATGATGTCGAAGATATGCTCGATGATGCTCGTGATGAACTTGATAATGTCCGTGATGATGTCGACACCGCGATTGATGATGGGGACGATGTCGGGGACGCTGAGGACTACCTCGACGAAGCCGAAGACCTCCTTGATGATGCTGAAGAGGCGATTGATGACGGCGATGATGATGAGGCCGAGGATCTGATTGACGAGGCTCTCGATCTGATCGCTGACGCCGAAGACGAGCTATAGAAGTCAACAAAGATACGCAAAAAGCGCCCAAAGGCGCGTTTTGTGTTGTGTTGCTATGTCACTTCAACTCCCCAGTGTAAATTCAATTATTATGATTGTATAATTGTGACAGTAGTTTTGTCAGTAAATAAGCAGGGTTATTTTATGATTGATCACACCACTATTCATGTCAATGATATAGAGATAAGTAAGAATTTTTATATTACTGTACTTAAGCCGCTTGGCTATGAAATTATCATGGATTTTCCTGACGCGAAAGCTGCTGGATTAGGCGTTGCCGGTAAGATGGATACGTGGTTACATGGTCATGGTTGTATGCAGACAATTCACATTGCTTGGCACGCCGATAATCGTGAACAAGTCGATGCATTTTTTACTGCTGCTATAGCCGCTGGTGCGAAGGATAATGGAAAACCTGGTATTCGTACCATGTACCATCCTCACTACTATGCTGCATTTGTCATTGATCCAAACGGACACAATATAGAAGTCGTGTGTCACAAACCGTTTTAGTTTTCTATGGTAGAGAAATCTATAGAATTTAAAACCATTCACAAGCTAGAACAATGGCTTGCAAATCACTATACAGAAAAAGATTCTGTTTGGTTGGTGTATTACAAACCAACTACAAAAATTGGTGATATTACGTACACAACGCTTGTTGATACGTTGTTGTGTTATGGTTGGGTGGATAGCTTACCGCGAAAGGTTGATGACTTGCGTACAGCAATAAGAATTTCACCCCGCAATCCAAAAAGCAATTGGTCACGGGTCAATAAAGAGAAAGTGGCGAAACTCATAAAAGAGAAACGCATGCAACCATCTGGGTTAGCAATTGTGAATCAGGCAAAGAAACTTGGTACCTGGGATGCTCTTAACGATGTTGAGAATCTTGTTCTGCCCGAAGATTTAAAACTATTTTTACAAAAATCCAAGACTTTACCGCTCTGGGAAAAACAAAGTCGCACCAAAAAGCGCGGTTGGCTCGAGCAATTACATAATGCTAAGAAAGAGGAGACAAGAACAAATAAAATCAAGCAAATTTTTGAATCATTGAAATTGCATTAATCGTTTGGAATCTCATATCCTCTCGCAAAACAAATGTGAGGTTCGGTCACGCTTATGGATATTTTGTATCGTTATACTCACAAAATATCTCATGCGCCCGACCCGGACTGTTTCGGCCCTAAAGGGAACCCCAAACAATCTTTCGAATCTCACATCCTCGCGCAACGGCAAAGGCCGCAAACATATCCATGTTTGCGGCCTGCCGATTGCGGAGGATGTGAGATTCGGTTACCAGTCACTAAGTATATTTGTCGTCTCGACTCCAAATCTACTAAGTGCTGTCGACCCCACCTCACTCGCCTAACGGCTCGTTGCGGTTTTCGAATCTCAACGTGAAGCAAAATTATTTGCTTCACTCATCCTCCGCGGCCTTTTTGAGGCGCTTTATTGTACTCGCGGAGGATGTGAGATTCGAAACTTACAGTTTCAGTACCCCAATTGGATACTTTGGTTCGCTTTGCTCCCAAAGTCTCTCAATCGGGCTTCGAATCCCAGCGCAAGTGACATTTAGTCACTTGCTCATCCTCCGCGCAAGAAAATAACCACCCCTGGGTGGTATTTTCAACGCGCGGAGGATGTGAGATTCGAACTCACGAGACGTTTTACCGTCCGGCGGTTTAGTAAACCGCTGCCTTCAGCCACTCGGCCAATCCTCCATATATTTCGCTGCGCTCAAATGGAGGCGCGCTACGCGGTCCATTGTCCGAGTGGCTCGGCACTATCGTGCCGGTACCATTCTGCAGCAGTGCAGAATGGTACCCAACTCGGCCAATCCTCCAATATACTCGCTTTTTTACAACAGTTGTTGTGCACGCCAGTATAGACGAAAATGACAAAAAATCAAAATTGATACTAATGCGCAAAGGCGAGGAGCTGGATTGTTACATGCTTGGGAATATGCGGCTGGAGTGTGGCTCTGGCAGCCTCAAGTGTACTGCCGGTGGTAGTGACATCATCGACGAGTACCACCCGCTGTATCTTCGTCCAATCAATCTTTTGTGGTCGGTAGGCAAAAGCGTCTTTGAGGTGGTCAAGGCGGTCGGCTCGAGCGAGGTGGCTTTGGGGTGAGGTATTCTTGGTTCGTTCGAGTAGCTGATAGATGGGGAAGTCTGTTCCTGCGAGTCCCGCCTGCAGTAATACAGCAACCTGGTTGAAGCCACGTTTCTGCTGCCGTTCGCTATGGAGGGGGATGGGGACAAAAACAGTATCGTTTGGCTGCCAGACAGTCGTAGTGGTTAGATGGTGGGTGAGGAGGCTGCCAAGTCGCTTGAGTGCCGCTTCATTGTGTTCAAATTTGCCGGCAGTGATACTAGCTTTGATAAACGGTTCGCTGTAGTGAGAGAGCGCAGTGACTTCTGCGGCATTGGTCGGTTGGTAAAACGACAATGGTGACGCCTCAGAAAAAGCTCGGAGCACTAGCATTGACTCGCTTGGTGGAAATAAAAAATCAAGACACGTTTGCCAGATGTGAATCATGACTACAGTATACCGTTACCACTGTGGTAGTATTATAGATGATATGGGTCTCATGGATCTTTTTGTAAAGGCGTCTCCACGCCCCCGAGTTCGTGGCCGGGTGGTGGGTATTGATATTGGTTCATCCTCAATAAAAGTGGTTGAATTAGAAGAACGCGATGGGGTAGTGACATTAACCACCTATGGAGAGTTGCAGCTCGGACCATACATCGAAGGTTCAACCATCGGACAGGCAGTCACCTTGCCGGCCAATATTGAGCGACAAGCGTTGGTGGATATACTACGAGAATCCGCAGTAAAGGCGAAACAAGCCGTTCTCGCTATTCCGCTATCTTCGAGTTTCGTGACCACCATGAGTCTTGAGGCTGGTCCAGAGGATGATATTTCTGCTCGAGTACGGGTTGACGCGCGCAAATATATTCCGGTACCAATTGCTGATGTTACGCTGGATTGGGCAGAGTTGACGGTAAGTGGTGACGGCACCACCGCAACCAGGGATGTACTTTTGGCTGCTATTCAAAATGATGCCCTCAAGCGCTTTCTGACGCTGATGCAGAGTGTTGAATTGCCAGGGCCCCCAACAGAAATCGAATGTTTCAGTACCATTCGGTCTATCTTTGAAACCGAAAAGCCCCACACCGCTATTATTGATATCGGGGCGAGTGTGAGCAAGTTATACATTACCGAAGATGGGCTGTTGGCACGTATGCATCGTGTCCCCACAGGTGGTATTAAAGTAACTGAGCGCATGGTAGAGGAGCGCCAGCTCTCCTTTGCTGACGCTGAAACACTAAAACGTTCCGTCACACAAACAGAACCAGATTACGGCTGGGTACAGAAATTAACTCACGTCACGTACGGGCGTGCTATGAAAGAGTTTCGACAGGTGATAGATGAATATCAGCGACGCAGTGGATTTGATGTTTCAAATATCATTTTGACGGGCGGCGGTGCAACTGGTTTTGGCTTGGAAGCGATGGTTGCCCATGAGCTTGACCGTACGGTGTCGGTCGCAAATCCGTTTAGTAAGGTGGCCTACCCAGCCTTTATGGAAGATACTTTAACGGTGATTGGCCCAGTGTTTGCCTCAGCCCTGGGTGCTGCTCTACGGCAATTTGAATAGTATTCCACAGTGTGCTTTAGCTACGCCTCTGTCAACAACATATAATGTGACTATGCCTGATCTTCCATCATCAAGTTCTTTCATTCCTAAGCGAACAGCCGGAACAAAAATTCGTCAAAAACGGACACGAAATTTTTTCTTGCTCTCTATTCTCAGTTACGCGTGTCTAATTGCTGCCCCGACCGCTTCTGCAGCAGTGTACGTGTATCAAATATATGCTGAACGACAATTTAATCAAATGGTTACAAGACTCGATGAAGCAATCGGTGGTTTTAGTGAAGCGGAAATGGCTCGGGTGCTTGAGTTTGATCAACGACTCAAGTTCTCGCAGCATCTTGTTGATTCACATATTTCGGTAGTAAAAGCTCTTACTGCCTTAGAAGAGGCAACGGCTCGTAATGCTGGTTTTCGCTCTCTTGCCATCAAGCGCCTTAATGAAGAGACATTATCTGTCGAAGGAGAACTCGTCACTACAGACTTTGATGTCGCGCTATTCCAGCGTGGCATATATAAGAACACAGAAGAAATACCCGTGCAAAGTGCAATCCTTAATGAAGTGGCTTTTGTGCCACCAACAGAAGATGGCGGTATTGATATAGTGACCTTAAAAGGCGCCTTCACCTTTTCTTCAAGCGATATTGCTTTTACGGTGAATGGGGGAGATGATACAGCCGAAGCAACCCCGGCTGACGCCACTGATAGTACCGTTACTGAAAATGCTGATGACACTACTGACACTACGAGTGTTGATGTACCGTCAGATGCGGGTGAAGCCAGTGCCGTAATTGATGAGTCTCTATGATAACAAATTCTCCTTTTGTGCAGCTGTTTATGATAATCCTCGCGGTCGCGATACTCATTTTGTATATCAAGCCAGCGGTGACCGAGATTCGTGCTACACAGGATCAGATTGGCGTGTACGCCTATGAACTTGATCGTGTCACCAATGTGAACGAGCTCGTACGTTCCCATGCGGCTGCTATTGATGCGTTGCCACTATCGAGCATCCAGGCATTGGAGCGATATATGCCTGTCCGAGTTGATGAAATTGCGGTGATGCGTGACCTCCAGCATATGGTCGAAGCCATTGGGGTAAAGTTGGTTGCCCTTGAATATACGGGTCATGAGGGGGAAGAAAGTGGGGATGCGTTACCTGAAGTGACGGCTCCAACCAATCAACCAAATACAGAAAAGTTTCGACTGAGTGTTCTCACTACCTATGACAAGCTTAAAAGTCTCTTAGCGGCGATTGAAGCCAATAATTATCAATTGATGATTCAGTCAGCTGATATTACCCCCTCTGATGAAGAGAATTTACTAACAGTGGATATTATCTTAGTCGCTTATTCGCTTGAGTCAGCCAATGACGAGTCACAATTTTAATGTATGATACAAAAAATTATTTTAGGAATTGGTGCACTGGGACTCTTCTATCTTGGGTACGTGTTATTTATTCAAACAGACGAGTTTGCCCTAGAAGACAGCGCTGTTAATCCAATGGCAGACAATCTCGTAGCGAAGACGCAGGTTTTTATTGGGCGACGAGCCCAACTTGATCAAGTAGCTATTGAGAGCGCTCTATTTACTGATCCACGGTTTACAACACTACGCTCTTATACAACTGAATTGTCTGATCAGTCAGTAGGGAAAAGTTCAATCTTCGAACTGCCTGATGCTGTGGTTAATTACAATGCTGCGAGTGATTGATCGTCATTACTATGAATGTTCTTGATCAATTTGTCGCTGAAAAACTACTCACCGAGTCTCAGCTTGAGGCCATTGCGTCTCGGCAGGCGAGTGGTGAAGGGTTGCCACTGGAGGCAACCCTCGTTGAAATGGGTATTACTCTTGCCGATATCAAGCGGATTTTTTCAAGCTATTATGAGATCCCGAGCTTTACGCTCCCAGACGAGTTTGTGATCTCAAATGAAGTACTCTCGTATATTCCTGAAGATTCAGCACTGCACTATGGGATTACACCACTTAATCTCGAAAATGGTGTTCTGCTGGTTGGGGTTAATAATCCTGACGATCTTCAATTACGCGAAGTCCTCAACTTCATTAGTACAAAGCATAATTTACCCTACAAGCTCGTCTATTTAACGCCTGACGAAATCAAGAAAACTCAAGCCTTTTATGCCAACATCAAAGCAGACGTCACTGACGCGCTTGATACGCTTGAAGGCGAGCTTGATGTTACCATTGATAAAAAATCAGTTGGTGGCGATGTTGATGAGCCAGCTGACGTGATGGAACATCTAAAAGAAGATGCTCCTGTGACTAAAATCGTCGCCACGATTCTACGCTATGCCATTGATGGTAATGCCTCAGATATCCATATTGAACCGACGGATAAGAAAGTGATTGTACGTTTCCGTGTCGATGGTGTGCTCCAGACCAGTCTTGAGCTTCCGAAGAATGTACAACTGGCAGTGTCTGCTCGTATTAAGATCTTGTCATCAATGCGACTTGATGAACGCCGCAAACCCCAAGACGGGCGTTTCTCGGCTACTTTCGATGGGCGTAAAATTGACTTTCGTGTCTCAATCTTACCAACCAGTCATGGTGAGAAGGTGGTTATGCGTATTCTCGATAACGAAAAAGGAGTACGTACCCTCGAAGATGCGGGTGTAGATGGTCATCATCTGGAAGTGATCAAGCGTATGCTCAAAGAGCCATACGGTATTATCTTGATCTCAGGTCCAACCGGCTCTGGTAAATCGACCACCTTGTATGCGATGTTAGCTGAACTCGATAAAGCGACACAGAATGTACTCTCGCTTGAGGACCCGGTTGAATATGATATTGAAGGGGTGAGCCAGTCACAAGTTCGTCCGGAGATTGGCTACACTTTTGCTACTGGGTTGCGGGCAGCATTGCGACAGGACCCTGACATTATTATGGTGGGAGAAATTCGTGATAAAGAAACTGCTCAACTAGCCATTCAAGCCGCTTTGACTGGTCACCTAGTACTCTCGACCATTCACACCAATAACTCAATTGGGGTTATTCCTCGACTCATCGATATGGGAGTTGATCCGTATTTGATTGCTCCAACTCTCAAACTCGCCATTGCACAACGGTTGGCTCGCCGTATTAAAACCGGAACCGGTCGAGAAGAGACACTTGATGAAAGTATGAAGTATCGCATTGACGATACTTTTAAGACATTGCCAGAGCAGTACAAAGATCGTATACCCAAAAACCGCACTATGTTACATCCAGTGGCCAGTCCTGGTAGTACGTCAGGTCTTAAGGGGCGGGTAGCTATTATGGAAGTGCTTGAAGTCAATGAGACGATCCAGAGCTTGATTCTAAAAGGCGCTTCAGAAGAAGAGATTTATACTGAGGCGAGACAGCGTGGCTTTATGAGTATGCAGGAAGACGCCATGATTAAGGCACTCAACCACAAGATTCCATTTGAAGAAATGAATAATTTTGGTAGTAAAGTGGGTCTTGAGGATATTAATGCCACCGCCACTCCAGTTGTCGATAACCCTCCTTCTCCTGAAACTGAAGAGGCTATACTATAGTAATGAAGATACTTCTCGTCGATGATGACACATTTTTGCGTGATATGTATGCCACTAAATTTGTGGAGTGTGGGCACGATGTGACGACCGCGGTGCATGCTGCTGATGGCCTGCGGATTATGGAACAGGATAGTTCGTTTGATTTGATTATTGTCGACATGATCATGCCGGGGATGACTGGGGTTGAGCTCATGGAGGAGTTGAGTCGGATTTATAGCGATAAAAAGTTCAAGTTTATTGTCTTATCAAATCAAGGACAAGACCAAGATATTGAAGAAGCCAAGGCCGCTGGTGCTATTGGGTACATTATCAAGGCGCAATCAATACCGAGTGAAGTGGTCAAACGGGTAGAAGAAATAGTTAGTGGCACATAACCTGAGTGTATGGCAGTTGATTACAAAAAAGAACTAGAGTTACTCATTGCGTCGGTCGTGAATGAACATGGATCAGACCTGCATTTGTCTGTGGGGAATCATCCGACTATTCGAGTGAGTGGTTCGCTGATTCCGTTACTACGCAAACCAATTTTAACAGATGCCGATGTTATGGCTTTTGCTAAAGTATTAATGCGCGGTGAATTTCTGGAGCGACTAGAAAAGCGTCAAGAAGTCGACTTTTCATTTGAAGCGGCCGGCAAGGTTCGTTTTCGTGGTAATGCGTTTCATCAAAAAGGCAGTCCTTCGATAGTGCTCCGTTTGATTCCGAACGTGATTTTGAGCCTAGAAGAATTAAATCTACCACCAATTCTTGATAGTTTTACAGAACGTCCACAGGGCTTTTTCCTCTGCGTTGGCCCGGTGGGGCAGGGTAAGTCGACCACGTTAGCGGCCATGGTTAATCGAATTAATCAACGACGATCAGACCATATCGTCACTATTGAAGACCCAATTGAATACATTTATACGCCACAAAAAGCGATGATTGACCAACGGGAAGTTGGGATTGATACCGAGAGTTTTGAGTCCGCGCTCCATGCTGCCTTTCGTCAGGATGTTGATGTCATACTGATTGGTGAGATGCGTAGTCCAGAAACCATTGCCACCGCTGTGACAGCGGCTGAAACCGGTCATCTGGTGTATGCCACCTTACACACTAATGATGCTGCTCAGACCATCAACCGTATCATTGACTCTTTCCCTGGTTCACAACAAGATCAAATTCGTACCCAGTTGGCCTCATCATTGATTGGTGTTTTCTCGCAACGTCTCATACCTAGAATTGCTGGTGGTCTGGTACCAGCCTATGAGTTGCTTATTAATAATGTGGCGGTATCAAATCTCATCCGTGAACGACGTATTCACGAAATCTATTCGGTGATTGAGACAGGACTTGAACACGGTATGATTGATATGAACCGCGTGTTGGCACAGTTGGTCCAAAAAGGGGAGATCACCGTTGAGAATGCCTTCCTCCATTCGTCTAATCCGAAAGGGCTAGAGCGACTTATCTAATATGTTATTTTCCTACAAAGCCATTGATAGTAGTAATACGCAACGCGAAGGGAAAGTCGAAGCGGCGAGTATTGATGCCGCTATCACGGTAGTCCAAAAGCGTGGTTATACGATTATTAATATAGAACCGATTGAAGATAAAAAAAATATTTTCGATATTGAGTTGAGTCTATTTAAATCAGTCAAAACAAAAGAAGTAGTGATCTTATCTCGTCAGATTGCTACCTTATTTCAAGCCCACGTTTCGCCATTACGTATCTTCCGGTTGCTGTCGGCGGAAGTAGAGAATCCAATGTTGCAAAATGTTCTCAATCGTATCGTTGATGACTTGCAAGGAGGAAGCTCTATCTCCCGTGCGCTCGCGGCACACCCGGCCGTTTTTTCGAACTTCTACGTTAACCTCGTGCGGGCTGGTGAAGAATCAGGTTCACTGGATAAGTCGTTCAACTATCTGGCTGATTACCTTGATCGCTCGTATGAAATTGCTTCGAAAGCCCGTAATGCACTGATATATCCGGCTTTTGTTATCACTATCTTTTTTGTGGTCATGATTCTTATGCTCACCATGGTTATTCCAAAGGTGGCACAAATTTTGATTGATTCGGGGAGTGAACTGCCGATTTATACCAAAATCGTGATTGCGTTCTCTAACTTCTTGGTGGACTGGGTTGGTGTGATTTTTATCTTCCTCAGTATTGGTATTATTGGCTTCTGGCAATTTATTAAATCACCAGTTGGATCACGGGCAGTTGATGAATTTGTTCTTGGGGTACCGTACATTGGCGATTTGAAGCGAAAGCTCATACTGACCCGACTCTGTGACAACATGTCGACGATGTTGAGTAACGGTATTTCTATTGTGCCAGCACTTGAAGTGACGAGTGAAGTGGTTGAAAATGCTGTGTATGTCGAGATACTCTCAGCCGCACTCGCCGACGTAAAAGCTGGACGATCGTTTGCTGATGCTATTTCTGAATATCCGGAAATACCAACCGTGCTCTCACAAATGATCCGGGTAGGTGAGGAGACGGGTAGCTTATCTGAAATTCTCGGAACCCTGGCCCTCTTCTACCGCCGTGAAGTTAATAACGCAATTGATACCCTGATTGGTCTCATTGAGCCAGTTATGATTGTGATGCTTGGTCTTGGTGTCGGTTTGCTCCTGGCTTCGGTGCTTATGCCAATCTACAACATCACCACCGGGGTCTAATGAGCCTATGGCGAATTATCGCGAGCTAAGCCTATTCCAAGTAGCTTTGTCCGCGCCGAATCACTTTGATATCCCGCCTCCTTACAGGAGCTGTCCGTCTTACAGACGCCGTACAGGTTGTCGCTGCTCCGCAGCTGGCAACCTTCTCCAATAACATCCCATGTTATTGGAGCCTTGTCGCTACTTTATTTCGTTTCACTCATAAAGTACCAGGCAAGGTCTTGCGAAATGGGTCATTACATGACCAGTACAGGTTGTCGCTATTTTTAATAAAAATAGCTGGCAACCTCTTGCGGAGTGATATTTAATCACTCCTCACCCATCCCATTTCTCACCTAGCATCTGAACTAATTTGGGTCGTTTAGAAATATCTTCGGCATTATAATTTAGTAATTATAAATTTTGTTTACAAATTGTTGTCCACACGCGTGAGGCGGTTCGGTAGAAAATACAACATATAATTACAGGAGGTCACGTACAACGTGCCTAGTTGTGCAATATTAAGGCATACAGCTGATGTCTGAATACTCACGATTTTAATCACCTAATCTTTTAAACAACATATGTTTAAGAACATGGCACACCGTGGTTTTACGCTCATTGAGCTCCTCGTTGTGATCGCAATTATCGGTATCCTCGCCGCTACTGTACTCGCTTCACTTGGCAATGCCCGATCATCTGGTAGTGATGCGTCGATGCAGGGAAGTATTAACAGTATGAAATCGGAAGCAGAAATTTTGTACACATCAACTAATTCATATGCGACTGTCTGTAGTGCAACGAGTACTACTAACCTCCGCAATGCTATTGTTGCCAATAGTAATGATGGTGATGCAACTTTGACTGTCGGTGGTGCTTCAAGTGCTACCGCGGCTGCCTGTAACCACAGTGCTACTGGTTGGGCTATTGCCGCGCCACGTAAGTCATCTGGTAACGTGGTATTCTGTGCTGATAGTACCGGCTACTCAGGTAACGTTGCTAACGGTTCACTCACGGGTGGTACGGATTATACCTGTCTCTAAGAGTCAGTGTGGATGAAACCACAAAAGCGCCAATTGGCGCTTTTGTGTTTATGGGGGTTGGCAGCATCCCCCGTCCTGTATACTAGTGTATATGATTTCTGTAGTAGCAATGCTCCCTGGTTGGAGTTTGGCACTGATAGCTTTTGGTTTTGGCATTATTATCGGGAGTTTTCTCAACGTGGTCATCTATCGTTTTCATACGGGCAAATCAATACGAGGCTCTTCACACTGTTTGTCTTGTCAGACAGATCTGCGCTGGTATGAATTGTTGCCAATCATATCGTATGTAGCCCTACGAGGGCGCTGTAATACTTGTAGCGCAAGAATCCCGAGCCGCTACCTATGGGTCGAATTATGCACGGGGATCTTGTTTGTGTTGGTGGTTATGACTACATCCCTGTGGTACTGGTTATTGGGCTTTTTCCTAGTATCACTCCTGGTCGTGGTGGCGGTCTATGACGTCTACCATATGGTGATACCAACCCTCCTCATCACTGAGCTATGGGTGGTGGCAATACTCTTTACGCTCCTCGATTATTGGTTTAGCGGCGACAGCAAACAGATACTTATGTCTATCGCTGCAGCGTTGCTCAGTTATGGGTTTTTTGCATTACTCTGGTATGTCTCTAAAGGGCGTTGGATTGGGTACGGTGACGCTAAGTTGGCTGCACCCCTTGGATTCTTGGTCGGCTTAGCAGGAGCCTTCTCGATGATTGTTTTATCGTTTTGGGTGGGGACGATAATCAGTCTATCTTTAATTTGGATCCAAACAATAAGGCAAAAACGGGGACAATCGACCTTACGTTTTTATAGAGAACCACTTACAATAAAAAGCGAAGTCCCGTTCGCTCCGTTTCTCATCATTGCCTTTATTCTTGTATATTTTTTGACCGTTGATGTGCTTAATCTCATTACCTATGTATTGCCAATGTAAACAGGTAAAACAGGCGACACATGCCGGCTTTGGGTTAATTGAGCTTATGGTGTCGATGAGTATTATGGCACTTTTATCAACACTCATTATTTCTCGTCAGTCAACGTTTAACAGTGCGATACTGTTACGTAATCAGACATATGAAGTTGCCTTTGCCCTTCGAGAGGCGCAATTATTGGCGGTGAGTGGGGGCGACGAGACGGTTCGTCAGTATGGTGTTTATATCAATACTGGCACCTCTACCAAACAGCAATATATTGTTTTTAAGGACAGTGATGATAGTGGCACCTATGATGTGGGAGAAGAAATCGGTCTTATTGGTAAGCTTGATACGCGATTTGAAATCCGAAATGCGTACATTGGTACAACTCCTCATACTGAGATGGTGGTACTCTTTGAGCGTCCAAACTTTGACGCAAAGTTTATGGATAGTGCGGGGGTGGAGCAGATAGATACCGTGGCCTATATAGACGTGGCGCGTAGTGATCTTACAGGCACTGCCCCGGGTACTGTCCGTCGGGTTGAGGTGAGCCAGACCGGGCAGATAAGTGTGGTAATCTATTAATGTATGTACCTGGCACAAGCAAGGAGTGAAGGATTTACTTTGGTGGAAATGCTTGTTTCTCTCGCCTTATTTACAATAGTGGCAACCATGTCAGTGGGGACATTGATTGTGCTCATTGGTAGTAATACGCGGGTAGTAGGTGAACAGACATCATTAACCACCCTCTCTTTTGCGCTCGATAGTATGACACGCGAGATCCGTACGGGGAGTGAGTACTATTGTGACACTGTGGTGCAGGTGGGGAGTGCAGCTGTCTATAATAGCGCGACGGCGGTGCGAAACTGCCTTACGGGTGATGTTGGCTTTTCATTTCGTGAAGCCGGGGATAGTATCACCGGTGGTGTCGGGGCAAAGCGGATTGCCTACTATTTTAGTAACAATATGATCTGGCGAAAAGTTGGCGCCAATACCCCTCAGCCCATCATTACTAATGATGTAGTGGTCACCAATGCACGTTTCGTTGTCAGTGGAGCCAACCCACTTGGTACGAGTGCCAATATTACGCAACCAACGGTTACGATACTCATCGAAGCGCAAGCGAGTACAACCGGCAGCACCAAGAACTTTACCCTACAGAGTACCGTGACCCAACGTTCACTTGATTTATGAAATTTTATACCACCAACAACCAAGGTTTTAGTTTAGTGGAAGTACTGGTCGCTATCACCATCCTCCTTTTGGTAATTGCCGGACCGATGCGCATTCTCACGAGCTCAACTAACAGCACTACCTATAGTAGCGAGCAAGTCGTTGCTTACTTTTTAGCACAAGAGGGATTAGAGCTGGTGCAGCTGGGGAGAGACAATCTTGTGCTCGGCGATTTCAAAGATATTATTAATGGCCAGTCAGTTGAGCCCAGTCCATGGGCGCGTTTCCAGATAAATTTTTCTAACTGTATTAATAACACCTGTGGCATCACCGCAACTAATGCTCATCCGACTTACAATATTACTAACTGTGCGAGCCTCACTAATTGTCGGTTGTATCTTAATACTGCTTCGCCCACTAACCGTGCGAGGTACACTCATACCGCTCCTGGTAATACTGCGACACCATACACACGGACAATCCGGATTGGTATGATTACTGCCTCAAACGGACGCATTCAGGGAGCGGTGGCTACCTCAACGGTAACGTGGCGAACGGGGAGTCTTGTAGCCAGTCAACAGGTAGAATTAGTAACGTATCTCGCCAATGTATATGACACGCCATAATCAATATAACCAAGGCTTTGCGTTACTGATGACACTGTTGGTGGTAGGAGCGGTTGTTTCAATTACCTTGGCCGTTATAGAACTTACCATTAGACAACTTAATTTGTCAGTGACCGCAAAAGACTCTGAGATTGCGTTTCATGCGACCAATGCTGGATTAGAGTGCGCTCGGTATGTACGTCGAGTCGCTTCCAGTTCATTTGAAGTGTTTGGTACACCACCAAATACCGTAAGCTTTGAATGTTTTAACACGACAAGTGACCTCACCTTAACGTCGTATGCAGGTTTGACTATTAACGGGAATGGAGAGATATATCGGTATACTGGATCGGTGACTTGGGGCACTAATGATCGTTGCAGTGTGATTGATATGATAGTGATGCTGGTGCCCGATACCGAGGTGACTGATTTAGAAATTACAAATCTCACATCACTGTATGCCGGTTTCCCAGCAGGGACGACAAAATCGTGTAGTCCGGGGGCATACTGTACGGTCGCTGAGGTGGTTGGTTACAACCGTAGTTGCGCCAATATAAATGTTCCGGGTACCGTTCGGCGTGAAATTTTGCTAGAATTCTAGCATTATGTCTGTGCCTGCCCAGAAGAAGCGACTACGCGAATTAACGAAACTGGTCGCCTATCATCGTGATCGCTACCATCGTGATGACGCTCCAGAGATTAGTGATGCAGCGTATGATTCGCTCGTGACAGAATTGCGCGAGCTCGAGTTAGCAATTCATGGCGCTACTACTACAGCTGACGTGATAGGGGCTGCCCCGGCTGCAGCTTTTACAAAAGTAGCACATGCGGTACCACAGTGGTCGTTTGATAACGTCTTTGATTTTGCCGAACTAACCGAATGGGACGAACGGGCAGCTCGGGTCCTCGGTGAGGCGGATACCCCAGTCGCCTACACCTATGTGGTTGAACACAAGATTGACGGCCTTAAGCTCGTTCTCACGTATCAGGCAGGTGTCCTCGTGCGGGCGGTCACCCGTGGTGACGGGGTGGTCGGTGAAGATGTGACACATACCGCTCGTACTATTAAGGGTCTACCTGAGGTGCTGACGCACTCCGTTGACCTAGTCTGTGTGGGTGAAGTACTCCTCGCAAACGATGCGTTTGTGGCCCTCAATGAACAGCAAACCAAGGCCGGAGAAAAACTTTTTGAAAATCCCCGCAACGCTGCGGCCGGGTCGCTGCGGCAACTTGATCCCGAGATAGCGCGAGCGCGTGGCCTTTCGCTCTTTTGTTATGATATTGATGTTTTTGTACCAAACGACAGTGGGCTTTTGGTACCGGTCACTCAAATGGATGAACATGCCTTGTTGGCTACGCTCGGCCTCCCTACCAATGCATATGCCACTCATTGTACAACAGTAGCTGATATTGAGACCTTCTATCAACACTGGTCAAAGCAACGTGAGTCGTTACCGTATGGTATTGACGGAGTAGTGATAAAAATTAATGAATGTGCCGTGCAGCGCATGCTCGGGTATACCGCCAAGGCGCCACGTTTTGGTGTAGCTTATAAATTTCCCGCTGAGCAAGCGACGACGATGGTTGAAGCGATTGATTTACAGGTGGGTCGCACCGGGGTGATTACGCCGGTCGCTCATCTTCGTCCCGTGCGGATTGCTGGTTCCACCGTGGCGCGCGCTACTTTGCATAATGAAGACCAAATCAAACGCCTCGACGTGCGGGTGGGCGACACGGTGGTCCTCCAAAAAGCCGGAGATGTGATTCCTGAGGTAGTGAGTGTGGTTATGGAGCTGCGACCGAGCAAAACCAAAGCCTACACCTTCCCGAAGTTTGTGGCTGGTTGTGGGGGGGACGGTCGTATCGAACGTATCCCAGGCGAGGCAGCGTACCGCTGTGTGGTTCTCGATTCGCCCGATATCCAGCGGCTTAAGCTGTCTTATTTTGTATCAAAAGCCGCCCTCAATATTGATGGGGTAGGACCAAAGATCATTGACGCGCTCCTCGAAGCCGAGCTGATTAGTTCACCAGTTGATCTTTTCCGCCTGCGTCTTGAAGATATACTCTCGCTCCCGGGCTTTAAAGATAAGTCCGCTAAGAACGTGATACAGGCAATCAAAACCGCTCGTCACCAGCCGATGTACCGCGTCCTCGTTGCCCTCGGTATTGATGGCGTGGGTGAAGAGACTGCTCGCTTGATCGCTGATCATTTCCCTGATTTCAAACAGCTGCGGGCGGCCAGTGTCGCTGACCTCGAAGCTATCCACGGCATTGGCACTATTGTGGCAAAGGCTCTCGTTGTCTGGCTCAAGCAAAAAGAACATAAAGCGCTCCTTGATGAACTCCTCAAAGAACTCACCATTGAAGCCGTTGAGATCACGACGAGTCAGGTGCTCCGGGGCAGTACGGTAGTGGTCACTGGTACACTCTCGGGCTATAGTCGCGACGAAGCCAAAGAGCTGGTACGGCGACATGGCGGCACGGTTGCAAATAGTGTTTCGAAAAAGACCTCTTTTGTCGTAGTCGGGGCCGCAGCGGGGAGCAAAGCTGACGAGGCAGTGCGTCTCGGGGTACCAACGCTCACTGAAGCTGAGTTTTTGAAACGTATAGCCGGAAAAGGAGGGAAGTGATATGATGCCTACGTATGACAGTTGAAGAAATTAAGCATTTAGGTCATTTGTCGCGGTTGGCACTTGATGACAAGGAAGCCCTCGCTTTTAGTCAAGAAATAGAAGCTATTTTGGCCTATGTTGGTACAGTATCCGCGATGGCGGGGGATGGTGCTTTGCCAAAGAACATCGGGGTGGTACACAATGTATTTCGATCGGATGAGGTGACGGTGACCCCTGGTAGTTACACCGAAGCGTTGTTGGAGGCTGCGCCAGACAGAGCGGGAGCGTACATTCGGGTGCAAAAAATTATTGGTCAAAGCGAATCCTAGTATGATGACTGCAACTGCTCTGTTAGCTGCCTATCGCGCCAAAACTACTACTCCGACCGCTGAGGTGGAGCGCGTCTTTTCGATAATCAAAGCCAAAGATGCTCGCATCCACGCATTTCTCGAAACGTATGAAACTGAGGCTCGAGCCGCGGCGGCTGAAGCAACGCTTCGTTACACCGCTGAAGCAGCAGATCTTCCACCACTCCTCGGCTTACCGATTGCAGTAAAAAATAATATTCTTGTAGCTGGTAAGAAGGCTACGGCAGCCTCAAAGATTCTCGAAAATTATGTCGCATCGTATGATGCCACTATTATTACTCGCCTCAAAGAAGCGGGAGCCATCATTATTGGGGCCACGAACATGGACGAGTTTGCGATGGGTGGATCAACGGAAAATTCGGCTTTTGGGATTACTCGCAATCCTTATGATGAGGAGCGGGTGCCTGGTGGTTCCTCGGGTGGTTCGGCGGCAGCGGTAGCGATGGAGGCAGTACCAGTAGCGCTTGGTACAGACACTGGTGGATCAATCCGTCAACCCGCCAGCTATTGTGGGTTGGTTGGTCTTAAACCTACGTACGGAGCGGTGTCTCGATATGGTTTAATCGCAATGGGGTCATCGCTTGATCAAGCTGGTCCATTAACCACCAGTGTGGCTGATGCTGCACTCTTACACCGTATTATTGCGGGTCAAGATCCGCTGGACGCTACCACGTTACCCACAGGCGCTTATGGTGAAGTGCCGGTAAAATCAACGTATCGTTTTGGTGTTCCAAGAAAATTCTTACAAAGTGGTATAGACCCTGATGTACTTACCGCTTTTGAAGCGCACATAGCACTGCTCCGAGAGCTCGGACACGAAGTCGTTGATATCGAACTACCCCTCTTCGAACAAGGTCTGGCGGCCTATTACATCGTGATGCCAGCTGAAGTGTCTTCTAATACCGCTCGGTATGATGGGATTCGCTATGGACTATCAGTCGCAGGCAAGAATCTTCTTGCGGTGTATGAACAGTCTCGGGGCGCTGGTTTTGGCCCCGAAGTGAAGCGCCGTATTCTTCTCGGCACCTACGTGCTATCGTCTGGTTATTATGATGCTTATTACGGGAAAGCGGAAGCTGCCCGTGAAGCAATGCGTGAAGAGCTACGGAGCCAGTTCACTACGGTCGATATTATTTTAACACCAACCGCGCCATCACCAGCGTTCAAGATTGGTGAACAAACTGATCCACTTTCAATGTACCGCCAGGATATATTCACCGTCCCAGTTAATCTGACCGGTGTGCCAGCATTATCGTTCCCGATGGGAACTGTGGAGCGTGACAGTAAATCACTTCCGGTTGGGGTACAATATATAGTGCCACATGGCGGAGAAGCACGACTCTTTGATATCGGAGAGCGTGTCTATGACTCTCGTCTCGGACAATAATCATTATGCGTGAAGATGAAATTGTAAACGCCACCTCAGCTGCTATTGAAGTTATTGGTGTTGATATGTTGACACCGCTCCTCATGTTTATTTTTGGGGCGGACGGTTTATTTGCTGGTTTTACGGTCGCTGAGGCGTCTGCTTTGTTTGCGTCATTTTGGTCAGTCTTTGCAATACTGTCTTACATCATCTCAGCGATCTTCTTGTTTTTATATGTCTATGCCTCGGTTAATGTAGGGGAATTGTATGAAGAAGAAGATCATCATAATCGTGCACTTGAAGAAGCGTATCGCCGCAAGATGACCGGCGGTGCCACTACCAGTCGCTTCAATGATATGAAAAACCATATCAATTCTGAAAATCCAAACGACTGGAAGCTTGCGATCATCGAAGCCGATATCATTCTTGATGAAGCCCTCAAGCGACAGGGGTATGCTGGTACCTCACTTGGTGAGCGACTACGGAGTATTTCACCAGCCGCGATGCGTACACTCGATGATGCCTGGGAGGCGCACAAGATTCGTAACGAAATTGCCCATAGTGGGGTCGACTTTGTCCTCACCCACAAACTCGCCCGCGAGACGATTGTACGTTACGAACGGGTGTTTGGTGAGCTTGGTCTTTTAGACACTGGCCATGGGGGAGGCGGTCATGGTCATCATTAATCTGAATCTGTAAACACTAGTGCAATTTTTTATGGGAGCATGGGGGACAAGAATAGACGATGATGATTTTGCGTTAGATGTAATCACAGAATATTTTGAACTCTATGATAATGGAGTCAATCCAAAATCTATTCGCAGACAACTAGAAGAGAATAATGTGTCAGAAATTGCTGATCCTGATGAAGGTTATTTATTTTGGTTTGCACTCGCAAAGGCCCAATGGGATGTTGGTTCGCTTGATGATGATGTATTCAAAAAGGTAGTACAAATAGTTGAAAGTGATATTGATACACGGAGATGGATTTCATTGGAAGGGTTTAGGCCAGAAAAACGTAAACAATCAGTAAAAGAATTTGTTGAAAAGATAAGGACACCTAGGGAGAAACCCCGTAAGCGTAAAATAAAGCGTTTAAGAAGTGCCCCGTTTGAGACGGGTGACGTGCTTGTTTTTGAGACAAGTGACAAAGAATACGGTGCTTGTGTAATACTCTCGGCAGAAAAAGATACTGACTACGGCACACTTCAACTTGTTTTTACCAATATAAAACAAAAAAAGAAACCCACTATTCAAAACGTTATTGATTCAAATATACTCATCTTTCTCGCAAAGCATGAATTTTATACCAAACACATAGTTGAAGCCTTTAATATAAGCGTCTTTTTCCCTAGGAAAGATAAAGATAATTGGTTAAAGTTTGAAATAATCGGCCGGGTCCAAATTAAAAAAGTACGTGAAAAAATAACGGTTCATTCTAGTTGGAGTTATCTAATTGAACCATTTGAATACAGGATTCAAAGGCAGTCGACACAAAAAATTTCCTTAAAGAAGTTTATTGGTTATTCAATTGTTCAAAAGATTAAAGTTTTGTCCATTGTTAATAATCCTCTTGCTTAACAACAATTACAAAACAACCACCCTTAGGGTGGTTGTTTTGTAATTGTTGCGGGTCCCGGAATCGAACCGGGGTCTGGAGGTTATGAGCCTCCCGAGGTACCTCTCCTCTAACCCGCTATAGCATTAGCTGCTTTTTTGCAGTGACGAGACTATACAATGTTTTAAAAAATATTGCAAATTATTTTCTCGTTTTTCTGTCGGTGGTATACTGCTGCATATATGCAATGTGTCATTCTCGCTGCGGGAAAGGGGACTCGTCTCCGCCCATTAACTGATAATACGCCAAAACAATTGGTGGCGGTGCAGGGTCGACCGCTCCTTGATCATATTGTCGAAGCGCTTCCAAGTGCCATCGATGAAATTATCATGGTTGCCGGCTACCTCGAAGACCAAATCAAAGCCCATTGCGGAGACACTTATATGGGTCGCAAGATGACCTATATCACCCAAGAGACACCATCGGGGACAGCCAAAGCACTATGGCTCTGCAAAGACCTACTCAAAGGCCGCTTTCTCTTTATGTTTGGCGATGATATCCATGGAGCGAACGATCTAGCTCGGGTGACATCTTTTAGTCGGGCGCTTCTTGCGATGCCGACGAAGACCCCAGAGCGTTTTGGGATTGTGGTGCGTCACCCCGATGGGACGGTGGCTGAGTTTGTCGAAAAGCCAGCGCATCCACCATCCAATCTTGCCTCAACAGGGGTGATGGTACTCGATACGCATATTTTTGAATTTGATATTAAAGTCGAACGAAATGGGGAGTACTACCTGACCGATGTGATTGCGGAATATGTCGAAAAGTATCCAATGGCAGTGGTAGAGCAAGAGCTCTGGATTCCGATTGGCTACCCTGAGGACATTACCCGCGCCGAGACTATCCTCGAAAGTCGGGAGAAAAACCTCATGTACGGCCTCGTCTAAGGCGGGGGAAGAGGGACTAGAATAATTTTAATCTTCTGGTATACTCCTAGCACTTCGCAAGGAGTCATGTCGATGTAGCTCAGTTGGTTAGAGCGTAGCACTCATAAAGCTAAGGTCGGAGGATCGTTCCCTCCCATCGACACAAGAAACACCCGTCAGGGTGTTTTGTGTTGATGGAGAACAGTCTGGGAGACTGTTTGTGAGGGAACGATGACCTTTTCTAGACGTTTGTGAGCCCTGCGAAACAAACGACAGAAAAGGTGTACTGATTCTGTAAGAATCGTCCTCCCATCGACACAATAACAAAACAACCACCTGTAAGGTGGTTGTTTTGTTATATAATGTATAGGTAGTATCACTGTCATATGCCTATACCGAAAAATTATAATAAAGACTTTTTCAAAACCTGGTCGAGTGACATGGCGTATATTCTTGGGTTTTTGTATGCGGATGGCAACATTGTTAAAACAAAAAGAGGAACACATTTTGTTGCAATTTATACTGCAGATAAAGATTTGTTGACACAAATGCAAACATCGCTTGGTTCTGATCATAAAATTGCAGCGAGAATGTCAAATACTGGTGCAGTATATCGATTACAGATTGGAAGCCAAAAGTGGTTTGAAGATTTGCACGAAATTGGCTTAAAACCGAATAAAACTAATCGAATGTCACTCCCAGATTTGCCGTCTCAATTTATTGGAGATTTTATCCGCGGTTATTTTGATGGTGACGGAAACGTTTGGACGGGTTTGATACATAAAGATCGACCTACAAAACATACTGTGCTTCAAGTAGCATTTACTTCGGCATCCCTTGAGTTCTTAAAAGAACTACAGACATCGTTAAAGGTATTAGGTGTTATAGGTGGTAGTGTCAGAAACTCAAATAAAGGTAATTATGCTCGACTGAGTTTCAGTACCGAGGATGCTTTGACAATTCATAAAATCATGTATAATGGTGCCCACAAACTATATTTGCCTCGAAAGAAGCAAGTGTTTGATAAGTTTGTTAACTGCGGTGGTAGCTCAACTGGTTAGAGCACCCGCCTGTAGACGTGCAGCTTTCTGTTGGAAACGCAGATTGAAACTCTCCTGGATATCGGTGAAGGCTAAGTCTCATAGAGATATGCGAATACCGAGGGAACCTCACACATCAAAACACATAGTGTGAGGGCGCCGTAGAGACTAGATACAGGGGTACCTAAAAGTCGAAAGATTCATGGTAAAGATATAGTCCACGCCGGTACGAAAGTATTGGAAGCAGTGCACGCGGGAGGTTGCGGGTTCAAGTCCCGTCTACCGCGCAGTTATACAAAAGCAGTCCGAACAGGACTGCTTTTGTAATATAACTGGAGCGAGTAGACGGGACTTGAACCGAGGTGCGACGAAGTCCGCAGACGAGCTTTGCGAGTCGAGGACCGCACCGAGTGGAGGTCAATAGAGTGAGTTAGATTATGAGAGAAACGAAATAATCTAACCACGAGAGTGACCAAGTCCCGTCTACCGCGCAGTTAGGTAAACACAAAACACGGCTTAATAACTATGCCGTGTTTTGTGTTTAGCAAGCAAACTGCTTTGCTTGCGTGCCTAACTGCGAGCCGGAGACATGTCGCTTAGCGACAGTCGAGGTGGGGTCGAGAGTACTTACCAGAATAGGAGCAAAGCGAACTATTCTGGTTAGTAACTCGTGACCAGTTAATTATTTGTGACCAAGTCCCGTCTACCCAAGATGCTATAATATACGTATGCCAAAATCCCTCATCCCAGTTGTATCATTTTCCGCCTTATACCTTATCGCTGGGGGTATCTATTTCTTTCGTGACCTCAACCTCGAATTTGTCATCTACGTGGCAGTAATCGTAGCTATCTTTGCGGGTGTATTTGCGACACTGCGCCACACACAATTTCCGGTCTGGATGTTGTGGTTCCTCTCTATCTGGGGACTGATGCATGTGGCTGGTGGGGCAGTGCAGACGGTTGATGGGGTCCTCTTTGCATACAGGATTTATCCCTTCCTTGATCTGGGGGGAGATTTCTACATCCTCAAGTACGACCAGGTGGTCCATGCGTATCTCTATGGACTCGTAGCGATGATGGCGTATCACACACTACGGGTACCCTTAGGTATCAAGGGACATACTTTTCTTATTGCCTTGGCTGCTGCCATGATTTCACTTGGGATTAGCGGACTTAATGAAATCATGGAATTCTTGATTGCGGTGACGGTTGAGCGCAATGGTGTCGGCGGCTATGAAAATGCCATGCTTGATCTCATCTTTAATGTGAGCGGGGCCACCATTGCAGTGGTGGGGTATAGTATTGCTGTTTGGTGTAAAAGATAAACCTATGTCCTTAGAGCAAGTTCCTGAAATTACCATTGGTCCAAGTACACCGGAAGATTACGAAGCTTGTTTGCGGATTCAACAAGCTGCGGCTCTTGAACGGTACCCAAATAGTGAGATTGGTATTACTCGAGAAGATATCGAAGCTGACTATGCACCATATGTACAAAGTGAGGCTATAACAACAGAAACAAACCGAATTGCTGCTACTGAACCTGATATCAACCATGCTCAGTTAGTAGCCAAAGAGAATGGTCAAGTGGTGGGCTTTTGCGACATAAAGGTCGAAGCAGAATACAATCAATTGTTGAGCTTCTATGTTGACCCATTACAACAGTCACGAGGCATAGGGAAAGCGCTTTGGGCTGAGGCGCAAAAGAAGCTTGTTTCCAAAAACCCGACAATTGTCTACGTATTACCATACAATGAACAAGCCATTGCTTTTTATGAATCGCTTGATTTTATGATGACCGATTCTGTATCTGACAAGACGGGTAGCTTGATGGCAAGCGGAGCGGTGATGCCAAAACCGGTACTTATGATACGACAATAACAAAAGACTCCCGTAAGGGGAGTCTTTTGTTATGTGAGCCAACGCCCAGGATTGGTCACGAATCACTAAGTAGAATCTTTCACTACGTTCAGATTCTACTAAGTGTTCTCGACCCCACCTCGCGGTTTTTGCTTTTTTGTGAAGCAAAAACATCGCTGCGGTTTTCAATTCTGGACGAAAGCCAAACTAATGGCTTTCTACATCGGCTCACATACTAAAACACGCTCCCCGAGGAGCGTGTTTTAGTATGTGAGCCAATGTCCAGGATCGAACTGGAGACCTCATCCTTACCATGGATGTGCTCTACCAACTGAGCTACATTGGCGATAGAACCAGGAAAGGTCACTAGTATCACGACTACTTTTGCCGCTTAGTCCATTATAGTTACGGACGAC
>JBJOPW010000012.1:0-34903 GCA_046050355.1 Candidatus Parcubacteria bacterium
GCTCGGTGCCACTAACCGTGCCAAAGCTTGTAAAGATGCGTTTCCTGAGGGTGATTACTTTGTGGGACTTGAAGGTGGACTAGAACTGATTGAAGACATGTACTGGGAGTCTGCCTGGATGTGTGTCATGGACAAGTCTGGCACATGTGGGTTTGGACGTACAAGCGCTTATCTTGTTCCCCAGATTCTGTATGAACTCATCAACCAAGGACATGAACTTGGTACTGCAACCGACATTGTATTTAATGAAACCAATTCCAAACAAAAAAGCGCAACGATAGGGATTCTCACCAACGATATTATTACGCGAAAAGATTTTTACCGAGACGCAATGGTATTTGCCCTCATACCGTTTGTGAAGCCGGAATTATACTTTCAGATATGAAGATAAGGGACTACAATCCGGAGACAGACTTTGACGCAGTCAAATCTTTACTTTGTGATAGCAGTACCTATGGTGGTGATTTTGATGAAGCGCGCGACTCAAAAGATCGGATTGATACTCTTGGACAGCAAAAACCTGGTAGTGTTTTAGTAGCCGAGTTAGATAATGAGATAGTTGGTACCGTTACCCTTTTTGAAGATGGTCGCTCAGCTTGGTTGTATCGATTTGCAGTAGCCAAGACACACGAAGACATTGTCACCGATGCTTTGTGGCAGGCCGCCAAAGAAATTATGCGTTCATGGGGCCATACACAGATACTTGTTTATGCCCCTGCACATGATGCTGCATTTTCAAGTCGCTACAGCAAACTGGGGTTTACTGCTGGAAATGATTTTACTGCGTATTGGCAGAACATCTAATTGTCACTATGCTCTGCTGAATAAGCATCCCGATACGCTAAGAGCTTTTCTCTCGCCATACCAATATGTCGCTCGATGTGCCGGAGTTCGCGGCGGCAGCCAGGCACATCCTCGCACCAGAGTGCTACCTCCGTCCAAAAGTCCACACTATGATTGAGATGCTTGCGATGACAGAGCTCGTGAATGACGACGTAGCGTGCGAGATGCTCTGGCAAGAAAAAGAGCTTGTAGTGAAAATTGAGATTGCCTTTGATGGAACAGCTACCCCAGCTACGCTTGGTGTCTTTGATAGACACGCGACCATAGGTCACACCGATACGCTCTGCCTCTTCTGCAATCATCGGTAGCAAAAAAGCGCGTGCCGCTTCTTTGTGATTGAGATAGGCGGTACGTTTTGGACTCGGTTTTGGTGTCGACCGGCGTTTTGTGACGACTCGACGTTTTATCGTGCTCCACAACTGCTTCATAACAAGGTAACTGTTTTAACTAAGTTTTAATGGTCAGATTTTAAAGTGTGTCAAAAATCGTCGCAGACAAGGAAGGTAAATGAGGAAATATGAGGCGTATTACATATACGATGAATGTTTCCGATTGCAACCTGACGCAGGATCCGGCGATTTTGGGCACACTTTATTTTCGATAGAGTGCTCTTACGAGGCGAATGAGGTCGTATCCATACTGCTCACCAGTGGCTTCGTAGAGTGGCTTTAGTTTTTCGTCGCCGTGCTCCTTGATGGCTTTGACAATATCAGCTTCGCCCACCCCATCAGGATCAAGCTCACGCACTGCCCGGGTCAAATCATCGGCAGTGAGTTCCCCACCCTCCACAAGCTTATCAATATGTTCAATAATAGTACCAATCGCTATCTCGCGCTCTTTGGCAATTGCCTTGAGTGTCTTGCCGTCTAGCCAACGCAGTTTTGTTTCTTCGTAGGTCGAGAGTTTTTTTACCCGTTCCTTGACCGCACGCTTCCCGGCCACAATCACGGTATCGGCAGACGGGAGCTTGCCACCAAGGGCCGTCACAAATTGCGTATGGAGAGTAAAGAGCTCCTCGTCTGGCATCGAGAGGAAGGTATCTTCGGCCGTCTCTGAGTCAGCACGGAATTGTTTGTCTTTGTTCACGACCTTCGGGTCGACCTGGAGGGCATTTGGGTGCATCCCGAGAATCTTTAGTCCCGCCAGCGAGCGCACACGCGATAATGCCACGTACCCCTGCCCAAAGACAAAAGCCCGTGAGAGATCCACCTCCGCCGCATCAAGACTCATCCCCTGCGATTTGTGCACTGTGATAGCCCAGGCGAGACGTAGTGGATACTGTTCAATAGACGCTTTCATCTTGCCATCTTCAATGACGTCCCAGGTGGTCGTCTCCATGACAATCTTCCGTCCTTCGGTGGTTTCGATAATCGGTTGTCCGCCGGCATCAAAGGCGGTGACGCGCGCCAAGGTACCGTTCACATACCCTGCTTCAAAATTATTCTTGGTACACATCACCATGGCCTCTTCTTTCAAGGTCAATGTCTCGGGTGAGAGGCAGTTCTTTACCAATACTTCAAGCAGTGGCTTACTCCCCCGCCCAGACATAGTGTACGTGCGCGCCCGACCCGGCAGCGCCGCGAGCTTTGTGGCATTGACCGCATCAACATCCGCATTGTGCGTGTAAAGGCGGGTTGGTTCGATACCCTCGTACGCTATATCCGTCTGCTCATTTAAGAGCGTGTAATGGTCTTCTTCAATTTCGTTGCGACGAATTGAGGTCAGGAGTGAGAGCAAGAGCTCATCCTCCTGCCGATGTTGCTCGGTGAGGTAGCAGACGAGCGGTCGTGCTTCGAGCCACGCGCGTGATTCAAACGCGTAGCGCATCATGTCCCCCTGCCGTGTCACTGGTGGCAACTGAAAGAAGTCCCCGACAAATATCACCTGCAGTCCCCCAAAGGCGTCCTTGCGCTGGCGAATGGTCCGGCAGATGACATCCACCATATCAAGGAGCTTCCCATCGAGCATGGAGATTTCATCAATCACGAGCACCTTCGCTTTCTTCACCCGCTTCACGGTGGCTTCGCGTGAGACGATTTGATCAAGGTCGTACTGGGTCAAGGTATCGCGGGCACCAGCCCCACTCCAGGAGTGGATGGTCATTCCCCCGATGTGAGTGGCGGCAATACCGGTAGACGCGGTCACCGCCACCGAGAGCCCGCAAGCTTCGAGCCAGGCAATGTACTGGTTGATGACATACGTCTTCCCTGCTCCCGGCTCACCGGTGAGGAAGACATTGGCACCGGTTTTGAGGATATCAAGTGCCCGCGCTTGGTTCATAGTTTGCTGATTATAGCATACAAACCAATACTATTGACTTATACACAATAATGTACTATAATATATGTAGCCCTGAAACTTCGGAACTGGAGAAGAGTATGAAAGCGACTTCGAGAATTGCAGCCTGCCTGATCGGGATCGGGACACTGGTCATTGCCACGGCAAGCACGGCCGATGGCCCTGCCCCGCACGGGTACCTGCTCAACGTGTGGTCTGGACTCACCACCGATCAGACCCATGGCATGCTCGCGTTCGAGGGCGAAAACGCCTACGAACGCTGCAAAGCAGCGGAAGCGGCGATGAAAGCGTACCACCCTCGTTTCGACAACAAGTTCACCGTCTGCATTCCCTTCTAGGGATTTGCTAGATCCACTGCCCTTTGCGGAGATCTCCAAATGAAAAAGTTGCTCGCTCTTTGCTTCCTCATGCTCCTGGCCGGATGCAAGGAAGAAACTGGTCGCAAGCCCGTCGGTGAGCCGACCATCACCACCGGCGAGCGCTCGTGTTCTGTTCCCGGGTTCTGCTTCCGCTTTGCCATGAACAGCAAAGGTGACATGAGCTACGGGTACGGCTACAGTGCCTTCTGCTCCGGCAAGCAAACCGCCACTGAAAAGAAAACGGTCTACGAGATCATGTACAGCGACGGAACCTCCGAAAGGCTTCCGCACAGCGAAACGATCTCGGCAAGTTCTTGCAAGCAGTGACCAACACCAATCGATCGCCCGACACTCCGTGCCGGGCGATTTTTAATAACCTGAAAGAATTTTTAATTCACACTTTAGAAATAAATTTCTACCGAAAAAAATCAACGCTGCGGTATACTACTTCTATATATGGCATTGCGTTCTTTAACTGTCGTGGATATCGACGAAGCACCTACTAGAAAGCGTAAAGTAGCGACCCCTAAAAAAGTCGCTCCCAAAGCAAAAAAGCGCCCAAATCTCGAAGCGACGACTGTCGACCCGGATTTGTACGTCAGTGCCGAAACCACCGAAAAAGAAAGTATTACGCTGCCAACCAAAGCCAAAGTCAAAAAAGCTTCTGACAAAAAAGCCGTGGTGAAAAAAGTCGCTGTCAAAAAGACCAAGGCAACAAAAACTGCAGTTGCGGTGACCACGAGTGAGCCTGAAACAGAAGCCCATCATGACCACGAGCACCCACCTCTCTCATGGGTGCCGTCTCGCCCGCTCTCTGGCAAAGACAAAATCGCCATCAAGCGTCACCCGCTTGGTCACCTTCTCCTTGAGAAGAAACTCCGTGAAGCCGGCTTCCGTGGCGGTATTAGTAGTGATAAAAAAGTGCTCGAAAAGTACAGTACTGACGAGAGTATCTTTCATATTCGTCCACAGATTGTTATCCAACCAAAAGACCGTAAGGATGTCGAAACCGCCGTGAAGCTGATTGCAGTTGAAACCAAGCGCTTCACCTCCCTCTCCCTCACCCCACGTGCGGCTGGTACCGGTCTCTCCGGCGGATCACTCACCGACTCAATCGTGATTGATGTCGCACCACACCTCACCCATATTCACGAAGCGAAGAGCACCCCTGAGGGTGGAACTATCGTCTGTGAACCAGGCGCGATGTGGCGTGATGTCGAAAAGAAACTCAAGAAAGTTGATTCGTACATTCCGTCATACACCTCATCAAAAGATATCTGTACTATTGGCGGCGCTATCGCGAACAACGCTGCTGGTCCTGACTCACTCCGCTACGGGCACTGTGCTGAGTGGGTGGACTCGATGGATGTGGTGCTCCATGATGGTAATACGTACACGCTGCGTCCCCTCTCGTACAAGGAGTTCAAATCACTGGTGAAGGAAAAGCATGCCTACGCGCGGATTGCACGTGAAGTCTTTGCCCTGATAGAAAAGAATGAATCCCTCATCGAAAACGGGCGACCAAAAACTGCCAAGAACTCGGCCGGCTACGCGCTTTGGGATGTGATCTCGACCACCGTCGCAGATTTCAAGGCTGGTAAAGGCACGTTCGACCTCGGTCGTATCATCTCTGGTAGTCAGGGAACGGTGGGTGTGATTGTTGGTCTCACCATCAAGGCGATCAAGATTCAAAAGAATACCACGCTTATTGCCCTTCCCCTCTTTAAGCTCGAAGATGCCGCGAAGTCAATTGTGACCGCACTCAAGTACAATCCGATCAATGTCGAAATCTTTGACGCCCTTACTTTTGACCTCGCGCTCAAGAACCCCGACTTCTTCAAGGCTCGCCTCCAGGGCATGGACTACTACAAAGTCATCCTTTCGATGTACACGACATTCCATATCCGCTTTGGTCGTCAGACTCCAGAGTTCACTATCCTCATCACCCTCGACGAAGCCACTACAAAAGAGACTCCGGCCCAAGAAATCGCTGCGAAGGTCTCAGCGCCCGGAGCTAAGGCCCGCGTCATCAAAAACCCAAGTGAAGTCGAGATGTTCCTCCAGATTCGTCGTGCGAGCTTTTCACTCTCAAAGCTCCTTGATCCGGAGAAGCGTCCCGCGGCCTTCCTCGAAGATATGACTGTCCCCCCAGAAAATCTTGGCAAATTCTTTATGGAAATCAAGTCCCTCTTTAAGGAGTTTAATGTGAAGTCTGCCATCCACGGTCACGGGGGCAATGGTCACTTCCACTTCTATCCGCTTCTCGACTTCACGAAGGCCAACACCCCACTTCTGATCGAACGCATGGCCGAACGTTTCTACAACACGGCAGTAAAATACAAGGGTAATATCTGTGGCGAGCACAACGACGGCATCATCCGCACTCCCCACCTCTCAAAAATATTCAAAAAGCCTGTCCTTGATCTCTTCACGAAGACCGAAGCAATATTCGACCCCGACGACATCTTCAACCCGGGCAAAAAAGTAAACCCTCGTTTTGATATCAAAGAATCAATCCGACATACAAACTAGTACAGAATAATAGACGAGCCCGCGCAGTTTCCCGCGCGGGCTTTTCGTTATCTATAGCTTCTGGAAGTTCATGCCTTCAGTTCGATGGATTCGACGTAAACGGCATGCAACTCAACCCGCTTTTGCACAGTACCCAGCAGCCATCGCAAGTTATTCGCCTCGAATGTTAACGAGCTGACGAAGAACAAGCGGTTAGCATTGCCGAGGTCCTGCTGAACACAGAACCCAGTGTCAGTGGTCTCCCATATCTTGCTGATGAGACCTGAAGCGGGCTCGTCTCGAACCGCGAGATGAGCTGGCACTACCGACCACACGGTAACGTCATAGTAACCAGCTTCTCCAGCATTCCGTGCAAGCCGAATGGTGCAAAGAACTTCTTCATGGGCCGTAGTAGTTGTGGTCAGAACCGGCAGTTTGCCGGAGAACACGCGACCGCAGTCGCGAAGAATCGTAAAACTAAGCGACATGGGTCACCCCTTTCCTTTCCTAATCTCATACTACCCCGTATGACCAAAAGCGCAAGTAATCAAAAATGAGTACAACCCCGTATGGAATACGGGGTTGCTTAGTCTGTCTTTTCGCACATGAGGTGCTGTGCTAGCTGCCGCAAAAGCGGCAGGTACCGGGTCGAGCGGTGACCTACCTCCAAGGAGATCGGGTAGTCCGGTCGGAAGCGAAAGATGAGCCACCGAAAGCCGATTAGCCCAAGCGCATACTCCGGGTCTGGGAGATAGCACTCCTCCGCCAGCTGTCGAAACGTCTTGGTTCGCCGCCAGGTTTGGTCGACCCACTGCAGAGGCGCATCCCACCACTCCGCCTGTCCGTAGTACAGCTGCCGCGGCACCATCACGTGGAATGTAGGCAAAGACGGCATCATACAATATGTCATGACACGGTCACGACTGATATGCGCGAGTCGGCAATCGATGTATAGCATTGTCTTTCCCTCCTTTCGCTGCTGAAGTCACTACATGTCTACTCCTATCCTACCGCCAAGAATTGTTTTTGCAACCATCAAACGAAAGCGGGCGCGCGAGGGATATTCTCCTCGCGCGCCCGTGCTTCACGCCCGGCCAGCTGTGGGCAAGTTGATGAGTCTCACATCAGCTTCTGAATTGCCAATCTCATGGCAAAACTCTTTCCCGATTGCCAGAAGTGAATCGAGGCCGCTGCGAATCATGCCGTCGACGAGATCGACATCAAATTCTTCAGCGTCTTCACTGAACATAGAGTCCCGCCATACCACCAAACCCAGCTCATGGTTGTAAATGAGGGCACCGTAGCACATCTCCGTGTCGATTCTACCAATACGTCGATATGCATCCAGCTCATCTAGCGGGTTCGGGAACTCTAGCACCAAAGCGAGAGTCAGCGTAAGAGGCACCTTAATCGTCGCGGTGCCGCTGTACATTTGACCTTGGTAAACGAAGTGGAATTCGATACTTTGCACATCAGTCCGCCACTCATAGTCTTGGCCATGCTCATTCACCCAGCCAATAAGAGCCTCAAGCGGCGCAGACCATGCCTCCTCGTCTTCCTCATCAGTGTTCATAGCAATCCCCTATGTCATGCTTCCACCGGGTAGCCTACGCCATCTTTTTGTAACTGTCCACGACCCCTTCCCTTTTTCTCAATTCTCTGCTATAAATATGGGCACTTTTCGCCCCCAAAGCGCAGAAGTACAAATGAATATTGACCAAGCCCGTCTAACGCTAGGATAATGAAAGAGTATGGGATACTCTTTCATCCGCAGGGAAAGTTTTCATCAATGAAAACCTGACAGGTAGGTTCAAAAAAGCAGAAATGCATTGAGGAAAAAAGAATATTGGCCCTATCGTCTAACGGCTAGGACATCAGGTTTTCATCCTGGAAATCGGAGTTCGATTCTCCGTAGGGTCACGCGATTATAACAACAAACACCGCATAGCTATGCGGTGTTTGTTGTTATTGCTGGCAAACAAGGTTTGCCAGCCTCGCGTGACCCTACGAGGAAATATGCTGGGAGCATATTTCCGTGAGAATCGAAGCTGTTGCCAGATAGATTATGAGCGTAGCGAAATAATCTAGCGACAACGGGTACTGGTCCTGTAAGGACCGATTCTCCGTAGCGAGTCGGGGTCGAGAGTACTTAGTAGATTTTGAGCACAGCGAACAAATATACTTAGTAACTCGTGACAATAGCTATAAAAGACAGCAGCGTTATTGTTACAAAATCATTATAGAGTTATAAATTTTAGTTAGTACTATTTTGTCGCAATAGCATGTCAACTAACTACTATGCATGTAGACTAGCATCAATTTGTTTGAGCTTCTCAATGACTTCTGTCGCAGATAGTGCAAATTGCTTTTTTGCTTCTTCTTCATCATTACTCACCCAATCTTTTACCTCAATAAGTAAATTAATTTTTTTTAATCGTTTTTCCTCCTTTGTTAACGTAGTATCATTTCTAATCTCCGAATTGAACTTATCTTTAAAGATCTTGGGATAATACTCTTCGAAATCATGCTCGTTAAATTGCAAAAAATTTTCTTCTTTCCAACCATCCTTCACTACATACTTTGCTTTAAACTTTTCAATAATTGCCGCCTCACTTTCTCCACCATCTAAAATTACCCAGGCTTTGTTTCTATATATTGGTTCCAGATGTACAAAGACAAATAAATTATTAAATTCTTCAAAGCGCATTTCAATCTTTGATTTGCCAGCCGACGAATGAGTTCTGATTTTTTGATTAAGATTTGGAATAAACCAAGGTATGATATACTCGCGAATAATTAGCTCAGCAGATGATTCTTCTAAAAAGAGGTATCCCATGTACTGTCCGTAATCAAAAAATTCATAGCCAAGGTTTTCGAGGGCATCCATTCTTTCCTTTGATGTCTTTATTTCTTTAACTTGTGAAACAAATAATTTTGGTCTTTCTGCATCACTTAACTGAGTACTTACTTCAAATACTTTTGCATTACTACTTGCACCAAGCATTCGCATAACAATATTTGAATGTGTTGAAACAAAAAACTGATTTGTTTCAGACTTTCTTGCTATCAAGGACAGAAGTGACTTCAAAGCTTTTGGATGTATGTCATTTTCAGGCTCTTCTATTATAAATATTTTATTCTTTGCCACACACAAATCTGCAATTAAACCTAAAAGGTTTGGAATACCTTCTCCCATACTCGTCATGGGGATTTCATCAAAACCGCCAAGTTTATAAACGGCCTGCTTTCCATTACCTTCTCCTCCTGAAGTTGATATGCGGAATCCTAAAATTTCATCACATGCTTCGACATATTCTTGGTACCAGCTTGCCTCTGGATCAGATAATCTATCAATTTTTGCGTACAAATGTGTAAAATTTCCCACAACGGAATTTGCTGCACCTTTATTTACATCGGGTGAGTAAGTAACAACTTTTCGCTTTGAAAGATAAGGGTATATTAAATTATCTGGTTCTGATTGATTTGCAGCGCCATTCCACCCAGCCTCACCAGTATGAGTAAGTATATGTCTTTGATTACCATTTAAATGAAAAACGAAACCTAACATTCTGTCTGAAAAACCTGGGTGACTTCCTGCTGTATACAACTTAACTAACCCGTTTATGTTACCAACAGTTTGATCATACATATTCAATGCCTCCCTTTTTTGAATTAGATGTATAGCATTTAATATTGTTGACTTACCAGAGTTATTTTCACCAATAAAAATATTTATAGACTCAGAAAAATCTGTCTTTGGTAACGACTTGAAACCTTTAACACTTTGTAATTCAATTCCGATAACTTTCATATTTCTTTCTACAGAGATAGAGTGCAATCATTAACTTATTATACGCCTAAGCTATTTCACCCCCACCTCAATCACTCCCCCATCTGCAATCGAATCCGGCAACAGCTCACCCAAGTACGTCAGTATTCGCTTGATCGAACCGCCATGTCCTAAAATCGCAATCGTCTCATACGACTGTTCTTTTATCTTTTCAAACGCTGCCACGACACGGTCATTAAAATCTTCAAAACTCTCGCCTTCGGGGTCGGTGTTCATCGGGTCTTTGTGGGCGGCTACTGCTTCGGGATACTGCTCCAGGGCTTCTTGCTTGGTCAGACCAGTCAACACGCCATAGTGACGTTCCTCAAGTCCCTGCCACTCCACAATTGGACAGCCGATGCCACCACTGATTATCTCAGCACTTTCGCGCGCACGTATAAGTGGGCTATGGAAGATAACCTCGATACCCTTGCCAGCTACCTGGGTAGCTGTTGCAGCGAGCTGTTCGTGGCCGCGTTCGGTCAGATGGTCGTCGTAACTCCCTCCATAGCGGTCTTCCAAATCGCCAGTAGTCTCCCCGTGTCTAATGAGAAATATTTTCATGTTGCTAGTATACCAAATCTACTCCTTTTTATAAAAAACACCAGAAAAAGAAAACCGCCCGACCTATGAGAGCTATATAGTTTTCTAGTTAAGTACCGGTTTCCATGACTTCTTCAGATATGCAGTTGAGTATCGAGCAACATTTACTTTGGTTGCATTAAACAAAAATGTGTTGCATATTAGTAGCAATAGTACCCTTGTCGTGAAGGTCTCACGAAGTACCAAAATCACCTGCAGGAGAGAAAGATGGATCGGCGAATCACCCGCAAGGATTTCCAGGACCAAGCAGATGCCAATGTTGGCGTCACCTGGGCAGACAGTGATGCCCAAAAAGCCCTTTTCGATGCAATCAAGAAAGACGATGTTGCATCTGCCCTAGGCAAACGTGTTGTAATGTGGATGGTTGAAGCTGCCAGTCTCAAGTTGTCTACCCCAGTTGAAGTCTCGTTCTACTACGACGTCTGGGGTCGAGATCTTGCCTGTGAAATCCAACACGACGCCGACACTCTTTCGGGTGGTCGGATGAGGCAGCTTTGGCTTGACTGTGGCGTCGGCCGTCATCTTACCCATCACACAGGCGGACGAGACAATCTGCTACGCTGGAACAGCAACGTTCGTGCCTCGACACTTTGGATTGCTGAGGGTGATGACTGGTACAACCACAAGGACAAAGCCCTTGTGGTGACACCAAACTTGGCTGAGATTGGCGCTTTTCCGCTACTGCATCCGCATTGAGAGCCGCCGCACAACACCCGAGAAGGGCGCACGTGTGGCGGCCTTTTCATTTTCTAAAAACATTAGAATCAACACCACATTGACAATCCCCCACCATACCGTATAGTTTCGCCAGACAACAACGGAGACTGCACATGACCAAACTCACAGTTCTCGTCGTCGATGACGAAGACCGCTGGCTCGACTCTCTCGAAAAGCTCGGAGTGTCACTTGGCTTTGAGGTGCTGAAAGCGCGCAACGGTGACGAAGCTTGGAATATACTTGAAGCTCGTCCCGAAATCGACGTCGTCATCACTGATGTGCGCATGGCACCGGTTGATGGAGTGATGGTTCTTCATCACATCGACGCCATGCGTAAAGGCAACCAGCCAAAAGTGCTCATCCACAGCAACGAGAACACCTACTACGCATCTGATCGGACGCGTTTGGATTTGTCGAAGTGGGTGCCAGAGTTCTTCGGTGAATTCGCGCAATTCGCACGGAAGTCGGTCGACCTCGCCAAGGTGCGTGCCTTCCTCGCTGAGATCCTCGCCGCCAGGCAGTAAGCCGCCACACCGCACCCTTGATTGGGCCGCTACGTGTGGCGGCCTTTTCATACCCCCTATCAACACACCACCACCCCACTCACCTGCCACTGCGGTACAATAATGATCATAAGTATCACCATATGAAAATCCCTCAAACCTCAGCCAAAAGTCTGTTATCAACTAAACGTATTAACGAAGTCACCTCTTTCTCAAAGGTCTTGGCGGCTCTACTCTTTATTATGATGCCCTTTATCGGTTTTGCTATCGGTTATACGAACGCTGGAAGCACGTTACCCTTTATTTGGTAGAGATTAAAAAGAGAGATGGTCATACCATCTCTCTTTTTAACACAGCCTAGGCTTCAATTGGTCCTTGGTAGAGCATGAGACCACCTTCGAGCTCACCCACCTTTATACCATGTTTAGTCTCAAGTAAGGTGCACACGTACTTCGAACGCACCGTTGAATAACAGTACACTACCACATCATTGGCGGCAGAGAGCGCAATAATTTCGTCCACTGCTTGAGGGTCCTCTTCAATACTAATATTACGCGCACCTGGCAGACGGCCGGTGGCAAATTCTTCGGGACGACGAACGTCAATGTATACCTTTGGCTTCATGTCACCCTGATTATACAGGGTGTCCCGCATGTAAACAGCCTGCAATACACAGTAAAAGGCGCCCCAGAGCGCCTTTTACTATCACTACATTATTAGTATTCGTCAGTGGTGAATTCCTCCACCTCTCCACACTCTAAGCGTTCATCATTATCCTCATCTTCAAACTCAACACAGATACGGAAGTAATGGTCGGTATCGTCTTGTAGTCCAGTTACCACGGCGTAGAAGTCATCTTCATCATCAAAATTTGAAGCGACCTTCACCTTCTGCAGGTCATCATTATCAGTGTCGATGTCACTATAACGATCCTCATCTGCGGCATCCTCGACCTGATCTTCGTCTTCACCGAAAACAAAGAAGACAATACCATCTTCCGCATCTTGCATGTCAACCTCACCACGAAGCTCCGCGCGAGTTTCAGTAACATCATCGACATCATCAGTCGTTACATCAGGAATATCTTCATCATCGTCATTCCAGTCATCATCATCATTGTCGTACCAATCATCGTCGTAGTTGTTGTATGAACTACCACCGACGTTTATCGACTGAACTGAACCTTCGTAGGTGTCGCCACGACGATCTTCGAGTACAGCGCGGTAGTAGTAGGTACCACGACTAAGGTCGTACGCGTAGCCGGTAAAGTTGCGGGTGTTGTTGTTACTATTACCAAGACTGAGCTTTGGGGTACTGTATGAAAGTGAACGATTTGGTCCAAATTCAAACCAAACTTTTGATTGTGTCGTACCTGGACGAGCAGAACCATGGAAGTCTACATCACCATTGCCACGGTGTACGGCACTACCGGTAGTGACCATACCACTACCACTGTTGCTCCAACCATTATTATTTGAATAACCACGAAGCGCATCGAGCTGCGCTTGCAAACGAAGAATCGTGGCCTGGAGTTCAGCAATCTGGGCAGCATTACTGTTATACGTTGTGTAGGCATCGGCAGTTGGGGTACTGGTTACCAATAAAACCACCGCCAAAGCACCTCCTGCAATATATCTTAATGTATCCATATAGCTATACTATATGCTTATTTTTCCACGTGTAAAGCCATGGCGCGAAGTGCCATGGCTTTACCGTTCTTCTGAACTTCTTCTTGAGTTTGTTACATTGACCCATTCGTCATCGACTAAAAGTGAAGAAATTGGCTTAGATTCGCGGCGCCGAGGAGTTGCAAAGGAGACGTACAATGGTACGGTGACTCCCACAACGACGCTGGCAACAAAGAAGATGAGCTAATTTATTTGCTTTTAGGGATTTAACGGCGTTTCCAAGCGGTGTCTTGGCGCACAAGTAGCTCCCCCGCCCGCTCCGGCTCCGCCATTATCTCCTCAATGACTCGTTCCGCACGCACCCCTTGTGAACCCTTTACCAGTATAACGTCACCGGGTTTAATTAATTGCTGTAGTTCTCGACCAGCCGTTACCGAATCTTCGTATTGGTATATCTGCTTTTCGGAGAGACCGTGTTCTAGCGCCCCTTCAGCTGTCTTGCGCGAACGCACACCAATCGTTACGAGTATATCGACAGCTCCTGCTGCGACAGCACCGATACGTTCATGTTCACGAGTAGAGAACTGACCAAGTTCAAGCATGTCACCAAGCACCGCAATTTTACGATTAAAACCGCGCAACTCCTTTAGTGTCTGGAGTGAGGTCTCCACTGCCGTGGGTGAAGAATTGTAGGTATCATCAAGAATACAGGTGGCTTTAATTCCTGGAATTACCCGCATACGCCCGACTGGACCAATGTGTGATTTGACCGCTTCAGCAACCGCCGATAGCGGAATATCAAACTGCGCTGCCACCGCAGCGGCCGCACTATAGGTGTACGCGTTTTGTATACCAATTGAGCCATTTACTTTAAAAGTGACCGCTTCATCAAGATGCGTGATAGTGAATTGCGAACCAACCGGAATATCATCGCGATAGATTATCTCATCGGCTGCGGCGGTAAACTGTGACGGTGCATACCGACTAAAGCCCACACTCGGCTGACGAACAGTAGCTACCGCTGCTAGTAACTTAGCGTCATCATGGTTATAAACAAAGACCCCATCTGGCTTTAACGCTCGTACGAGTGCGAGTTTCTCTTCAGCAACTGCTTCTGGTGTACTAAAATATTCCACATGCACCGGTACGTCTGGTAGACGAGTGATCACCGCTATATCGGGCTTCAACCAGGCTGTGAGTGACTTCATGTCACCAGGGCGATCCACCCCCGCCTCAAGCACAAGTACCTCTGGATAATTTCGACTAAAAACAGCAATGAAAAATCCCTCAACAATATTCGCCAACCAACCAAATGGATTGTCCCAGGCATTTGGCAACCCGAGAATAGACAACGGCACGCCGATTTCAGAATTAAAACTTTTCTCACTTTTTCTAGTTTTGCGATACTGTTTTAAGACAGCGAAGATCGCGTCTTTGGTTGATGTTTTGCCAACACTACCAGTGACCGCAATCACAATTGGCCTAGTGCGACGCAGTAATAGCTTGGCCTCAAAAGTCAAAATAGTATAGACAATGGTCTTAAAAGTAGCTTTCATACCGTTAGAAGTTATTGAATATTAACATGATAATATTTTTGTTTAAGATAAGAAGTGCGATTTCAGAGCTCGGAAGGTTTTATGATAACTTCTAACGGCATGAATAATGCTAACGGTCAGGAGGAATATTGTAGTAATTAATCAAAAAGGTGGTCAAATCCATAAACGGCTCAGTCAGGGTTTCAGACGCATATTGCACCCCTTTTGGTTCTACAGTATACAGGAAAACTATAAATTGTGGGTCATACGCTGGAAAGTAACCAAAAAACGAGTGCAGGTAACGATCGTCATAATACCCACCAGATGGTTTAGCTATTTGTGCGGTTCCCGTTTTAGCTGCCACTGTATGGTGCGGAAGCGCCACCTTACCACCACGAAGGGCTTCATCTACGACCGTAGTGAGCATACGAGAGATCGTCTCACTGGTTTCTGGAGTAAACACCTGCGTCCCATCGGGATACTGAATATCTTTCTCAGTACCGTCGGTGTACTCGATACGCTTCACCAGGTGTGGTGTAACGAGATGTCCACCATTACCCAGTGTTGCGAGCGCCCGCACGGTTGCGATTGGTGTCATTGCAATCCCCTGTCCAAAAGATGCGGTTGCATACTCTACCTCACGCGGCGATTCTAGGTTAGAGACCAAGCCACTCGCTTCGTTAGGAACATCAATCCCCGACTCACTGCCGAGCTTGAGGTTCGTGAAGTACTCGCGGAAGCGCTTGTGCCCCATGAGTCCTACTATATGTGCCACACCAGTGTTCAAGGATTGATTAAGTACCTCTTGCATATCAACCGTCCCTCGACCTTTGCCGTCGAAGTTTTTGATTGTAAAGGTGTTGAGCTCGAGAAAGCCTGGGTCGTAGTATGTCGATGCTGGAGTAATCACTTTGCTATCCAAGCCAGCTGCGACAGTAAGCGCTTTTACGATAGAACCCATCTCGTAGACGTTTTCAACGAGAGGATTTTGAAATAGCTCAATACTCGCATCGGCACGGTTGTTTGGGTCATAAGTTGGTACGGCATTAAGGGCCCGGATTTCACCGGTCTGTGGATCCATAATAATCCCAGCAGTGAGTGCACTATTGTACTTTGTCTGGGTTTCACTGAGCACCCGATCAAGCATCCGAGCAACCGTTGGTTCAATCGTGGTGACAATATCGCCGTGTTTTTTGGTATCACCATCAAATACCAAATGTCCAAGATTACTAAAAATTTCAGCAAAAAAATTCACCGAGAGTGCCGCTTCATCACGAAAGAGAATATCGTCGTAAGCATACTCAAGTCCATACTTACCACGCTCAATGGTGCTGGCATCATCAAACCCAATAAAGCCAATGCTCCGTGCGCCAACTTCATGACCCGGGTAATAGCGCCACTGCATCCGATAGAGTTCAACCCCTGCAAGGGCCAAAGCTTCAATGAGCGGCGCCTCTTGTTCAGTAACCCGTGGGTTAATCTCTACGTACGTACGATTGGGTAACGTCGCCTTACGCACAAATTCGGCCTGATCAAGAGCGATAAATGGATCGAGTTTCTCGTAGAGGGCGTCAGCATCAGTGATGACAGTGGGGTTCACCGCGAGTACATACCCCGATTTCATGCTAGCCGCCCCTACTTTTTCTCCATCTTTTGTTGTGTAATAAATGGTGCCACGATCAAAAATATCTTCCGCTGTATTGACGTATTGCTTACGTGCGCGTTCCTGGTAGGCTGCTCCTTCTACCAACTGCACATAATATAACCGTACTATGAGTAATAGCCCCAGTACTAAAATGAACCCAGTGATGACACGTATCCGACCAGGGGTTGAGGCCACACTTCGCATATTATTCGCTACCAGTACGTGACAATGCCACCGCAGCTGGTACACGAGTCACAAAGATTTTTTCGTTTGTTTCTGTGAGAGACACTGCGTTTGCGATCCGCTCACTGACGGCATGCTGCGCTTCAATATACGTTGACTCAAGAGCCGAGATTTCTGACTCCAGCTGACGCGCCTCTTGATGTGATTCTTTTCGAAACACGACATGCACCACAGACATAGACAAGAAGTACATGTAGGCCACCACCAACACAAACACCACCACCGATAGTACCGTTACCCAAAAAGCTGGGTTTTTGTATGGCACTGTATGGAAACTGACAATCTGATGGCGACTCATAATGTATCTAGCTAATTTTTTCAATAACGCGGAGTTTGGCGCTGCGGGCGCGGGGATTCATTTTGAGCTCTGCCTCGCTCGCAATGATTGGTTTTTTGGTAACCAAGACACCTTTTTGATCATGTTCGAAAGCTTTAAACGCAAGCTTTACAATGCGGTCTTCTAAACTATGGAAGGAAATGATGGCGAGCCGTCCACCCGGTGCTAGATGCATAAAGGCACTTTTGATGAACAGTTCCAGGGCCTCGAATTCATCGTTCACCGCGATGCGCAAACCCTGAAATGACTTCGTGGCTGGGTGAGTTTTGCCGTGGCGATATGGTGCCGGTACGGCGGCATCGATGATAGTAGCGAGCTCCTTGCCGGTCTTGATCGGACCTTTTGTCCGTGCCTCAATGATGGCTTTGGCAATACGACGCGAGTAATGTTCTTCGCCATAGGCGTAGATCACGTTTGCGATATCAACCTCATCCCAATCGTTGACAATGTCATACGCGGTGAAGGCATAGTCGCGGGCGTCACCGTACGTCATAGCGAGACCAACCTCATCATTAAAGGAGAAACCTCTCCCCGCTTCGATGAATTGGTCGGTACGCCACCCAAGGTCAGCGAGGATTGCATCGATGCTTCCTATTCCCCGCTCGGCCAACACCTCGTCAAGCTGACGAAAGTTGGCATGTACGAGGTCAATAGTAGCGGCACCCTTGAGGCTACCCTTGGCAGCTTCGATAGCCTGCACATCAGCATCAAAGCCGATATAACGTCCATCTTTGCCGAGCACCTTTAGTATCTCGCGCGCATGGCCACCCGCTCCTAAGGTCGCATCTACAACGACGCTCGCCGGTCTAAGGGCGAGCGCGTCGACAGCTTCCGATTGTAAAACGGTAATATGCTCCATGCGCTCTTTCCATAGTTATGAAGAGGTTGAAATTCTAGACAGTCCTACAGTACCCCGATATCCGAGAGCTTCTCCGCGAGGGAGTCAGCCTGCATCTCGATTTTGGCGACGTACTCTGTCCAGCGATTATCATCCCAAATTTCTACACGATCATGGATTCCGGCGAGCACGACTTTACTTTCGAGCTTCGCAAAATCCTTCAAGAAATCTGGAACGAGAATTCGTCCAACACTATCCACCTCCACTTCCACTGCACCGGATAGAAAGAAGCGATTAAAACTTCGTGTGTCCGCGCTTCCGAGTGGGAGTTGACCGATTTTGTCGGTTATTTTCTCCCACTCGGCCTGCGGATACACAAAGAGACAGTTATCAAGACCTCGAGTAACAATCACCGTTGATCCAAGTTCCTTCCGCCATTTTGACGGTAAGGACAGCCGTTTCTTAGGATCAAGTGTGTGGCGATATTCCCCGATTAACATATGTTTTGTCTTGATAGCTCTCCACTTCCATCCCTGACACCAGCCACCATCGGTGGAGCGATGCTGACTGCTGTCAGAGATAGTTGTGGATCTGTCTAGAACTTGCGTTCTATACCACTATCTCCCACCACAACTACACTATACACCACTTCATCCCACCAACAAGCCACTTGTGCACACATTGTGGGGATTCTTTGGTGCAGACAACAAAAAAGCCTCGGTGTGTTTCGAGAGCTAAAAAAGTTGAGGGGCAAATTTCGCCCCTCATACTCTGTTCTGTACCGTGCGACCAGTTTAGTCTTGGTCATCATCCTCAATGACGGCTACAACCGCCCAGTCGGCGCGTAGCTCGTAGTACTGTGCATCGCGAGGCATCTTCTTTTGCCACTCAGGCAAACCTTTCATGACTGCCCAGAAGACTTCATGCAGCATGTGATATCTGGTGCGGTGACCCTTGCGTTTGAGCGACACGTACCGTATCACATACCCTTGAAGGTGCTCAGGAACCTTCAAGCGAGTTATAGCTGGCGGCGATGAGGCCGATACAATCGGGCATGGGTGCGGGCCAGGATTGCGCCTCGCCTTCTCTGCATCCCGGTTTACTGCCCTGATAAGCTTCGTGTTTCGCATGACATCACTCCGATTGTCATAGTTGAGGTGGAACAATTTATTCAAGAGTAACATACAAGATAAAAGTAGTTTTGTACAGAATTTGCCGACAAGGAAAAAAGTCGGTCTATTTAGAAAAAGATTTTGTACAAACCAACGAGACCAACTATTACTGCAATCACTCGCATTGATACACGAATGAGATGTTCGTTTGGTTGATGGATAGTGAGGAGGGCTGGTAACAGAATACTTAAAAAAACGAGGTTTGCGGCCAGATCGAACCCGCGATCTACGTACCAGAGCACAATGCCGCTGCTCGCTAAAATCGCTACCAGAAGTGTACTCTTCCTTGGTCCCAGCATAACAGCAAAAGTTTTTTCGCCAGTGGCTTTATCAACGGTGTAATCACGTAACGTACCGAGAGCATGGAGACACACAGCAAACAGAGCCAGTATGTAGGCAGCATTTGGTAATAGTGCCAGTGGTTGCACGAGCCAATACCCGGCTCCGTACATACAAATTACATACACAAAACCAGAGAACAAAACATCAAGTCCAGCACGACTTTTGAGCCGAATTGGTGGTACTGAATAAACTACACTGGCCAGTAAAACAAATACTGTAAAGATAAAACCATACCACCCGAGAGCATAACTACTGATACCAAACAGTAAAGCCGCTGCCAATCCAACTCCAGTTCGTATGGAGCGAATAGAATCTAGATCAGCAATGCCACCATCAAGTCGACTCCGCTTGGTATCATGCCTGTCGCTATGAACATCAGTCAGATCATTAATACCATACACAATCATGGTCAGTGGCCAGGTGAGCGCTGCGACAAATAACCACTCTGATATCTGCCAATCCAAGAGTTCACCACCTCCAGCCTGGTATCCCAAGATAAAGATAACTGGTACCAACGGGTACAAGAGTGGACGAGAAGTAATAATCCAAACCTTGAGTATCCACATGGAGAAACTAACTCTCGCAAACCACACAATTATCTTGAGCCAACGTGTCTTCCTCAGCTGGTTTTGGTTTCATGAGTGGGAACATCTGCGTCTCACGGAGTGGCAAGCCGGCGAGGAACGCAAACAGTCGCTCACCGAAGCCATACCCGCAGGTTGGTGGCATGCCGTACTCGAGCATTTCGACAAACTCGAAGTCCGCCATCATGGCTTCTTCATCCCCAGCCTCAAGGAGCGCCTTCTGTACTTCGAAGCGGGCACGCTGATCGTCAGGGTCATTAAGTTCACTATAACCACGACCGACTTCACTGCCGGCAATAATCGGTTGGAACATCTCAACCGTCTCAGTACCTGGACGAGTTTTTGCTAGTGGCGCGACCAGCTTTGGATGATTAATAAGGAACGCGGGGCCAGCAATTTGTTTGCGGCAGTACTTCCAGAGCGTATCAGTGAGGCGTTCGCGGTTTTGTCCCTCGTACTTCACGCCAAGTTCGGCCAGCTTTGCTTCCATTTCGGCTTCAGTCGCTGTATGAATATCAATCCCCGTTTTTTCCCGGATGGTATCGGTGTAATCAATCTCCTCCCATTCGTCCGCCAGGTCAAAGGTATGACCACGCATTTCGAATTTAGTTTTACCAAATACTTCACGTGCTATGGTGCGGTAGAGATCACGTACAAAAATCATACCATCGCGGTAATCAGCATAGGCCCAGTAGAACTCCAGGTTCGTAAACTCCTGAAGATGTTCGGGACTGCTCCCTTCATTGCGGTAGGCCCGACCAATTTCAAACGTCTTCGGGTACCCAGCGGCCATCAGGCGCTTCTGCCAGAGTTCACCAATACAGATACGCATGTACACCGGCATATCGTAATCGTTGTGATGGGTTTTAAAGGGGCGTGCTTCAGCTCCACCAGTCGTCACTTCGATGGTTGGAGTCTCCACTTCAAGGAAGCCATGGTCAACCATAAATTGCCGTGTTACCGACCAGAACTTGGCCTTCTTCACAAAGAGATCACGTAGTTCTTGATTCAGTAAGATATCGAGATAGCGCTTGCGGTAGCGCGCTTCTTCGTCTTTGATACCAAAGTGTTCTGATGGAATCGATTCCAGTGCCTTGGTGAGGACACGCCAGGCAGTGACACCAACTGCCTTCGTCTCACGCTTAGTAACAAACGGCACACCAGTGGCTTCAATGAAGTCGCCCGCATCAATGGCGTTCGCAAAGAGATCAAAGAGGTCGTCACCAAGTTGATCTTTGGCCAAGAAGAGCTGGAGTTTTTCTGTACCATCAAAAAGGTCAACAAAGGCTGACCCACCATGAAGACGCACTGCCATTACGCGACCAGCGATAGTCACGGGAGTACTGTCGGCAACGAGCACATCAAATTGTGCCAGGACCTCACTCCCAGTGTGAGTCTTGTTGGCCTTGGCGGTATACGGGTCCTGACCAGCCGCTCGTAATAGTTCGCGCTTTTTGCGACGCTCTTCGATAATTTCGCTCGACATAATATGGCTATAGTAACGCAATTTTTGCTTTTTCGAAAGAGACGCCTGGACTACAAAACCAATATTTGACAATCATAACCGTTGTATATACAATAGTTATATTATGAAAACCGTCTTGAGTATCAAAACTGATAAAGATATCAAGGATCGTGCACAGGCTTTGGCTAAGCATCTCCGCATTCCACTCTCGTTAGTTGTTAATGCGCAACTAAAGGCTTTTGTTGAGTCCGGTGAATTTACTATTAGTCGTGAACCCGAGCTTAAACCCGCTGTGATTAAAGCTCTCAATAAGGCTGCACAAGAAGTACAAACCAAAAAGAAGCTCTCCCCACGCTTTAATACTGCCAGCGAAGCCATAGATTGGCTCAATAGCTAGCCTTACAGGCACACTCTATGCACATAGAATTCCACAAAGAGTTCAAAAAGCAATACAGAAAATTGCCAAAAAAGGTACAGGCAAAATTCAATGAACGTTTAGAACTCTTCATGTCGGAACCAAACCACCCCTTACTCCATCTCCATACACTCACCGGAGCAGAGTATCCAATCGAATCTATTAATGTGACCGCTGACTACCGCGCCCTATTTCTACGCTCAAAAAATCTTATTTCATTCATTCGCATTGGTACGCACAGTGAACTCTATTAAATAACAAAGAGCGGCACCGAAGGTGCCGCTCTTTGTTATTTAGTTTCAACTATGCACCTCCATAAGTCACTTAAGTTGTTCAGAAAATGTTTCAGATACAAGGCGCTTAAGTGAGGCGGAAGGAGACGTACTTACTGTACGATGACTGACGTCGAGCGTAGAGCAACGACGTAGCTAGACATTTTATGGACAACTGTTACTCGACCTTGAGAACTTTGTATTTCTGCTTACCCGCCGGTGTCTCAAATACAAATTCATCCCCCTTCGCCTTCCCCATCAGTGCTTCACCGAGTGGTGAGAGGTACGACAACTTGTGTTCGTGAATGTTTGCTTCTTCAGAACCAACCATAGTGTAGGTACGTCCGTCCTTCTCCTTGTCTTTTACAATTGTTACGGTTGAACCCATAACTACGATGTCTCCTTTCTTATCGTGTGAGACAATCTTCGCTTCTTTAATTACTTTCTCAAGGTGCGTTATACGCTCTTCGATAGCAGCCTGCATATCACGAGCTTCTTGATATTCAGCGTTTTCTGAGAGGTCGCCGAGACTACGGGCGTATTCGAGCGACTCAGCCACTTCTTTGCGGCGTACTGTTTTGAGGTGGTCAAGCTCTTGTTTCAGTTCAGTGAACTTTTCTGGGGTCAAGAACGATTGCTGGTCAGTCATATAGAACGTTATCGAAGTAATGTGACACTATTATACTTACTTCAAGCCAGGGGTCAATGTGGATTGGCTTGTGCTCATATTCAGCTGTTTGGGTAATCGTGCCATAAAGTTGCTCTGTTGTACTTACTCCCGTGACCGAGCGAGTGTACTGGTTGGGGTTAAGTACTCGCTCCGATTTTGTACCATCCACTCCATTACCCCACCCATGATGCGTGTTGCTCCAAGCGCGTTACTGCGGGGGGCTTTATCCATCATCAGGATAAAAGCGTAGCGCGGTTCTTCGTACGGCCAGAAGCCTGCTGCCCAGGAGTTGACGTAGGCATTCCCTGCTCCAATTTCAGCCGTACCGGATTTAGCCGCCACGGCTACATCCTGACGCTCGAGTCCACGTGCGGTTCCGCCAGGATAGATAACAGTCTTGCGCATCCCTTCATGTACGATTTGCAGATAGTCTTGATTTAACCCAAGATCAGTCGAGCTACTGACGTGACCTTTGATTACGTGAGGCGTGAGGAGCTTCCCGCCATTAGCGAGCGCAGCATAGGCACGCAACATCTGGAGCGGTGTCACTTGAAAACCATATTGTCCGATTGACGTGAAATACGTATCACCAAGACGCCAATCGTCGTTAAATGTCTGTTTTTTCCAAGCCGGGTCTGGTACGACACCCTCTTGTTCGGTGGCGAGATTAATGCCGGTTATACTTCCCATACCAAACTTGCGATAATATTCGGCAAGCTTGGTGATACCAAGACCCTTTTGATCACCAAAACCACCGCCCACGATATAAAAGTAGACATTCGAAGAAAACGCAATGGCTTCACGCATGGTCATCACACCATGAGCACGCCAGTCACGGAAGATAGATGGTTGATCAGGATTGTACGGATTTGGAACAACTAGTTCACCTGTTGAAACTATCTCTTTATTTGGACTGATAATTCCTTCAGCCAACGCACCGTAGGCTACAAACGGCTTTACTATTGAACCCGGGGTATAGACACCACTGACGACTTTATTCAGAAATGGCAAACGATCATCTGTATTGTATGAAGCGATCAAATCAGTATTGTCCCCGTCTGCCATGACCTCTGGATCGTAGGATGGGAAGCTCGTCATAGCGATAATCTCACCGGTATGTACATCCATAATTGCTCCGGCTCCACTACGAAAACCAGCCTGTGCACTTGATGTCGCAATAATCTGATACATTGCTTCTGAGAGACCGGCGTCAACAGACAAGTGGAGCTCTCCGCCTGGTATCGGAGCTTTTAGCGCATGTTCACCCACTACAGTTCCATGGACGTCTGCTTCAATAATTTGTTCCCCATTCTGGCCATGAAGATAGGACTCGAAGGCGCTTTCAACCCCGGTACGACCAACGTACTCAGTGCGAAAATAAAAACCCTTATTATCTTTTTGCGGATAACTAACGTACCCAATCAGTTGCCCCATGCCGAGACGGTCGGTATACGCGCGCACCGGAAACGAATATTGTCCACTAAAATCTGGTTCATTCCATATCACCATTTCACCTTGACGGTCATATACCACACCACGTTCAGCGATAATAACGGTACGATTCAAACTATTATTTTCACTAATCTCACGGTACGTTACACCCTCTACTATTTGGAGCGTATAAATACGAGACAAAAATGCCAATGCAATCAATCCAAAAATGAGCCCCACTAAAAAAATACTTCGTGGAGTAATTGGCAGCTCACGCCGCCCTTCCAGCCGACCGGTGTTAAATGCCGGCAAGTTTGATACGTCCATGAGAATTTCATCAAACTCTACTGGTTGTTGTTTTTTGTGACGCCACATAAATACTATTCGGTGATCTCACGTCGCCGTATAAATGGCTGGGCAACTAAACCAAAACATACAATGATGGTGAGAACTGTAGTGTACCAAAAAGTAATTGGTTCTGGCGAAAAATAACAATCAATACAAAATGCTAGTGCAATATATTCGTAGGCCGCAAAGCGTAAGCTTAAAATCGCCACCAGCACACACCCGACAAAATACAAGCCATAGAGAAAGCAGAGAGTGGTAAGTATAAAGAATATAATACGAAAAGGCCACCTGATCATAGTGAGGTTGCGGTAGTAGCAGTTGGTGATGTACTGCTGGTTTCTGGTGAACTTGAGGCGACCTCAGGGGTTACCAGTACTCCCGGTGGCAAATTGACTTTAAAGAGTGACGTCTGCAGCCCGTCAACCAACGCCTCTGCCTCTTCATACGAATGGGGTACAATCGGTTCGCGACCAACCGAAACATATTGGACACTTTGTAGGTTTTGTTTCATCGGTACATAGCCATACTGTTCTGGTTGTGTTGGTGATGTCTCGATATATGCAATTGTACCGTACACCCCAGAATCAATAGCTGGCAAAATCACTGTATCACCCACTCCCAGTGGTATCCCTTGCGGGACAACCACTCGCATCATGCCACCACCCACACCTTCGGCATACGTATAGATATTGGGGCCAATAATATAGGCCATTGATTCAAATTTCGCAGTGGAGACCAACGTGACCAGTGCGGTTTTTTCATAGACACGCGAAACATAACCAATAATCTGGTCACTGCCAATAAACACCGGAGCATCGGCTATCACATCATGAATACGACCACGATCAAGCATGATTACGTCATACGGCAATTTCGGCGGACGGCCAACAACACGTGCGATCACTCGCTCATTTGGTACCGCCTCACAGAGTTGTCGAAATTGTTCATTCTCAGCTTTGAGTTTTGTGAGGGTATTTTCAGTACCGCCACTAACCGCTACTTGCTGTTCAAGCGACTCAATCCGAGAGATAAGCTCGTGCCGATCACGAAGATAATATGGTAATGAATCCTGTGATTCGAGTACCCATAATCGTAGGGATTCGAAAGGATAGAGGGCTACCGCAACTACCCCAAATACCAATCTCGGGACAATATACAAAAGCATTACTCCGATGAGTAAAAAGAGAAATACCCAACGTACCCCTTTAGGTAAGAAGGGTTGGCGAGAGCTCGCCTTCTTTGTCGATAAGTAATTCTTCATATTGCTCCAAATTTTCGATAACGATTCCGGCTCCGCGAATAACCGCGCGTAGTGGATCGGGCACAATAATCACTGGAACTTCAAGCACCTCCTCAAGGAGCTGCTTGAGGCCCGGGATAAGCGCCCCACCACCTGATATATGTATACCACGCTGCATAATGTCTGCCATTACTTCTGGGGGCGTTTGTTCTAACACAGCCCGTACTGATTCCACAATCGTATCAACTTGTGTCGCGATCGCATCGCGAACATCACTGTCGGTAATAATAACTTCTCGGGGTAGGCCGGTAATGACATCACGCCCGCGCACGACATGCTCCTTCCCTCCCTCTGGCGCTTCAATGGCAGCGAGGAGGATTTTGACATCTTCAGCGGTTTTCTCTCCGACATACACCTTAAACTGGTCGCGGATATAGGACATGATAGCAGCGGTGAGATGGTCTCCAGCGACGCGGAGATTCTTCGCGACGACAATACCATTAATCGAAATCACGGCGATATCAGTGGTGCCACCACCAATATCAATAATCATGTTACCAGCCGCCTTGCCAATCGGGAGCTTCGCACCAATGGCGGCCGCCATCGGTTCTTCGATGAGGAAGACCTCGCGCGCACCAGCATTGCGCGCCGCGTCGCGCGCCGCGCGCATCTCAACATTCGTGATACCTGACGGTACACCCACTAAGACCCGCGGTGCAATAAAGGTGCGCATTTCACTTCGCACTTTGTTGATGAGGTAGGCAAGCATTTCTTCGGTCACCTCAAAGTCTGAAATCACGCCATCAACGAGCGGACGCACCACTTCAATATGGCTTGGCGTACGCCCTTGCATAGCGCGGGCTTCGTTCCCTACTGCGACCAATTGTCCGGTCTTTTTGTTGATAGCCACGATGGTTGGTTCATTGAGCACAATACCCTTACCCTTCACATACATGAGGGTATTCGCCGTACCAAGATCAATACCGATGTCTGTGGAGAAAGATCCAAGGATCTTTTGAATAAAGCGCGACATTTTAGCCATACTAGACGGAGGCGACTCCAAGGAGCGCAAACAATTCGGTTTCACTTACCTTCTTCACCTCGCCAGTGGCACGTTCGACAACTTCGTAGAGTCCTTCGGCTTTACCCTTTTTACTCACGACCACACGGTATGGAAGACCAATGAGGTCACTATCGGCAAACTTCTCTCCCGCTCGCGCATCGCGGTCATCGTAGAGCACTTCTACCCCGGCCGCTTTGAGGTTCGCATACAGACCATCCGCCCAGTCGCGAATTTCTCCTTCTTCGATATTGAGTGCAACGAGGTGGACGAGGTATGGCGCAACTGCACGAGGCCAGACAATACCCTTCTCGTCTGCAAACTTTTCAACCAGCACACCAATGAGTCGAGTCACGCCAATACCGTATGAACCCATCCAAACTGGGACATCATTCCCAGATGAGTCTTTCATGGTTAATCCCAAATCAGTCGCTTTCTGCTGGCCAAAGTTAAAGATATTACCCACTTCTGCGGTAGTGACTTTGGTGAGTTCATCCGCACTGACTCCAAGACTGGCAAGGGTTTCGTCATTGAGGACTTCCTCATTGATGGCAATACCCTTTTCGCGATTGATGTAAGTGATATCTTCACCTGCTTCACAGATGGTTTGAAACTCATGTGAGAACTTGGTAAAAGCACCGCCGGCAGCAAAGGTCACAAATGTATCCTCCCCAATACCAAGTCGTTCAAACACTTTCATGTACGCCGGCTTAGTTGATTCGTAGTAGGCCATGTGACTCGCTTCATCTGCAGCAAACGAGTACATATCTTTCATAATGAACTCGCGACCACGCATCACTCCACTCTTGGCTCGCATTTCGTTGCGTAACTTTGTTTGAAATTGGTACACCGAAATTGGCAGATCTTTATAGCTCGTGATGTAGTTTTTTATCATCTCGCCAATTGGTTCTTCGTGACTCCACCCAAAACCAACTTCACCACCAGCTTTGAGTTCGGACTTAAACCATACATCAACCACATCATCAGCCCAGCGCCCGGTACTCTCCCACAACTCTTTGCGCTGAAGTGCGGTCATGATCAGTTCCTGACCGTCAATCGCATTCATTTCTTCACGAACGATTTGTTTGATTTTATCTTGGACGCGTAACCCGAGGGGAAGGTACGAGTATACTCCAGCCATTTCTTTGGCAATATACCCCGCTCGGATAAGGAGCTGGGCGTTCTTGGCCACTTCGTCTGCTGGTGCTTCTTTGCGTGTTTTTGTAAAGAGTTTTGACTGGCGCATAAAAATCCCCTATTACCTCCGAATAAGTCTAGGAAGTGTATCACATCCACAAATTAATGGCCAAAATATAGTGATAAATCAATGAGGCATAGCCACCCCCAACCGAAAAACCTTCGGTTGGGGTTTTTCGGTTACCTTATCCTATGGACATTACTTGGCATTATCTCAAATAATATCATTTCTCTTTCTATCATATATGATAGAAAGAGAATCATTCTTTTGGCCAAGGAAAAAGTAAAAAATGGAGCGGGTATTTCATTTTGAGAGCGGTGAGACCAAACGGGTTTTCTTTGGCTATACGCTTTCGCCGCTTCAGAGTTTCAACTTGGACCTCTTTATTTAGATAATCACCATAATCCGGTAGTAGCCCACGTAGCCACATCTCTACTTTTGCAACGGTGTTCGGTCCCACATGGAGACGAGCACCGATTTCGTCATACCGCTTTTGCTCAAGCAGCATTCGTGATATCCAAATTCTTCGACCAAGCATGATTTGTTCACTCGGTGTTAGCAACCCTTCCAAAAATTTCTCTAATTGCTTGTTTGTTTTGGCTGTCTTCGCAGCCTCAAATAATACCTTACGAGTAAAGAGTTGATCGGCAGCTGATAAATCACTTGGTTTTCTTTTCATGATTTCATTCTATCATATATGATAGAATGAAAGAGCAAGAAAAGTTAAATATTTTGCAAGTTAATTGTTTGGAGAGTTCAATATTTTAAGCAAAAACTTTCTATCATATATGATAGAAAGTTTTTGCGTATCTGTAGGCTATTTTTTGGTTTTATATTTAAAGTATCAGTTTTTTGGTTATGATTTCAAGTTTGTCGATAGTAGATGGTAATTAGCAATTAGCAGTTGCCGTCAGTTATTTGTGATCAAACTAAAATAGCTTAAGGATGTCATTGTAAGTAACAACAACCATCAACAGCATCAACGCGGCAAAGCCAAGCAGATTCAAGCGCCCCGCCCACACTGGATTAATTGGTCGCTTGGTGATAGCTTCAATCGCGACAAAAACCAGTCGTCCCCCATCAAGGGCTGGTACCGGAAGCAGGTTAATAACTGCCAGGTTGAGTGAAATCACCGCCGTAAAGTACAAGAGTGACGTAAATCCAAACGCCGCCGCCTGTCCCACGTGGTCAACAATGCCAACAGGGCCTGTCACTTGTGAGAAGTCGGCTTGTCCAACAATCGCATTACCAAGAAGGATCACGAGACCAACGGTAATTGCCTTGAGCATGTAGATTGTTTGCTTGGTGCCCTCAACTATTGCCGCACCAAATGAATACCGTTGGTTTTCGAGGTAGCCGGTATCAATACCGAGAATAGCCTTGTCAGGATTAGCTTTATCGACTCCACGCACCGGTGTGAGTGTCACTGTCTCTTCCTGGTCATCGGCACGATATGTCAAAGTAATTGGCGCACCATTGCTCGTAGTGACAAAATCTCGGAATGATTCTGGGGTTGGGTTCGAAAGCACTGCTTCGTCACGACTGACAGATACGATAATAGCCTTCAGTGGCAAATCTTCAGCTGGACTACCAGGTACCGCCCCCAGAATCATGAGTGGTGTACCGGCCGCAACACTATCAGACCCAACGCGGATAGCGGTCCCCAGCATCAGAATCGCCACAAGTACTACCCAGGCCAATAGTACGTTCATAGTCACTCCCGCAATGAGCACAACTGCCTGTGCCCACTTCGGACGAGCACTAAAGGTACGTGCCTGGTCAGTCGCAGAGAGGACTTCGCCATCAACGTCACCATTCTCACCAAGGATCTTTACAAAGCCACCAATCGGCAGTGCGTTAAGCGAATACACCGTCTCCCCTCGCCGCCATGAAAAGAGCTTTGGTGGAAAGCCGATGCCAAATTCATCAACACGCATGCCTGTCCACTTAGCCGTAATAAAATGCCCCCACTCATGAACCAAGATGAGTACAACAAGCACTGCCAAAAATATAAAAACGGACATGATTGTGAGAATTAGTGATTAACGAGAAATTTCAGTTTCTTTTTCGGTAAAGCGCGCTTCCAGGGCTCGGTTGGTAGCATCAACGATTTTTTGAGCTTCTTCTTTGGCAGCAAACTTATCATCCTGACTCAGATCACCAGACTTTTCAGCGGCATCAATCGCCTTCATGACGTCGTCACGAACCGCCTTGACTGATACGCGTGCATCTTCGAGTTTACTCTTAGCTAGCTTCACTAATTGTTGCCGACGTTCACCAGTGAGTTCTGGGAAGATGACCCGCACTCCCGAACTATCAGTCATTACCGATAAACCAAGATCAGCGTCAGTAATAGCCTTTTCCACCGCCTTTACCTGCGTCGCATCCCAGGGTGATATCCGGAGCGTGCGAGCATCTTCAACACCAACTGAGCCCACCTGATTAAGTGGTAACAGAGCGCCATAACTTTCGACACGGACACCATCAAGAAGCGCTGGTGTTGCTTGACCAGTACGTATCGTTGAAAACTCTTTATCAAGCCATTCAATAATTTCCGTAAAGCGCTTTTTTTCAATCTCATCCATATTTTTTGGTCTAATTACTAGGTGGAGTGAGTATACCACAAATTACTGTTTTGATACGACGGGTATGGTGAGCGCGAGGTGCTCCCATATCATTTTCTTAGCTGCTCCTTTTTGCCGCAGGAAACGGAGAGCTGCTTCAATATCTTTGAGTATGGAAAGCTCAGTCATTGTTGGTACGTATGAAACTAGTCCATCGTACAATTCGTCATATTCTTCGTCAGCTTTACGCTTCGCTATATCAGCAATGAGTTCGAGACGCTCTTTTATTGATGTCGTCAGGAAAGTCAAAAAACGTGATGTTGATTCTGAACCGCCATCTCGAGACTCTTCAACAATAACCCGAGACAACACGGTAGGTAGTAAACCTGCGAGGGTAGGCACGATAATCAAAAAAACCGTAGTTGCTGGTGGTTCTTCTAGTACCTTCAAGAGTGCGTGTTGAGCTTCACGATTAATAGTGCGCGTCGCAATCGCAATCATTCGTTTGGGATGTGAGTCTGGGGTTTGATACGCATAGACGATGATCCGCCGCACGTCCTCAATTGTTAGTGATGGGACTGCGTATGGCACCATTTCTGCGTCTTGGCGAACGCTTTCTTCTAGTGTGCTGAGAGCTTTGACAGGATCAGCAGCAAGACGGATGACCGCATGATGAGAAACCATGTGGTTATTATGCCCCACGCCGTCGTGTTTGTGAATCAATAATGTGACGAATTACCCGTCGCAAGAAATGTTCAAAGGTCTCCTCTTGTTCGTAGATAATCCCCTGTTCGTAGCGCCACCCGTTCATATAATCGGTAATACTCTGTCGAATCTCAGCCGTAGCGCCCTCAAAACGACCAGACAGAATAAGTGGCATCGGGAGATTGGCGAGCTTTTGGAAAAGTGGGTGTTGTCTCCCTTTTGGTCCTGAACCAAATACCCCACTCTTACGGAAGAGTGTCCACTCACTTAACAACTGCTCTAATCCGAGATCAACATCGGGATCAGCCAGTGGGTCAGTGTTTCCAGATCGTGCCTTTACCTCAGCGGCGGTTGGTAGATCGTGAGGTGTTTTTAGCGGGGCTTGGGCGGTTACTGGTATAACTGTTTTGGCTCGCGCGACAGTCATGTCTACTGGAGCAACGGGTGGTACAGCATCGCGTACAGGCACCGCGGGGATGATGCGTGGACGACTCTCAACAGTTGCAACTCCCTCGTCCATGGTCAGCACTGGAATCGTAGCAGCGTTAACTGGTATCGATGCCACAGACTGCTCTACCAAAGCGGCTTTTGGGATCTCTGTAACTGTCTCCGGTGCAGGAATATTCGAATTGATAAGCCGTTCTACGTCTTTAACTACCAACTCCAATTTTGCCATGGGGGTAGCAACTTCCCCGCCACCGCCAGATACGGCCTTCATCGCTTCGAGTAGTGCTGCCATATAAGCTCGACCAACCGCATTATCAAGATCAACCAGATTAACCGGGTTACCGACCTTTTGATTGATGAACTGCTTAATTTCTGTAATACGGTTGCGGTAGGTATCGAGGGTGTGGTCTTCTTGATACGGTGGACGAAATTCTGTACTGGCTACTGGCACCGGTGCTATATCAGCTAGTTTCTCATCTACTATTGCTTTAGGCACCATTTCTGTCGATGTAATACTAGTAGGTACAACCTCTGACTTCTCAGTACTCAAGGTATCTGGAGTAGCTGCCTCTGGTTTTTGTGTATCAACTTTTGTGGACGAAGTAACCGCTGCTACGGTTGATGCTGATGGCGTACCGGCATGACGAACCGCTGTTGGTATAGCAAAAAATGGCACCGGTCGACTATGACCTAGTTTAGTGGCAAGACGTAAAGGGGCAACGTTGCTACTGCCCACAGCAAGCACTGGTGGGGTAGCCGGCATTGGTGTTACGGTAGTTTCGGTGTGATGTGCCGGTGTGAGTGTTTGTAGTTTGGTTGTAATAGTTGATCTGAGTGTTGTGTCGGTACTATCTTGCGTAAAGGCAAAAATCAAATCACGCAACTCGTTTTTTTCTTCTCGAGAGATGCTACTAGCACGAACTACCGCTAAGGCAGCCGCCATACCAGTGTCACTATCCAAATCAAAAACGACATCAGTCGTCAGAGAACGCACGTCCTGAACCATATCACTTCCTATAGTACCACTACATCAAAAAAGTAGCAGTTAGTTTTCCTCAGAAATAGCTGTAGCCATGTCCGTGTTGTTGGTCTTGGTGTTTAATTTTTCGATTTCATCAGCAAAGATTTCTCCAAACTGAGGATATGTTTGTAAGAGTTGCGGTAACAGATCTTCAGCTTCTACATGCTCATCCAACCACGTTTCAAATTGTTCTCCAGCGGCATCATCAATGCTAGCAACGTAACGTTCTATGGCTGCCATAAAAATGGCAAAGGCTCGTTCTTCTTCTGGATTCATGGTGTCGTTGGACATAATCAAATTAATTACTCTTTGTAGTTGCTTCTGCGAGAACACGCGCACGAATCACTTCTTCCCCAGTGAGGGTTGAGTCAATTTCATATGGCGCTTGACCTTCTGCTCGAGCTTTGATGATAAGATCGTACATACTCTTAGCACTTTCAAAGGAGATTTTCCGAACTTCAAGTTCGCGCGCTACTTCTGTTAGTGCTTGCATCATTATCTTTGTGAGTTCACCAACTGACATTGCCAGAAGCGCACGATTATCGGGAACCCGCGGTGTAAACCAGCTATCAATCATTGCCGACGCTTTGGGTGCAATACCAAGTGATTCAAGTTTTTCATTGTACGCTTTACTATATTCGAGAATACCACCCGGATAGTTTTCAGGACTAGTCACGGCATCTGTGATGGCTTCAGACGCACTACCCGATTCTTCGACGGTATCAGAAATTATATCTACTTCTTGCGCACTCGTTTTGATGACTGGACTGTCTTTTACAAGTACTCCTGACGTACTGGCAGAGTCGTAGGTGGCTAGAACTTTTTTAGCCACTGCATCAGCGAGGTAACGTGCTGTCATCTGTAGTGGTACGACGGCACCAGCAGGTACCATATCCTTATCAGTAAGCTTGAGATTGTCGAGGGCTCCCGGTGTTGCAAGATAAGCAGCCAATGCCTCCTCTACCACCGGCAAACGATCACCCTCAGATAAAACAGCCAAATCACGAGCAAATGATTTCGCTACGAGCTGGGTAAGGTTATCTCCAGCCTCTGCTACCTCGGTATGGGGAACTTTAAGGTACTGGCGGTATTCATTAAACCGTTGATCAAGTCTTTCGACCGGATCGTGGTAATTAATTTTTTCACCGGGGAAAGTGACGTTCCTTTGACCACTTCCTACCCCAGCAGCTTTTAATCGGGTGGCATCAGCTAGAAACGCTTCTTTTTCTTCAGCTCGAAACCGACTGGCGAGTACCTCAGGAATACCAGTCGAATCCACGGTCGCCAACAGCGGGTCGATAGCTCGGTCCGGATAGGTGGCTTCGTCTCCTTGCAAAACTTCAACCGTCGTACTCCTACTTCCTCCTGACTCCGCGGGAACAATAGTCTCTTGGTAGGCCGGGCTTTTTGGATCCACATCAACCACGGTCTCTGTCACCCCTTGGTCTACTCCTGATGACGACTGCGGTAATGGATCTTCCATGGCAGTGTTACTCTGCGGTGGCATATCAAATTGTACGGGCGATAAATTATCTGGTGCTGTTCTTTGTACGACAGCCTCTTCATACACTACTTTTGGCAGGATTTTCTCTATGGTTGAAGCTGCTGGTTGCTCAATGGCAGCACTCGCAACTGAAGGCTTGGTTTGTTCTATAGTTGACCAGACAGCATCTTGACCAATACCAGCAATCGCATTGGTTTTTGGAACGTCAGCGGTAAAGACTGAGGCTTTGTTTCCTGCCTCTTCAGCTGATAAAAAGGTCGCAACAATTGCCGCCAGCGCCACTCTAGTTGCCGGTGTTACTCGCTTACTAATAATTTCCCGTATCCTCGATAGTCTTGATGTGGGTGTTTGTTCTTGACTCGCAACTTCCCTAGTAGCAACGGCTGGTACATTCACTATCGGTTCTTGAACAATGTCCGCATCAGCCTTTACTCGCATTTCTGGACCAAGAACTGAACCACCCTCGCCTCAAGGCGAGGGGTTCTTCGTGGCTTCAAGCACGGACTGAAGTCCTCTCGTTTGTTACGCACTGAGTACGGTGAAGTTGTCACCACGTTTTTCAGCGTCATCATCTTG
>JBJOPW010000013.1:0-32783 GCA_046050355.1 Candidatus Parcubacteria bacterium
GACGAGGTGGTATTTGCAATCAAAGACGGTATGGCTGGTCTTGCGGTAGAGTTGCATGGAGTGTAGTGTACCACCTTAAAAGAATCGCCTGAAGGCGAGGGGTTTGCTCCCAAAGGTTGATACAAATGGCATGAGTGCTTCTGCTTCACTAATCTCCGCAGCCACACTTCGTTCAAGATCTTGTATATGCACAGTAAAACTTTCTAGAGTAGTAGCTGTCGGTACTGTGGTGTATGATTGTCCGACAGCCTCCATCTGATCACGTAACTTACTGACAGCTTGAGCTGCTGATTGAGCATACGCTCCAGGCTTAGAAGATTCATCGGTGAGCGAAGTTGGGGTGAGGGTAGCTGCCTGGGTAACGAGCTTGTCACTTCTTTCTTTTAGCGCATCAATATTACTACAAATAGTGATATAGGTTTTAGCCAGCTCGCTTACAGATTTAATTTTATCTCGTAGAGGTATATACCTAGAGGTGTTCGTCTTAAAATCAAGTGTCTCAAGCTGCGGTAAAAGTGAATCATGCGCCTCTGTAATCCACTGCTGGATGTGAGGTGGTAATACTACATTATGGGCCAGAGCCTCGAGGCTAGTCTGTAGTGATTTACGTTCGGTTTGGTACATTACTTCGAGACTCGGTTTGGGTAGACTTTCAGAAGTGTCCTCGGATCGACGACTGATACGTGAATTAGCCTCATGCATGCGCTTGACGACTCGCCCGATACCCAAATCAAGATCAGAAGCCGGTGGTGGTACTGGCGGTCGAGGTCGATTGGTGTCTGCAGCTGATGGTGGTACCGGTGGTATAAGTGCCCCATCACCATTTTGTGTTGTTCCGAACACCTGTTCTTTTAAGGTTTGGTAACGCTTATATATACGCTCTATATCAGCATCCGAATGGGCTTCTTCAGCCCGCTTTAAGGCATTCGTAAGAATCGCGATTCGTCCTTGCAAAGAACGGCCTTGCTGTAACTGCGTTTTTTCGTCAGGTGAGGGTGTATGTATTACTTCTTTAGCTTCATTGTACTTAAATGGTTCAATTTTTGCTAAACGGTCCCGAATCAGCGCATTCAAGTCACTAAGCCCATTTATTATTGATGCTGGAGTTAACTCCTCAGCCGTGTGAACTGGCGGTTTTGGTGATTGTGGAAATTCTGAGTGACGCATAGTAACTACAGTATACCAGCCAGCGGTGGGAGTGTGGGAGTTTCTTTAACATACCGTGCGGATATCTCCGCTTCAATCTCATGGCGTGGACGACCGTAATGCTTGGCGCTAAATTCCTTGAGGAGTTCAACCCGGGTAGGATCTGACGCCGGCGGTGGCATCGCCGCCAGACTAAATGGTTTGGTCGGAACCCCATTTGCGAGCATACGGACAAAGGCATGCCAATTTGGAACATTCATGAGGTCATTTGCTTCAAATGACGGCACAAACTGCTTTTCAAGGAACGTCGCATCTTCAGAACCGACGCGGAAGGAAGCAATGGAGCCAACGTTACCAAACACCGCATCGCGGATATCTTCATCAAGTTGCGCAATAAATTGGTGTGCCATGGTGAGCGAGAGTTTGTACTTACGCGCTTCAGACAAAATAGAAGCGATTGATGGGGTTGAAACATTTTGGAACTCGTCGATATGGAGGAAAAAAGGCGCGAAGTCCATCGACACATTATCAACCCGTGAGAGTGCCGCCATCAGGAGCTTGCCCACAATAATCATACCAATAAGGTTGGCGTTGATTTCACCAAGCCGTCCCTTTGAGAGATTAACGAGGAGAATCTTCCGCTCGTCCATTACCTGCCTGAAGTTGAAGGCACTCTTTTGCTGACCGATAATTGGGCGCATGTAGTCATTCGCGGTAAAGACGTCAAACTTTGATACGATATAGGGCACGATATTTTCAAGTGACGCCTCGCCACCTGCCTTGGTAGCAATCTCACGCCAGAACTGGACCACAACGGGATTTTTGGCTTTCTCTAGTTTCATCCGACGATACTTGGCGTCGGCCATCACACGACTGATATCCATAAGAGTGTTACCACTCTCGGGGTCTTCCATCACGAGCAAGGTAGCATTACGGAAATACTGTTCGAACATCGGACCCATACTCTCTGGATTCGCCCCGTAGAGTTTTTGAAATATCGAGAATAGTTCGTTCACCACAAACGTTTTTTGTTCAGGTTTATGCGCATCGTACTCGAGCATATTAAGCCCGATCGGATGGTCGAGATTTGATGGATCAAAATAAATCACATCTTGCTCCCGATGACGAGGGATGCACCCGAGGACATCTTGGATATCAGTTCCATGTGGATCTATCATACAGACGCCATGTCCAGCTTCGATGTCTTGGACAATGAGGTTCTTTAGGAAAACTGACTTACCTGTCCCCGTCTGACCAATCACATAAAAATGACGCATACGGTCTTTCTCTGTCATGTAGATCTCCTTTTCAATATTACGATGACGATTGATACCAAGAAGGGTACCCTCAGTAGGCATGTCGGTTGGCGCTGCAGCAGTAGCAGCATGTGATTGCTTAAATTGTGGTGACGACGTGATACCATTGCCCGGAAAATGAATAATGGTGGCAAGTTCAGTCTCTGAGAGTGGCATCACTGTCTTTTGATTGAACTCACGAAATGAAAAAGCTTTTTCAGCAAGGCGGAGACTCGAACCGGTGCGATGCATGAAATTAAATTGATTACCCGTCAGGTGATTATATTGTCCGAAGGTGGCTTCAATCTCACGTAAAATTTCCTTAGCACGATGCTGGTCACGAGCTGAGACCGCTATCCGAATATTGGTTTCAAAGATTTCACCTTTTTGTTTTTCAGTAAAGAGTTCAAGGGCTTCTTGGTCTGGTTCAGGTGGGGTTTCATCTTTGGGTTTGGCAGTAGAAAAGAACAGTTCACCTACCCCCGCCATCATTTCACCGGTGAGGGTACTCCGGCGAATTGCTTCCCCTGGCTTCATTCCTTTTTTGACACGTTTGACTATCTCTTCATAAGTGCTGCGGTAGGCATGTTTGGGATGTCGAAACAAAAACTGCACAGCTGCGCCACCTCCCTCGCGCTCGATTTTGGAAAAGGCATTAAGCAGTATCGCCAGTGGATCTGACGAAAACGATTCGTGGGTACGCAGTGGGTAGATAGGATGCCGCTTGAGGCCAAGTTCCGAAATAATACTATGTCCCCCATCGACAAAAATGTTATAGTCATGGACTTGCTCGGTCAGAACTGCATGCGGGAACAATGACAACGTCTGTTTTTCAAACAGGGTCACAAATTGGGTTGGTACCGCCGCATAAAACACGATATCGTCACTATTGTCTGCCACCGCTATCTCAAGGGCGACATGCTGAGCACTGTCTTTCACCGAGATAGTCCGAAGCCCTCGGAAGAGCTGCTCCATCATCCCGACAAGGTCAGCGAGCTGGTACTCACGGTCTTGACTATTCTTAAGCTCTGGCAAGGTCACCTCAAAGAGTGTCATATGGAGTATCTGCCAAGGTGGGACTCCTTCTTTGAGGTCTTGGGTCTGGTAACCACTTTTGATTTTTTCTATTAAGGAACGATGGACTTCATCAACAATAAACGGATTATCAAGCTTCTCAAGGACGGATAAGGCGTTACGAATTCCCTTTTCTTCAGCGAGTACCAGTATATCCTCAACTGGTGTACGGGTCGTGGTGATGTGCTCGTGGAGGCTCGCCAATTCGTGACCATCTATGACATGTCCGCCCTCGAGGATAACCTTGGGGGTAAACATCCCGTATTCACGGAGTTCAGTCTTCGCTACGGCTTCAAAATCATTGTGGTCTGCTTCCGGCTGACGAGCGAGAAGCTCACGCTCACGCTGCGCGATCCGTTCACGCAAAAAAGCAATCTCTTCTTCAGGACTTGAAAATCTCTCTTGCGGAACACCCTCGCGCATAGTACCTCTATCATACACTATGCATTCCGCGAAGACGGAGCTAGGACTCCCCAACTACAAAGATGTTGGTTACTATCTGGCTGGGTAGTTTTATTATTTAGGAATTTTTGAGCAATCGATAAAACCCAGTCGCTACCCCTCCGATCGTAACAAGGAATAAAATAAACAAGAGCACCGGACCGATAAGTGGCACGAACAGCATCATTTGTACCGTCAATGCTCCTAGTGTAATAAGTAATGTATTGATTTCATGTGAGTTCTGGAAAGTTCGCGCAATGAGGGCTCCAAGGATAACATTCATGAGCGGCAACGCGAGTACTATAGTCATGAGGAAGATTGCCAGCAGTGAGAGACCAAGGAAGAGTCCAAGCACACTCACCATGAGAATCATAATTGCCACCGGTACAGCAACCAAGAGACCAAAACCGATAAATCCTTCACGCGCGATATTATCAGTAGCCTGACGGGCATACAGTGAGAGCGGACGCTTAGCCACCAGATACAGAGAGAGTGAGGCAAACAGTGATACCAAAAACGCCATAGCTGCACCCCGATACGGACTACCTTCACCTTCCGGAGTGACAACATCATTTTTGGTAATAGTTCCCGTCACCTGCGCACCGGGGGCACGGTTTATATCTGACTGACTAGTATATACGACATCACCGGAGACTACCGCCCGATCACCAAGTGTTAGACCAACCACCTTCATATCAAAATTAGTAACGGCTCCATCAATCCGAACACGTTCAGCCACGCCAAGGACATCACCTTTGACCACACCTTCAATCACTGCCTCACCGGCAACCAGGAGAATGTCACCATCAACGGTGGCAGTCGAAAGAATTGATACTCGTCCACCAACTACAAACACTGAACCAGCGACATGGTCAGCGATAGTGACATCTCCACCGATAATTCGAACATCTTCAGTCACGGTTGCGTTCACTCCGACAGTGCCACCAAGTACAAGCACATCGTGCTCTACTGGCGCATTAATCGAGACAGTTCCGGCGGCTGCTACCACATCCCCAGCCACTGTTCCGGAGAGAGACACCGTACTGCCAAGCGCATAAAAATTTCCATCAACCCGTTGGTCGTCAGCGATAGAGATAGCCTCGCCCGTTCGCACCACCGTTTCGGCACTGGCAGTTGGTACGTAAGAAGCGAATAAAGCAAAAATAACAAACACTGGGACAAATTTCATAGTAATCAAAAATATAACACAAAAATCACTATTTGGCCAGTACTACCCGGCCGTCCCCGACACGTACGTTACCGGCGCTTGCATAATTGACACGAGGAGGAATGCTAGCACCACCAAGAATAACCCACCAAAAAAGAGAGCGAGGCGTGGTCGCGATAATTCCAACTGGCCAGTATGCCAGTTGCGAACGTAGAGAAAAAAGAAAATAAACTGCCAAAAACTCATACCTAAGATAGCTTCTTATATAGTGTACCAGTGAGCAATAGAATCGCGATGCCAAGCGCGAGGATAAGCACGGGGTGTCGCTCAAGCATATCAGCGGTGAGGAGGAGTTGCTCGATACCAAGAAATGTCATAATGACACCTAGTGTGGCGAGGAGCGAAAAGAGTGTTGGGTAGCGTTTCGCGAACGTCATACGCGTCGGACTGATGAGAGTATCAATTTTCTTGGTTGCTCCAACCACTGTTCCATCAATCGAATCAAGGGTCGACGTTACGGTAGTTTCTAATGTTTGTCTAATTTTTTCCATACGGCACGATCATTGATTTTCTGTGTTTGTAGTCTTGCCCTGAAAGAGTTCCTGACCACGCAGCCACATCTCATCCTCTCCCTGCCGGTGGAGCCAGTACCACCACTCAGCCCCCCAGAGATACTGGGTATCGTACCGGGTATGCCTCGCATACTCGAGAATGTCATTGAACTTCTCAAGATTCATCCGGGTGTACTGTACCGATAGTGGGACCTCAGTCACGGGCGCCACGAGCCACGGCTCAGCGGAAAGCTCAATGAGGAACGTTGGTTTTTTGCCATAGCGGAGCTCCATAATTCCTTCCTTAAGTCGATAAAACCACGGTGGCAACAAGGTGCGGAATTGCCCGAGTTCAGGATTCCAAAAATGAACATAGACACTCGTGCCAAACGCATCTCCGTGGCGGTAGGCGCCAGCCCAAGTACCGAGATTCCCACTATCGGTGACGAGTATTGGTCTCGTGGGATCAAGCTCGCGTGCCAAGGCAATCTCGCTCGCCAAGAACGCTTCATCAAGTGGGCCACAGTGTTCAAACGCGAACAGGGCTAAAAATGGTTCGTTCTCAATCTGCCAATAGATAATCGCTGGACTATCTTTATATCGATTTATGACCGTAGTCATGTACTGCAACTGTTCTGTTTGTTGCGTCTCAACAGTCTCGGTTTTTACCCAATCAGGGATGTGGCATTCGGGCCAACGAGGCAAACGCCGTCCCACAGCCAGCACAATTGTTGCCCCTACTTCTTCTGCTTTTTTTACCTGATAATCAAGTTCACTAAAATTCCAACGGTCGTTCTGAGGCTCAATTATTGGCCAGTGTGCCGCCAGTCGTAAGCGACGAACACCCAAGTCATCAATAATGGCATCGTATGTCGCTTGCCAATCAAGTCCCAATTCACGAGCGTATGGCGTATTAAATGACATGCCATAGCCTATGGTGGTTGGTTCTGGCTTGTACGCCAAAATAATAACTCCAACCACGAGAAAACCTAAGAATACAAAAATGATACTGATGATTTTTTTGCGCATACCCTACAAAAACAGTATGAAATATCCCACTACAATTAAACTGACATAGAGCACCCGTCGCATAACCTCATGTGGCCGTGGTTCATGTACTGCCGCACTATCAGGAAGCCAAGCTGCAAAAAAGATGGTAATAAGGAGAATAAATACAAACTTTACGCCATCAAGCGCCTGCACCACCGCTACGTCTCCCCAGTCAGTGGCCTTAAGGATCAAAAAAGCAGAAATACCGGCCAGTATTTTTGTTACGATAACCAGTACTCCGGTGCGACTAGAAGTAACATGCGCTTGTTCTTTGATTTTACGTAGATTCATAGGCACCAAGAGGAGCGACAATGCAAACAGCACAAAGGCTAATCGCGACCAGAAGAATCCATCATCAAAACTGGTCTCGAGAAAAAGTCCTTTCATGGTCACGTAGTGCAACGCGAAAAATAGCCCGCTATGAAAAACGTGGAGTGTCGCGTCCCAATCCGGTAACCCTTGGGCGACCATCATGGTACCAAGCGCCAGTACAATCACCCCCCACAAGAAATTGAGTGAGGTTGCAGAATCCAAAAATAACCACCCAAGACCAAATGACGCGAGTGCAGACACTGCTCCGATCACCGGCATAACATTAACCGCTTCCGCCTCCCGCAGGGCTGAATACATAGACACGAGCGCCATAAAAAACGTGTACGCCGCCAAAAAAGCCAAAGCGACTACTGTCAGTGATGGCAACTGCAAGTTAGATAAATGCGGAAAGCCAAGTTGTTGAAATCCTGGAACATAGCCAAGTGCAAATATGACTGCCCAACCACCAGTCAGAATGCATGAGTAAAATGCATAGATAAAAGGTTTTGGCATCGCCGTTGCATCAGACACGATATATTTATCAAGAATTGCGACAATTGCACTCAAGAACTGACCAAGGGTTGCGAGCAGTATCCACGCCATTATGCTCTTATTCTAGCAGACCATTTTGTTCAATAATTTTCTTATACACGTAAGCAGACGGGCGCGGTGTTCGCTCGAGTGTCTCGTAATTGATGGCAATGAGGCCAAATCGCTTCTCAAAACCAAGCGCCCATTCGTAGTTATCAAAGAGTGACCAGTAGATATGGCCACGCACATCTACCCCAGATTGAATCGCTCGCCAGGTAGCTTCGATTTGTTTTTCGATATATTCAGCGCGGTCACTGTCATCATGATCAGCGAGTCCGGCTTCACAGAGAATAATCGGCTTTTTATATTGCTTCAGCATCATATAGGCTTCGTAGATTTTCTCGGGCGCAAAGTTCCAGTTCATATCAGTTTTCTTCCACTCACGCTTGTCACCAAACTTGGTATAGAAGTAGTAATTGAGACCAATGGTGTCATAGTGCCCGGCGGTGCGCTTCATAAAGATATGCGTCCATGAGTAGTTAGCTATCCACGCCTTGATCTTGTTAAAAGGATTCCCGTTCGCTTCAAATACAATGACGTGATGCACAAAATTCACCTCAGCGTCTGGTTTTACCTTTTTAATAGCCCGATACGCCGCATTGTGACTAAGCGCAAGATTCTTCATTACCCACCGCCACAAGAAAAAATTCTTTACATTTTTGGTGGCTCTGGCTTCGTGTTGCCGACCAGAATTGGTAATCGCCACCAGATCGGTCAAAGCAAAACGTTTAAATGGAGGCCACGATCCTCGCAGCCAGCCATTACTTCCGAACACACTAGGCTCATTGATGGTCGAAAAATGCTGACAAAGGTCACCTAGTTCCTTGACCACAAAGGCGCAGTACCGCGCGAATATTTCAGGAGCGTCCTTGCGTTCAAAACCGCCCGATTCTGAGAACCATAACGGCAGTGTGAAGTGCCACAACGTAACAAACGGCGTAATCTTACGGGCATGGAGCGCTTTCAGTACATCGCGATAGTGCAGAATTGCCTCTCGATTGAATTGGCCAGGTTCTGGTTCAATCCGTGCCCATTCCACCGAAAAGCGGTGGGCATTGTGCCCAAGCTCCTTAGCCAAATCAAAATCACTCTCGTAACGATGATAGTGATCACAGGCAATGCCACAGTGAGGGACCCGGCCTTCGCGCGCGGCTTTCGCCCAGTCGGTATTGTCGATACCGCCTTCGACTTGGTAGGAAGCTGAGGCTGCGCCCCAATAGAATCCGATAGGAAAATTTTTTTTCATAACAGAGAAATTATAGCAGAGAGAAAATCATGAGCATGACTGCTAGTATAAATAATGAATATTCAGTGACAGATATCCAGTTTACCGTACAGTATATGTCTGTGACCCAGTTCTCATTCCCTTCTTCTCTAATCCGTACTTCAAGTTCAGCTGGTGTAAATGAATTGAAGACTTCTTTCTGTGCTATTTGTTTTGAACCAAAAATATGATGTGGTTCAATTTTGTAACGGTTGTAACTAAATGGATAGCAAAGTGCCACTCCCCAACCTGTCCCATAGAGATCATTAAGGAGATGGAGACAAAGCGCAATGAGCCACAATAGCCCCCAGTAGCCAAAACTGTACCAAGCGAGTAAGCATAGTGGGATAGAAATAATCGGATAGTGGAGGAAGGTACGATGATCACGCATGTGCTCAGCACTGGAGGCCACCTTACCGCGCAGAAGCAACTCTGGTATCGCATCGATATCAGGCGACATGGCGAGCACGATACCAATGACAAAGTGCCACCATAGTGGATCAATACCCACAATAGCAGCTGCGAGTAAAACCGCAAAGATACCATTTGCCCAGTCCGCCAGGAGTGCCAGAATACTTTTCATACAACAATTATAACAAATCAATGTTTGGTATTGCCTTCTTAAATAATGGTGGCCCTAGGTAAGTACGCCATTTTTCGTAAAGGAGTGCGGTCGCAAGGAGATCATAAGTGTTGTAGGTGGCAATCTCACGAAAGCGTTTTTGTTCATACAATGCCCGGACATCGTCCCCGCCTACCCCATGACTCTTCGGACTCTCTATCCCGTAGGCTCGGCAAAACAGATGAAGGTTCGGCCGCTTTCCCATCGCACCATAAAATGTCAGTTGATCCTCGAGGTCAACGTGATACGGCGGTACTTGTTGTGTCAGGTAGCGGTAGCGCATGAGGTCGACGGTCGGCACCACCCCACAGGCAACACTGCGGTGCATGAGAAATGGCATATCAAACATCCGCCCATTAAATGTCACAATCGTTTCGTACTGCCGCACCCCATCCCAGAACTCTGCAAGCATCCCAACTTCTGTCCTCGCACGATACCAAAAGGAACCAATTCGCTCGTCTGCTTCTTCTCCATTATTCTGGTAGTAGACCGTCCCCTGCTTCCGCTCTAAGTCATAAACGCCAAGTGCTACAATAAAACCTGTCAGTGGCGAAAAGCCAAGTCCAGACTGGATATCCGCGAGTTTCGCCTGATACTCTTCCTCGTCAGTCGTTGTCTTACGGAGCCAGCGCGTCAGTACGTCTTTGGTTACCGCATCAAAACTGTCCCATGCCTCCCCTACCGTTTCGATGTCGATAATGAGAGTAGACATATGGTTTTAGTTAATCGTGGTAGGACTCGCCGCAAAACACGTAATGAGCCCTGGACGCTCAACATCAAGCACATACCGATACTGTCCACCGACTATTGCCCCACCACACGCATCAGTCGCGACTGGGCTTGGTCCATAGATCGGAAAACCATCAAGTGAGTATCCAACGAGACTATCGCCGCCAAAGACGGTGTAGAGCGCAAGTTCATTATTACGAATGAGTGACCCATCAGTGGCAATACCAATGATGTCAGTTGGGAGACAGGTACCAGTGCCAGACGGCCAGCTGCGTAGTGAGATCACTGTCCGGATGGTTTCGGGAGTGGTGGAAGATAGTGCGTTAGCCACACCACGTTCAAAGTAGACACGGGCACCTTCACGATTCTCAGCCACAATTTGTTGTGGTGTCCATGCGAGAGTAAGTGTGCGATACCCGGCACAAGTTTTTACGGTCGCTACTGCAGTCGGTGTGGTCGTAGCCGCAGGTGCTGTTGGTTCGGTTGGTTCTGGCTCTGGTTCACTTTCAGTTACCTGATTGTCACCCAGTCGTGCCATCACTTTCGCACGTAACGTCTCGAGGCGACCAGTGCGATTGTCTTCTGGCGTCGGCACATCGGCGGCATAATCAACCTCAGCGGTATTGTCTTCCAAAAAACTGCCAACCAGTGGCAGAGACCGCCACTTGTGCCAAAGTTCAGTCCCCATAATCGCCAATAGCAACACTGCTACCGAGAGAAGAAATAGCACAAAATCACGAGTGCGTACCATACTCCCCCATCATACCAAACCAGGGCGGGCTTACGCCCGCCTCCGTCCCCACTATCACAAGTCCCTATTTGCTATCGGCGAGAATAATTTTAGTGATTGCCTCTCCAACGTTAATACCTGTTGCTCGTTCAAAACCTTCATAACCAGGACGATTATTGATTTCAAAAAAGAGTGGTCCTCTTTCACTACGAACAATATCAACTCCAGCAAATCCCTGACCCAAAACCGCACAGGCTCGTAAGCTCAATGCATGCTCCTCATCAGTAATGGTGATTGGTTCAACATCAGCGCCTTTGCTCGCATTGTTATAAAATCCATCCGCACTCTTTCTCGCCATAGCACCAAGGAGTCTTCCGTTGAAGTACAAGGCTCGGATATCAAAGTGATTCGGAATAAACTCTTGGAGAATAAATAAATCACCCCATCCCACCAACTCTAGCTTTGATTCAATCTCCGCCCAAGAGTCCACCTTCCAGACTGATGAACCTTTAGAGCCGGTCTTTTTGAGAACGAGCGGATAGCTCGCGCTAGTATTTTCTAGAATAGCAGGCACATACTTGGCTGAATTTTTGGAAAATACGTAGGTATGCGGAATTGGTAGTTGGTGTAAGGTGAAATCAACCATCTGCGTGATTTTTCCATCATTGTGGGTGAACTCTACTCCGGTCGAAGAACCGAAGATTGGGACCTGGGCCTGCTTAAGGAGACGCACGAGTAGACTAGTCATATGCGCCTGGACACCACGACCGCGCAAAATAGCCCAGTCTGCTTTCAGGTTTATACTTGTACCCTGCTCAAACACCGTCACCGCACCGTTTTTCAAAAACAAAACCATTTCAGAAGCTTGGAGTGGTCGCAACGACGCCTCAGCCGACACCAACACCCGCTCGATATCGAGAACGAGCTTTGCATCTTCTTTACTAAAATTTATTCCAAGGACATCCATATTATTCGATTGTTATACTAACCAACTCTTCAACTCGGCGCACATCAGCCAATAATTGTGCCCGATCTTGGTGCGCTAAAATGATACTTAGTACCGACTTACCACCATGCTTGGCAAATATATTTTTGTCACCCGCTTTTTTACCTTGACCTAAAGACACAAAGGACGGCAGGGTCTTAATTTTAGCCACACCAGCAACGCGTTTAATAACGCCTTCGGTTTTTCCATAGATACGCATGGCTGCTGCCGTCTTTAGTGTTTTCTTTGGCAATATTGGTTTCTTGCCCATACGAATCAAGATATCGTTCATAATGTGATTGATATCGTGCGTATGTTTATGCAAGGTCATTCGAAATCCACCTACCCGTGCACCGATTTCAATGATTTTCCAATCATTATCAATTCGCATCAGCTCAATGTGTGCCGTAACACTACGCAGACCAAGCGCATAGATACCTTTACGGGCCACCTCTTCTGCTTTTTCAATACTTTGTTTTGATAACTTTGGTGGTGAGATCTGGAGGTAGCCAAAAAAATCATCAAACCCAACCTCTTTACCAGTCTTTACTCGCACCATCGGACAAAAATGTACTTGCCCTTTAGGACTGACGTACGCATCTACCGAATACATGAGTCCATCCATAAACTCCTCAACGATAATCTTTGACTCTTCTGTACGACCATGAGCCGTGTATATTTTTTGAATGTCTGCAAAACCTTTGCGCAATGTCTTTTTTAGCTCATCTTCGTGATAACACACACTGACCATCAAAGACTGGGTTAGATTGGTTGGTTTTACTACCATCGGAAAACCTATCTTCGCAATAACACGCTCGCGCTCTTCATCTGAAGCATCTTTAACAAGTGCATATCGTGGTGTGATACTTTTGTCGTACGCCATAAATCGCCGGCGCATTTGCAGCTTATCACTTGCCCATTTCAACGATTCTGTTGTTGGTGTTGAGAGATACGGCACGTTTGGTACCACCGCAATAAAATCAGTCATAGTTGATTCACTGCGTGTGGTTACTGCCACTATCTCTTTTCGGTATGGTAGCAATGCTCGCTCTATCTCTTCTGATCGAGTAAAGTCAATCTCCAAAAAAATATCTAAATCAGGAAACTTCTTCAACGGAAAACGATGATTACGTTGCTTGTTTTGCAACAACATAATGCGATATTTTTTTCCAGACTGCGCTTCGTAGGCACGAACAGCATTAATCATGCCTCTGGAAATATCAGACACAAATAAAATAATATTTTTTTGAGACCTTTTTTTCATATTGGTTGCGACTAGAGGAAAAGAAGTTCACGCAAAATAATGACTGGGAGGAGAAAACGTGAGCAAACTTTATATCACAAAAGCGATATTTTGTCGATAGCTGCCAGACTAGCTAAAATTAACGCTCCTGAAATACCTATACATTTCAAAAAAAAGCTGTACTATGACCAGATTATCTCTACTCCAGTTTTATGCATAATCCTCCCCGCATTGGTGTTATTACTAATTTCACCCACGGCCAGTCTTACCGTGACCTCAAAAAGAGTGCCAAATCCCTCGGCGTCGTATTTGAACAAATCGCCGTTCCATACCTTGATTTATCGAATTTTACTACCAGTGAACTCGTGCGTACGGCACTCACCTACGACGCTGTGTACTACCGTACCGGACTTCGGGATACTGCACTTGATCATCTAACCAGCATATTAGCTGCGGCCCATATACCGTTCATCAATGGCTCACGGCATGCCGGAAGTCATCGCAAAGTACAGCAGGCACTGATTGCAGAACTCCATGGGATTCCCCAGCCAAAAAGCATGAGCATGACCAAACCATCATACGAAATACTATCAAAGCGCTTGGGTACCAGTTTTGTTGCCAAACCCGACTTTGGTGCACACGGCACCGATGTGCAAATCATTAACTCTGCTGCCGAGCTTACCAGCCTATGCGAAACGAATTCATACGATCGCCATATATTTCAAGAATTGATTAGTGACGCCGACGAGTACCGTATCTATATGCTTGGCAATCAATACATTGCGAGTTACAAAAAAGTCCCGGGTGCCAATGACTTCCGAGCCAATCTTCACGCTGGCGGCACTATGATTGCAACCGAACCAGAACGAGTGTCCTTACTTGCCCGTTTTGGCACCGAAGTAGCCGAAGCCTTTCAAGCAGATATCGCTGGGCTTGATGTATTTGTAAAAGATAATCAGTGCATCTTCCTTGAACTCAACTGGCAGCCAGGTTGGGAAAATCTCGACGCTATTACTGGTACCAAATTCAGCAATGAAACAATTAATTACATTGTCGACCTCATCCATAAACACAACGCGAAATAAGTCACACAAATAAAAACCGCCTTCACTTCAGGCGGTTTTTATTTGTCTTGGTCAACTAAATCCCAAACTGTACTGCTGGAGTCGCTTCTACCTCAACGGCACCTTCGGCGGCTGGAGCACCCATACCACCAGTGACATCTACTGACGGATCAATCGCATTGATAATCTGAGTACGGAATTCGTCAAAAGTCTCAAATTTCATTGGTTGACCATTAAGGAGGAAGGATGGTGTACCCGTAAAGCCAGCGTCACGCGCTTCTCCAAACTGTGATTGGATGTGGCTGCGGAGAATACTTGAGCGCTGGACGCGGGTGAACTCATCGATATCGAGCCCGACTTCGTTCGCATATTGGAGGAAGAATTGCGCTGGGTTGGTACTGTTTGACCAGGTACCCTGATTCTCAAAAAGCAGGTCATGGTATTCGAAGAACTTCCCCTGCTGCCCCGCTGCCTCAGCTGCTCGAGCGGCCGGTTCGGCAAGACGGTGGATTTGTGAGAGTGGGAAGTGACGGTATTCAAACGAGAGCTGGTCTCCATATTCGTCAACAATCTCCTTTACGACCCCATGGAACTGCGCACAAGCCGGACACTGGAAGTCACTGTATTCAACGAGCTTCACTTGGGCATCGGGATTACCTTTGATATGCGCCTTGACCTCTACACCAGCGTTGTAGGCATCATTCGCTCCAGCTGAGTACCAAACAGCACCCCCAATAAGAAGGACGAATATAACGCCGACAATAACCCATGGATTTTTCAACCCGTTAGAAGTACTAGACATAAAGATTATAAAACACTGAAAACTAAAGATAAAACCCTATAGATAACTTCTAATGGGTTTCATATGGTCGTATTGTACCAGAGGTAGCCACGCTGAGCGACGCTCTCTACACTTGTAAAAGTGTTATTTTTATGCCATAATCTTGCCATCGTCTATTCTAGACCTTACTTGGATACGTAGAAACTGAATATTCGGGTTCCAGCGATTCGCCCTAGGAAGGGGCGAATCGGGAACGAAGTTCGTAATAGTCACTACGTTCGTTTACTCACTTCATGGCAAAACGACCCTTCATCCGCAAACAAAAGCGCAAACAACATGGCGCGACTTTTTGGGATAACGAGTACAAAAACGCCAACCACTTGAAGCTCTCGACCGACCACAGTGCCGACCTTGAGAAGTTTACCCGCTGGCTCCCCAGAGCAGGACGTGAGGATGTCCTCACTCCAGGCTCTTCAGCACTTGATGTTGGTTGTGGCAATGGGCGCAACCTCATTTTCCTCGCCCGCCAGTTTGGCATGAGCGGCGTCGGGTACGACATCTCAACCGCTGCGGTAGCGCAGGCCAAAGTCGCCTCGACCGGGCTCCCTATCATCTATGAAGCCAGATCTATCGCTGGCCTCATCACCTTGCCTGACCAGTCCCAATCATTAGTCCTTGATATGATGTCGTCACACTTCCTCTCCGCTGCTGAACGACAAGTACTTCGTGACGAAATTTTTCGTGTCCTAAAACCAGGCGGATTTCTGTTTATGAAAACCTTCCTCGCTGACGGGGACCTCCACACCCGTCGCCTCCTCAAAGACGCGCCGGCGGAAGAGGAGAATACCTACATCCACCCAGTTATTGGTGTGCCTGAATATGTCTATACCGAAGAAGCGCTCACTGAGTTCCTGGGTGAAAAATTCATCATCCACAAAATCTACCGTTCACACAAACACGTACTCCGTGGACGTGCTCGCAAACGACGAACCATCTCTCTCTATGTCGAAAAAGACTGGGGACGTCAACGCTAGGCAATAGAGTGTTCAACTACTGGGCCTCTACCCCTTCATCAAAGACGGGCCACTCCATACCAGCGTCATTAGGTCCAGCACTTGGTGTAGAGGTATCGGTATTTGTCTTGGGGGTACTCGACGCTTCTACTTTATCAACTAGAGCCGTGGTGCTCGTTGGGGCTGGTATGACTTCAGTTACTACTGCTGCCGGAATGTCCGTTTCGCGTGATAACGAATAGATGTAATACGCACATGCCAGAATGATCAAACTTTGAATCACGAGAATGATTTTCATATGCTAGTATAGTACCATATGAAATTCATTGCCAAACAGTACCGTCGACTCGGTTTTGCAGTGAACGGGATCCGCTACGCCATCCGTACTGACAAAAGCTTTCGGTTACAGTGGTACGGGATTGGAAGTGTTATCGCGTTTGCAATTGTTATCCTCACGCCAGTCTCAAACACCGAACTCCTATTTCTTCTCCTTGCCTACTTCCTTATTCTTATTACCGAACTCCAGAACTCGGCCCTGGAGTACGCCCTTGATCATCTCCACCCCGAAACCCATGACAACATCGGACGCAGTAAGGATATGGCCGCTGGCGCAGTGCTCCTTGCCGGTATCTTCTTAGTTATTGTTCTTGGAACGATGCTGTACGTGAGATTTTTTACTGGCGTGTAAGCCAGCTACGAACCCAGTTGTCCAGGCCAACTGAAGACTATAACCACCTGATGGTCGATTAATATCAAGCACATCCCCCACCACAAAAAGCCCCGGTATGATACGCGATTCCATAGTCCGGAAATCAATCTCCGACAGGGCTACACCTCCCGAGGTAACTACCGCTTTGTCTGCTCCGAGTAGATGCGAAACGGTTAGTGAAAAACATTTTGTTACTTGCACCAAGGCACGACGCATGCCTATCGTTACACTATGGCCCGGTGTATGGGGATCAACCTGCGCTAGCGCAAGTATCGGGGCAACAAGTGCACCCGGTACGAGCCCACTCCACTGATTTTGGATATGTTTGTTGGGTGCAGCCATGATGCGCTCAAGGAGCAAGTCTTCAAGAACATCACTCGGTAGCGACGGCGTAAGGTCGAGTCCAATTTCAACCGTATCAGTAGTGAGGGCATCACCAATTACCTGGCTCATATTCAAAATTCCCGGCCCGCTCAGACCAATATGTGTAAAGAGCACCTTTCCCTTACCCTTTTGGAGCACCCTACCAGCTTGTCTGATTATAATTCCGGCTTCTTTGAGCGCCACTCCACTGAGACGTTTCGTAAGCGTCGTTTCTTTAACCGCCACCGGCACCAGTGCGACTTGAGGCGTGTTGATGGTGTGCCCAAGCGATGCAAGCCACGGTAACGCATCACCACTCGAGCCGGTTTCTGGTCGCGAGAGACCTCCGGTCGCAATGAGCACTTGTCGTGCCAGCATTACCTCCCCAGAAGTTAGTCCCATTGCAAAAGATTGCGCCTGTGGCTTCACCGTTAAAACAGCAGCATTGGTGCGGATTGTTACTCCCGCCTGTTTTACTGCCGCAATCAGGGCTTCGGTTACGGCTACCGCACTTTGACTAACCGGAAAAACCCGCGCTTCCGCCTCTACTACTGTTGCTACACCAATGTCGTCAAACCATGCGCGGGTTTCTTTCACCCCAAATTGTGCGAATGGTGAAAAAAGAAATTTGCCCGCTTCACCATAGCGAGATAATAACGCCCGAACAGATTCGGTATTATTTGTGATGTTACACCGACCACCGCCAGTGATTCTTAGTTTCTTACCAAGTATTCGATTTTTCTCAAGGAGCAAAACCTGGGCTCCGTTGCGAGCGGCTGTAGTAGCGGCGATAAGACCAGCCGCTCCACCACCAACGACCACCACATCATATAGCTGCTGATTACTCTGCTTCACCATGACGGGCTCGGCGCCAGACAAAACGGCAAACCTGTAGTAGGTAGAGACCAATAAAGAGATAAATGATAATATCCGCAATTGGTGTCATATAACGTGAGACAAGAGTGTAATCATCTAAAAAGACAAATCCTAACCCAATCAATATAATATTCCAAATCAGTGCCCCTAAGAATGAGAGCGCTAGAAAAACACTTGGTCGCATACGGACACAACCGGCTGGAATTGAAATTATTGAACGCACTGCCGGAACCATACGGCCAAAAAAAACAGCCGGGAGTTCGTAGCGGGTAAACCACTTTGTTGCCTTGCGAAAATCTCTCACATCAATAGCAACATAACCACCGTAGCGACGGAAAAAGCGTTCCAATACTGGTACTGAGACTACCCAACCGATCAAAAACCAAAGTGTGGTACCAAAAAGTGCACCCAGTGTGGCCACCAGTAAGGCTGGTAGCAGTGATAATTCACCACTAGCCGCCAAATGTCCAATAAACGGCAAAATCACCTCCGATGGAATTGGCGGAAAGAGGTTTTCGGCCACCATGAGGACAAACACACCCAGGTACCCATTGGCGGTAATAAATGACAAAATTGCTTCAGCCATATAGTCCCTCGAGTATACCGAAGAATCGATAAAACTCCTAGCGGTGAGCTAAGAACAGCCACGACGGACACGCAGTCCATCATGGCTGTTCTAAAAAATTAATTTTAAACGGCCAACCTCTTATAGAGTTGCATCCCTAATACCGAACCTAAAATCGGTCCAAGCACATACATCACATTAAACGATCCAATCCCTAGCGCTACCGCCGGATTGAGCACCCCGTTGCTCCCAATGAGGGCTGCGACAGAGATACCCAATAAGAGTGAACCACCAACCACCATCCCCGACATCACCGCGGGGGTTTTGCCATACACGACCGAGGCAATCCCAAAGGTAAATAAAGCAGCACCGATCATTTCAGCTAATCCAGTTCCTAGATCAGCTTTCACCGATAGCGTGGCAGCGGTCACCAGTGATCCAACGAGTAACAGCGCTCCCCCGGCTCCAATAAACTGCGCAATGACGTACTTGATAGCATCGTCAGTTGATATCTTACCGATAGACCACGCCCCGATGGTCACCGCCGGATTGATGTGTGTCCCCGACAGGTGCCCAAGCGAGTAAACAAAAAGCCCCAAAGTGAGGGCCGCAAGGACAGGAACTGATACCGGGAAGGTACCCGCCAGTGCTAATGCTACTACCATGGTCAGTACCAGAGTACCAACCGCTTCACCAACATATTTGTTCATACTACGTTCTTCATACTTACACGAATAACGTCCTACTCTATAATTGTAGCAAGAAATTAGGCGTTGCGGACAATCTCTGTGCGTAAGATGTTAGTCAAGACATCACCATACTATTTGCCTACCTGTCAGAAAAACCGTATGCTGAACGTATGAATCGGCCAGTTTTGGCGCTATTGGGATTCCCGCTACTCCTTATGAGCGTGTTTTTTCTCTGGCAAATTCTCCATGGACATTTGCTCTTTAGACCCGACTACAAACTCACTCCCCTCCCTGACACCGTGGTAGCGATACCAACCCAAACTGCTACTACGGCACACCAGACGCCATCTCACCCACCAGTATCAACTGGTCCACTGCAAGATCAACCAATAAAACCACCTACCTATATTGAAATCACAAGCGGTTGTAGTATCAGCCTAAGTGACACCTGTGTCCGCGCCTATGCCGCCCCGTCGAGCTCAAGTACTGAGCGGACCAAGCTACGTATAGGCAGCGTCCTCTTTGTCAAAAATATTGTCACCGCACCAGACGGCACCCGTTGGTATCAGATAGACTTCCCCGAAGCGCTTCGCTATCCCGAACGTCTCACTCTCCCTTGGTATGTCCCTGAAGCTGCTGGCACACTCGTAAAAACCGACGGCCCGCACGAACTCAATGATACCGCCAGTATGACCACTAAGCGATTGTTGATAGATCGTAGTGATCAGCTCCTCTACGCTTTTGATGGTGATACTCTCGTCCGAACATTTACCGTATCAACCGGACGTGAGCTCACTCCCACCCCTCGCGGTACCTTCACGGTCTTTCGCAAGACTCCTTCCCGGTATATGCAAGGACCAATCCCAGGTATCTCCACGAACTACTACGACCTCCCTGGTGTGCCTTGGAATCTCTACTTCACCGAACAAGGCGCTGTGGTACATGGAGCGTACTGGCATAATGGGTTTGGTCGTCCTTATAGCAATGGTTGTGTCAATGTCAGGCCGAATGAGGCCCGCGAGTTGTATGAATGGGCAGAAATAGGCATGTCCGTCACCGTCCAGGACTAAAACCACCAACCACATAGTATAAAGAAGGTACCAGGCTGGTAGATGGGCTTATTTCTTCATAGTCAGTACAGAAATCCAACTTGAGTGCAGTAAGGAACTGCCAACCAGTTCGTCTTCTCTCATAGATAGCTGTCATTAGATAAGGTATATATTTATGAAATCATTTTTATTGTTGATCCCACTATTAGTCGTGTTTATTGGTAGTTTCCCTACCCCTTCACACGCGCTCTCATGTGTTGAAACTGGCCAGTACCTTGATATGGTCATTGGCCAAGACGACACCATGATCGTGACCGCGACGGTCAAGAAGACCATCACCGAAAAGGACTACACGGCTGAAGTAGTGACCGTCACTGACGCCCTTCAAGGTTACGTCGAGCAGGAAGCCTTCCTCTACCACCAAAAGAACGAGACTTGGGGCTACCTCTGCAACCAGGGTCCAGTTGGCAACGGCAAGTCTGCGCTGTATGTCGTCAGTCGTAACGACGCTGGGCAGTACTGGGTGAGTCAGACCCTCGACCCAAAGAGTGACCTTGCCAAAGCTGTCGTAAAGAAAATCGCCGACAAGAAGGTCGAGGGTGAAGTGGTCGACTTCAGTGCGACCGACCGCCAGAACCAGATCATGACCACTATCATGGATCTCTTGAAGCAGATTGGTATTCTCCTCAAGGAACACACCTACTGGGCAACCAAGTAATTATCAGTAACCGAGAAGTGCGGCCTAGGATCCGGCGATACTATTGTAGGCACACATAATTCCTCGTACCTCTTAGGTTGACAGGGATACCTACCTGCAGTCATTACTGGTATGTTTCTCTGGTGACAAACTCTCGATAGACATAACCTCCTACGTTTACTGCTACGTCAAACGATGCTGTATTGTTGATTGTATCAACGAGCACCTCACCTACCGCACAGGTACCACCGTACAATACAATTGATTCTCTCCCACTGTAATCAGACGATCGTAAGATCCGCACGAGTATTTCAGTGATACAAGCAGAGGTGAGCGTTTGTGCCGTCTGGAACTGCTGACGCGCCAGGCTCCGGTTTTGGGTTTGGTGAATTTCGTGACCAATCGTAGTAATACCGACTAAAAATGAGAAACTGACAACCATTACCAACAATAGCGTCGCAAATCCGTCATGATACTTTTGTGAGTTATAGCGGTACATAGACTACCTGCGTTACTGATTCACCTTGTATACGATAGTTGATCACAATTCGTCTATCTACTCCAAGGTATTCTTCCCTCACCTGCCACGACCCCACCGTTAGGCGAGTAGGTGAAATCGGTTCCGGAGCGCGATGAAGACTTAAAAGAAATAAGCGTTCATTATTACTCACAAGCTGTAGCGATTCTCCAGCAATAGATACTTCAAGCGTGGCGCTATCGATAACTACCACACTATCCGCTGTTTGTAACAACCACTCAATTTTATCAAATACAAACTGCCGATCGCGTAGTGTAATAAAATCTTGTTCGTACAGACGCATGTGATATGCCTGATTACTCAGTAGCACCACAAGACTCGTCACAAAGACACTAAAAATCATCAGGTACAACAAACATTCAATAAGTGTAAAACCGTGTGCCTTCATGGTGTGTCAATGATGAGAACCGCCTCATTACCATTTGCTCGTTGCACAAAAAGCGCGCCGGTATCAATACGGTCACTTTGGTATGGCAGTAGTCCCGGACTCGATACTCGACTGAGGCGGGCATTATTTGTTTGCCACAACACAGCATCTTGTGTATATCGGTCAATGTCACTCGGCGACCGAGTGGTAGTGACCAACAGCTCATTACCAATCACTGTAATAGTACCTACCCCTGCCCCCACTTCGTAGGTTGCCTCCGGTGTTGTACTCCCCAACAGGAGTGACTCAATAGAAAATTTATACAATTCAGGTCCACCGGTAACGGCTTGCCGTCCCAGGTATATATGCGTTGCTGTCATATAGAGTGCATCAACATTGCTGGTGCCCGGGAGATTAATAGCGACCACCTCAACTGGTAACAATCCGGTTACATCAAATAGTGCCAATTCTTTCAAAGCGGCGCTAGCGCCGAGTACTAGATATTCTTTACGCTGACCATTTTCAAGTTTACTAAACATTTCCATATCATTAACGGTACGAAATAACTCCGTACGGGCAGGTATAATTTCAGTTGGTACCAGAGGATTACTCACTGAAAAGATATGTAACTCTGCTCCTGCCGTCTCGCGCGTTACCGCAAACAATCGATCGCCATACACCATGATCCTCCACCCTTGCGGGAATGAACCAACCGCAGACACTCCACCAAGATTTTGAACGCTCCGAAGTAGTGGGGCTTGATCATAGAATAACTCAAACACTCCTAATTGATTTACCCGATCATGAAATAAAACGTACGCAAATAGTCGATCTGACTGTTGGTCACGCACAACATCCACCGCATTGATTCTTCGACCATCACCCGTAGTGCTCGCCACGAGCGAATAACTTTGAGGATTGGTGGAAGTCTGTCTATACACACGTACTTGTGGACTGGATGAACCAACCATAACGAGGAGATCGTCGAAACTGTCAATAGCGAGAGTATCAAAATTTCCACCTAACGAAACAATCTCAGTGGTAGGATTAATGAATCTATCTTGGTATAACCAAGCGCAATCTCCGCCACGATCTACTAAGTCTCTCTCGTGAATCTGATAGAGAGAAGTGCGTAACGACCGCTCCTGACCACCATGGCGAACCAAAAACCAAGCTGTCTCGATATGCTTTTTACCGCACGGAACATCACTGACGACTTCTGAAGAAAGCCGTACACATGAATTGGTTAGACAAGATGATGCATTAACCACATCACCATGACTTACGTACTGGTCTCCAGATGTAGTCGCAAAAAACCCATTCCACTCAACTGATTTTATTCGTTCTGTTATTTTTTGATTCGCCACCATGCGCCACGACGACCAAATTAATCCATCCTCAATGTGACGCATCGATATAAAAATTGTCGGCAAAAGTATAGAGCCAATGGCCATTGCTAGAACCAATTCCACCAGTGACATGCCACGTCGATTACTCAATGATGCCTTCATAGGTAATGGTAATACTGGTAGTAGCATTGGTCTGCTGATCACGAAGCACCAAATGACCAGGAGCATTACTTCGTCCACTATACGGATAAAACCAATATTCCGTTATCGCACTGTCGAGGACGACATGCTTCATACCACCTACTATTGTTTCAAGTACAGTAAGCGATGTACTCGTAGCCTGTGGTAATGCGGACACCAACTCAATATCACTATGCTGTACGCGCACACCAATCAGATGAGCATCACGACCATACAAAGCGTCCGCTCGAGCAGTTGCTAACAGTGACATTAGATTCGACCGAGCAACCGTGAGAGTAGACTGATTGGTCACCACCGCGAGTCCTCCAGCCATACCGATAATACCGCTCAGGAGCACGAGTACCACCAGCACTTCAATCAGCGTAAAACCTTGTTTATGACGATAGAACATGTGACAGTTCGTAGAGTGGTGAAATTATTGACACCGCAATAAAACCGATAGTGAGACCCATGACAATCATGAGGAGCGGCTCAATGAGTGTCGTTAACTTCTTTTGGTATATATCGAGATCTTCATCGTATATCGTAGCGAGCATCTGTAGCGTTTGCGGTAACGAACCAGATTGTTCGGCAACACCAATGAGGCCGACCATATCACTACGAAACAAACTGCCATAGCGAGCCAACGCAGTCGACAATTTTTTGCCTACTTGCATGTCTCCAGCGGTCATTTCAAGGGCTTCTTTAAATAACGGATTTTTGGTATGTAAGGCAACGAGCGCCACTGCCTCACTACTGCGTACGCCGCTCTTTAGCAGAACTGCGAGCATACGACATATGTGTATTTGATTGAATGTCTGAATAAAATAATGCACCGGTCGTATCATACATATGATACGAACAATCAATTGATTAACTACCAAAAATTTTCTTGCAGCTAAAATGAGTAACAGGGTAACTGTCACCATAGCCACCAACAACCACAGACCATACGTAGACAAAAACGCACTGGTTGCCATAAGAACTCTGGTTGACCATGGCAACTGACTACTTAAACCCGCAAAAACTGGTGTAATTTTTGGGAAAATAACCACTAAAAGAAATATAGTGACCGTGAGAGTTACTCCGAACAGTAACGTGGGATAGACGAGGGCAGCAACAACACGTTGCCTTGCTTGTCTTGCCGCCATCAACTCGGTAACCGCCACCCGCAGTTGTTCAGGAAGTGTACCGGTTTTTTCACCGAGGGTAATCAAGTTCTTAACTGACATCGGCATAGACATCTCTGTCTCAAAAATTTTTGTCAATGACCACCCTTGCAATACTTTATGGTACATATCGTTAAGATATTGCTTTTGTTTTTGCGCTGAGATTTGTTCAGATAGAATCTTAATAGCAACACTTAATTGAACACCGGCTGAGAGAAGCACAGATAGTCGTTGTAATAAGTGTAAAAAGTCACGTTCTGACATTTTTTGTTGCTTGGTGACCTCAAGCAATACACCTATACGTATAAACTGTCCGATCACCTGCCGGATGATATCCGTCACAATTGTAATAATTCGATCAAATTGTATGACAATATTACTCATATATAACAGCCAAGAGCTCTGCCAGACTTGTTTCCTGCTTCGAAATACGCTCAAGTCCAGACAACAAAAGGCTTCCCATACCATATGTGGTAGCCACCTCACGCAATACAAATGCGGGCTGACAACTGAGTATATGTTCACGTAGTTCACTCGTGATCGGGCAGACTTCATAAATAGGCAATCGTCCTTGGTACCCACTACCGCGACAAAGATCACAACCAACTTCACGAGAGACCACATCCGGCACACTGGTTGATGGCAAAAGTGCCCCGAGTCGCTCTTTCTCAGCCAGTGTCAAAGTATCAGATACTTTACAATACGGACATAAGCGACGAACCAAACGTTGTGCGACAATAATACTCACCGTTGAGGCAACCAAATAAGGTTCTACTCCCATCTCCAGTAAGCGTGTCAGTGCACTCGGCGCATCGTTGGTATGGAGAGTCGTTAACACCATATGACCAGTAAGAGCGGCGGTGGTTGCCAGTTTCGCTGTCTCAGTATCTCGCACCTCACCAACCATAATGACGTCGGGATCTTGTCGCACTATACTCCGTAGTCCGGTGGCAAAATTCAGCCCAACTTGGTTGTTAACGACGATTTGATTGGCGCCCGGCAATACATATTCAATCGGATCTTCTATGGTGATGATAGTCTTCTTGGGAGTATTAATCTCTTTGAGGAGCGCGTAGAGGGTGGTCGTTTTGCCACTACCGGTTGGGCCAGTCACAATGATTAACCCATAGGGATTATGGATGGCCCGATCAATCAATAATGCCTCCGGCTCACTAAAACCGAGATTTTCAACGGTAATTTCTACATCCGTTTTGAGTAGCCGCAACACGCAATTGGGGCCGTCATAAATAGGAAGAATTGAAACTCTGATATCAATACATCCTTCCTTGTCGAGCTGAAATGAAAAACGCCCATCTTGGGCAGTGAAATGTTCATCGGTTCGCAATCCAGCGAGTACTTTGATACGGGCAATGAGTTCATCTTGATGAAGTCGTGGTATAGAAGCCACCCTCTCCATCACCCCATCGACTCGAAAACGTACAGCGAGACCACCACTGTCAGCACTCAAATGAATATCAGACACTCGCTCACGTACGGCCGTCTCCAGAATTGTATCTAACGCGGTCACCACCGAAAACGGCTCGGTCGCAATGACTGAATCTAGGTGTCCATTGCGCAGCCCACTGACTGCACCCGATACACTCGACATACAAATATGATGACACCAGACATGGCGTGTGGCAATAGCACTAAGTGCGTACTCACTACCCTATTTAAATAACTGAGCGTGATTACCAACACTCACCAACACTAAAACTAGCAGGTCATCATCAATTTGATACAACAGCAAAATATCAGGCGCCAAATGACATTCCCGAAAATCTTTTAGATTGCCCGCTAGCTTGTGGTCACGATATTTCGCGGACAATTTCTTTCCTGACGCGAGTGTCGTCACCACTTCCACAAAAACCTCTTTCTTGAAACTCTTTAGATTCTTAACGCGCTTGTACGCAGTTTTGAATCGCTTCGTCTCTACGATTTCGTAGACCATAGATATTACTTTTCAAGGTCTTTCATGAGCGCGGCGACGGTAGCAAAACGTTTACCCGAGTCTTTTGCCATTTGCGTTTCTTCCAGCAAAGCTCGTTCTTGCGCCAGTGTAAACCCATTTTCAGTAAGCAAATCAAGCGGGATTCCCTTGCGGTGTACGACATTGGTTAAAAAAAGCTTCACCGCACTCGACATATCAATACCGAGCTCATCGAGCGTCTTACGCGCTGCTTCTTTGGTTTTTGAATCAATTCTGATCTGAATAGTATTTTGTGAAGCCATACGAAAAGTATATACTCTGTAGTGACATTGTCAATACAGTAATACTAAAGCTGTTTATACCGATAGATAACTCTCAAAGTAGATAGCGTGGCAGGTATACCCGCCCGGGTTCTTTTCAAGATAGTCCTGGTGGTAGTCCTCCGCTGGCCAAAAGGCACCACGCGGTTCAAGAGTGGTCACGACCGGATCCGCCCAGCGTTCGGATTCGTTTACGACATCAATCATGAACTTGGCGTCCGCGAGCTCAGCCTCGTCCGCATAAAATATCGCCGACCGGTACGAGGTACCTTTGTCATTGCCCTGCTGGTTGAGCGTCGTTGGATTATGAATCTGAAAAAAGAAATCAAGCACCCGCCGGTACGATAGCACATCGTCATCGTAGGTAATCAAAACCGCCTCCGCATGCCCCGGATGAAATTCGTAGGTGGGATTTTCATTCTTCCCTCCGGTATACCCCACTTCGGTATCAAGCACCCCCGGTAATGTGCGAATCAAATCCTCCAACCCCCAAAAGCAACCTCCAGCCACTAATGCAGTTTTTGTCATAGGATTAGTATAGCAAAGCTGGCTGTATGGGACGAAGTCAGCAAAACTCTAAGTCTTTCTGTTTGCTAATTAAGCAAACGTGTTGTATTGTATTTGAGCCAAAACAATGGAGGAACGCATGGCGCATTCGATCGCAAGGTGGTTAGGTTCGGAACCCGCTTCCAGATTTGGCTGAAAGTTGCCGGTGGCAACTGGTCTCTCTTCATCGACAGGGACGACTATCATGACCAATACGGCCCGTATGCACGGTAAGGCACCAAAGCCACTTCCCACCACCATCTTCTGGCCTGGACACGGCTTCATGTCTCGGTTCGGACCGAACCTGGAAGACTGGGAATTCGTTGACGGCCCCGATGACCCTGGCATCGACCAGTACGAAATCGAGAAGCTCCGTCGACGGATGGCTCACCACTGAACGAAAGTCCCGCATTGGGCAACGACTCCGCCAACCAGCGGGGTCGTATCTTTTTATATAAAGTCTATCGTACCCAACAGGTACTGAAATATAGATTGAAAAATCTAGTTACAAAATCGCGTTGGCTGTATGGGACTCGAACTTTTTCAAATAATTAAGTTTTGAATACACCACTAGAAAAGTGATATACTACCCACATATGCTTAATTTGTTACCTTTGTTGCCGGTTATCAATCTCGTGGTGGCGCTCGGGAGCCTTCTGCTCCTCGCAGCTACCCTCCTACTGCTGTACACCCTCCGGTTTCGGCCGACATGGCTCGCTGCTGTAAAGACCAATTGGCTCTGGCTCCTCATCATCGGGATGTCGGTTGGTGGGGTCGTACTCTCACTCCTCTACTCGGAGATATTCCTCTTTGTGCCGTGCTCACTGTGCTGGCTCCAGCGTATTGCCCTTTACCCGCAGGCGCTCATGGCTATCGTTGCCTATAGACGTGGCGATACTGTCCACTTCCCACTCTACGGTATGGCGCTCTCTATCGCCGGTATGGCAGTCGCTACCTACCAGTACATCTACCAGATGTTGCCAGCCGAGACCCGCGACGGCATCATGCCATGCCTCGTTGATGGGAGTGCCAGCTGTGCGGACAAGGTCATCGATATGTTCGGCTTTGTGACCTTCCCATTTGTCTCAGCCGTCTCGTTCGCCTTCCTCATCACCCTCTACCTCGCCCTCATTCGTCGTACACGTTAGTCATTTTCATAGTGGTATTGAGTAATTCCTTGATTGACTGTACTATACGTCCCAACTGACACCATCTAGGGGGGTGAGAAATAATGATCTTTCCGAGCAGTCCGCAAATCACTTGCCAGTGCGGACATCGTTTTGACGCAGAACTGGTTATCTGCCTTATGTGCATACAGTTCGGTCCGTCAAATTGGCGCAAGTGCGGTGGGTGTGGTGAAGTTTACAAAGCTGGACTCGACCGGTGTCCGGTCTGCAGCAACTTCCCCGCCAAAGACTAAACTGGGGGCAACAAAAACGGGCGGAGCGCGGATACCTGCGATCCGCCCTTTGCTATGTCTTAATTCCGTTCAAGCGTGGCGAACTCAGCACTCTCTACTATGAATCCGAAGGCTTCTTTTTGGGAGCTGATACAGGCGACCTTGTTCGCATAGACGAGACGGGTCATGGCTGGGGCTTTGGTGGCAGTCGTAGTCACTATCGTATCGAGGGACGCAACATAGAAATGTGGTGTGGCGGCTTTTTTTGCAGCCTTTGGGCAGTGCCAGGTGATTTTTATCTTACGCGCGGTGCGACGCTCATTCCACCAGCGGAGGAAGGCGGCATCGTATATCTTTTGTATCTCACTATCATTCCACGTCGCTTCAACCACCACGCCATCATGCCACATGATATCTTTCATGAGTTGCTTCATACCGTCTTCACCTTCGAAGAACCGAATCTTCGGTGTCACGGTATCAAGCCCGGCTTCGATACTTGGAAGTGCATCAAGGAGAAACTGCCGACTCTGCTCGAGGCGGTCGATACGGTCTCCAAGCAGCGCGTCGAGGTGCTTGATATCGCTGGCGGCAAAGTGTGCCTTGCCCTCGACATCAAGTTCGACAACAAGATTGAGCGCAATGAGCTTCTTCAGCTGATCGTACACCGACGGTCGTGTGAGTCCCGTCCGGTCTGCGAGCAAACGTGCGGTCGCACGCCCTTCGCGCAAGAGGGATAAATAAATCGCCTGCTCGCCATCGCTCATATCGAGACGGCGCAGCGCGGCACTAATGGTGTCTGTTTTCATAGTCTTATTTTAGCATAATTGTCGAATTTCGTCGACACTTTTACTAATTTCTCATATGCACCCACAATGGCACCAGAAACGTTCTTCGAAAGCTTCAAAGGAGGCACTCTGATGAAAACCCGCACCTACCTCATCCCGTCGTGGAGTGGTCGCGTCTACAAAGCCCGCAAAAACTACTGCTGCGACCTCTGCGGAGGCATCATCCCCCGCGGCGTGAGCTATGTCCGCGATGTGGTGCGTGATGGTCCGAATTGGGGTATCGATCCCCTGCGGAACATCCACAAGCACCACAACTGTGAGACGCCGTGGTGGCAGGTAGCCCCGCATCCGCGTCGTCTTGTGAACCTCGGTCGTCTGCCCCACCGGCTGCCGAAGCCGGCTGAGTATGAAGACCCCTTCCCCATCGTCGTGCCGATGGTGATACGGCATCCGCGGATTGGGAGTATCGTCTGGACGATGCCCGAGGGTCTTGGGGAGCGCATCGCGCTCTGCCCAGACGCCGAAAAGAAGATGGCGGCAATCGGCGAAATTGAAAACGCCATTATGCTCTTCCTCGCGACATTGGGTGAAAGTGCTGGACACCAGCGCAAGTCGCGGGAACTCGAACACGCTCTTGGAGCCATGGCGACACTAGTTGCCTAAGCACCGGCGCGACCTTTGGTCGCGCCGGTTTTCTTGTACCTCTAGACCAAGACATATCGTTGGGCGTATACTAGTACCATTGAAAGTTAATATTTGTATATGAAAGACGTAGCTGATTGGCGCCAGAATAAAAAATCTCGCCTCATTATTATCATCGGCTTACTGATTATCGTCGGAGTGATTGCCTTCTTTTTTGAGAAGACGCGACTCTGGATGCTCGGTATCGGCGCTGTCCTCCTCATTGCACTCGGACTCGAAGCCACCAATACTGACGTTGATCTCGGCAAGCTCGTCGAGACTGGTTCGCTCTCAGAATCGATGATTCAGCGTGACGAGAACGGTAAAGCGCTCTATGGTGCTACCTGTGAGGAAAATGTCTACAATTGTAGCAACTTCAAGACCCAGCCTGAAGCCCAGGAAGTCTACGACACCTGTAAGACAACTGAGAATCCAGACCGCCATGGCCTCGATCGTGACGGCGACGGCATTGCGTGCCAGAGTCTCCCGGCTGGAAGCTAACCCCACTGGCACTTGTCCAAAACCCCTCATCGAAACTAACAACTGGGGCAAAAAATTCCACCCAAAGGGTGGAATTTTTTGCTATACTATTCACGTTTATCATTATTCAATAATCGTTATATATGACAACAACTGTTTCATTAAAAACTGCCGTTATTGCTGCCGTCATGCTTGCACTGTTTGTACCTGCCATGTCATTTGCAGCTACACCTTCAGTCAGTGAACTCCAGACACAATACCAGACATTGATGAGTCGCTTTGAAGAAATGAAGGAACGTCGCGAAGGTAATGCTTCAAGTACCAAAGCTACCACTACTCGCGAACGAGGTGACAAGGCTTCAACTACCGTTAATCGTACTTGTATGGCAACTGCGGTAGCAACTCGAGAGGCATCACTCAAAACGGCCTGGAACACCTTTAGTACCAGCTTTGTTACTGCCTTTGACAAACGTACAACCGCACTCATCGCTGCTTGGAACGCAACCGATACCGGCAACCGTGACGCCTACAAAGAAGCTTGGTCTAACTGGAAAACCGAACGAAAGGCTGCTCAAACTAAACTAAAAAGTGACCGCAAAGCCGCTTGGGATACCTTCAAGAAGACCGCTCGTGAAACTTGCAAGGTAAGCACACCAAAAGAAGAAGGTTTGGAGAAGTCTGGTAGTGACAGTATTGTCCTCTAGAAGATTCCACACAATAACCTCTGAAAAGAGCCGCGCCCGAGGGCGCGGCTCTTTTCTTTTTATCTAGTTCTGTTACCCTACCTGTACCTATGCCCGAACTTCCCGAGGTAGAAACCGTCCGCATGCAACTCCTCCACCACCTCAAAGGTCGGACCATTATTAACGTGATTGTGCACCATGAGAAATCTACCGACCATAACGCCGACTTCGCTACACTTGTAGCTGGCAAAACCATCGAGCACATCGACCGGGTGGGCAAGCTTATGATTTTTAGTTTTGTGGATGAGGTAGACTTTTTTCTCCTCGCGCACCTCAAGATGACCGGGCAGTTTCTCTTTCTCGACCCTGAAGGTACTGTCGGTGGTGGCGGACACACGCTGACGCCAACTGACATCCATCTCCCCAATCGCCACACTCGCATCACCTTTGCACTCGATAATGGCACCCAGTTATTCTTCAACGATATGCGGCTCTTTGGCTATGTGAAGATAGCGGGCGAGAAAGAAGTCGCGGTAGCTCGCAGCAAATTTGGACCCGAACCAATTCATGACGGGTTTGATATCGAGTATTTCATCAAAGGTCTCAAGCGCCGCACCGCGCCCATCAAAGCGGTACTCCTTGATCAATCCTTCGTCGCGGGACTGGGGAACATCTACGTGGATGAAGCCCTCTTCGTGGCCAAGGTGCGTCCAACCAGACGCGCGGACAAAGTGACCCGGGTCGAGGCGATAGAGCTCGCCAAGGCTGCTGGAGAGGTCATGAACGCCTCTATCCGCGTCGGTGGTACTACCTTTCAGCACTTTGTTGATACCGGTGGCGACAATGGCAACTACACGGACTACCTCCAGGTCTTTGGTAAACAAGGCACCCCCTGCCCCCGCTGTGGCACCACTATCAAAAAAATCCGCTGCGCTGGCCGCGGCACCCACTACTGTCCCAACTGCCAAAAGTAGCAACGTGTCTCCAAATCAAGGACGAGGTCTTGCCTCGTCCTTTGTATTAATCATTAATACATTTCCCAGTGTTCAATCTGTGATGGGACAACGCCGGCTATGTGCGCTTCTGGCTTAGGGTACATATACTCAACCGGCATACTAAAAGCGACCACAAGTACTCCCGAAACGTTAAATAAACCAAAACATCCTCCGGCAATAATCCATGATTTCATATACACCTTATAACTACCATTCGTGCATGAAAATTCAACCACTGTGCACTAGAAGTGCACAGAGTGGGTCACGACTGAAGTCTCTCATGGTTCCTGCACATTGAACGCATCTTTACCAGCTTCACCCTCAAAGTGGTGTTTGATGTATTCTTCAATCATT
>JBJOPW010000014.1:0-32145 GCA_046050355.1 Candidatus Parcubacteria bacterium
TGATAGGACTTTTCACCATGCTCCAGATATTCTCTGGAGTTTAGGCTACTTCTAAATATTCGATTCTACGAGAACAATAATAGCAGATTTTACTGCCTATTTCACTCTATCGCATGTTCGTTGCTTTGCTAAGGCTTAAAAGCGAGTATGTGACGTTTTTCTTAGTCTGCATAGCTATGCACCTCGTGCAGGTCTGTCATTAATTAATGATGGAAACACAAGTGATGAACAATTTCGGAGTTAAAACCGACGTACCAAAAGTACCAGTTAAGTATCTACTATATGCTAGGAAATCTACCGAGTCTGATGAAAAACAAGCACTTTCAATTGATTCGCAAGTTAAGGAGATGTTAGCTATTGCTGAACGTGAACAACTGGATATTGTTGAAATCAGACGTGAGTCACATTCTGCAAAAGATTCAGGTCAACGACCTGTCTTTAAAGAAATACTTGAAGATATTAGGCGAGAACGTTTCAATGGAATTATCGTGTGGCATCCAGACAGACTGAGCAGGAATGCAGGCGATCTAGGTTCACTCGTCGATCTTATGGATCAGCATTTATTAAGAGAAATCCGTACTTATGGTCAAACATTTACAAACACGCCAAGTGAAAAGTTTCTTCTGATGATTCTGTGTTCTCAAGCAAAACTTGAGAATGACAATAAAAGTATCAATGTGAAGCGGGGACTGAAAACAAGGGTTGAAATGGGATTATGGCCAGCACCAGCGCCAACTGGCTACCTCAAAGAAAAACGCATGGATCGAAAGTGCGAGACGTATATCGACCCTGAACGTGGACATGTTATAAAACAGATGTTTGAGAAAGTAGCCTACGAGAAATGGTCAGGGAGAAAGGTCTATCACTGGCTTAAATTCGATATTAATTTCAAAGCCCTACCGAGCAAGAAACCACTCAGTCTCGGCAACATATACAAGTTATTGGAAAATCCATTTTACTACGGAGTATTTGAGTACCCGAAGAAATCTGGTAATTGGTATAACGGCAAACATCCACCACTGATTGCTAAAGAGCTATTTGACCAGGTGCAGACACAGCTTAAAGGTAATGAGTTAAAAACCAGACAAGAAAAAGAATTTGCTTTTACTAAGCTCATGACATGCGGACTCTGTGGATCCGGTATCAGTGCTGATGAAAAATACAAAAAACTCAAGGATGGAAGCATTAAAGCCCATATCTACTATGGGTGTACCAAAGCGAGAGACAAAAACTGCAAGTGTGGGTATATAGCCGAGACGGACTTAGTTAAACAATTACAAACTCTAATTGACGGAGTGCAAATTAATGAAACTTCTGTACAGAAGAAGATTGTTTCAGAAGTGACTAGATATAAAAAATTTGAACTATCTCTACTGGGTCAAGATTTAAATTTCGAGATTGGTGACATTGATATTAAGAGGTATATTAAGTTTTTGCTAAAAGAAGGGTCGGTGGAGGAGAAGCGTGAAATCATGACCTGTTTTCAGTCACAGATTATTTTAAGTCAAAAGAGGCTGGAGCTTAGTACCGAAATCTCTCACCGTTAAATAATGTCACTAATAGTTGCGTACTTTAAAGTCATGTAATATAATAAGTTACATGATAAACAATGTAGGCAATAATTCCGAACATCACCATGGCGATTATTCGCAAAACGTCTTTGATAACCCAGAGATGTTTATTGAGAAATTTGATGGAGCAGAACGAGATGGATGGCAAAAACCAGATGAGGTTATCAAATCTTTTAATCTTCGTGACGATGCTGTCGTAGTCGATATAGGTGCAGGTACGGGATACTTCACTGTCCGATTGGCTGAACAGGTAAGGAACGGCAAAGTTATCTGTTTTGAACAAGCACCTAAAATGGCAGAGTACCTTAAAGACCGAGTGATTGGATTAGGACTTGCCAATGTAGATGTACAGACGACTGAGCTAGACGGTAGTTTTAAGTTAGAAGAACAAGCTGATCTTATATTCTCAGTGGATGTTTACCACCACCTTAAAGATCGTATTGTCTACTTCACCAAAGTTTTAGAATCCCTTAAACCAGAAGGTCAGCTTGTGGTGATTGATAGGACGGAAGAAAAAATTGAAGGTCAGCCTATGGGACATCGGGTGTCTCCCGATAAAGTGAAGGAAGAAATGAAGGAAGTCGGGTTTGAGCTGATCGAGGAATTAGATTTTTTGCTACCCATTCAATATTATCTGGCATTCAAACGCACTGTATAAGCATCTATGAAAAAGAGTACTAAATTTTCAGATGTACTACACATTCTTCTCCATATGGCTGGGTCACAGGAACCAACAACATCCGAGGACTTAGCAAAAGCAATGCAAACTAATCCCGTGGTAGTTCGCAGGACAATGGCTGGACTGCGCGAACAGGGCTTTGTGCAGTCTGAGAAAGGGCACGGGGGTGGATGGTCATTGTCTTGTGACCTTAAGAAAGTAACTCTTCTTGATATATACAAAGCAGTGGAATCACCAGCACTATTGGCAATAACTAATCGTAATGAAGGTACAGAGTGTCAGATAGAAAAAGCTGTTAATACTGCTACAAGAGAAGCTTTTGACGAAGCGGAAGCATTATTGATAAAGAAGTTTTATGATGTCACTTTGGCAAAACTCCTTGACATGATTAAGAAAGATTCTCACAAGCACAGTCACGTCTAAGAGACATTGAGAGAATTTTCTATGTTAAAATAAAATTATTATGAACTTGAAACAAATTTATTTTGGCGCATTTGTTATTGGTACCGCTGTCCCTACTTATTTTGCAGTTTCGTTTATGATCCATGATGGAGCACTAAATGTACTTGGTTTCATTCGAGATTTGTTTGCCAACTATGCATCAAGTACCTTTTCATCCGACCTACTCATTGCTTCTTTTGTCTTCTGGATATTTCTGTGGCATGATGCTAAAGATCGGGAAGTTCCAAGTATTGGATGATTTATGCTATTGAATTTTTGTGTCGGTCTAAGTTCCGCATTACCACTTTATTTGTATTTTAGAGAAAAAATAAGTAACATATTATGAAAACATTGAAATGCGATTTGTGCGACGTGACAGCAGATGGTGAAACATTTGAAGACTGGATGCAGGCACTCATGCCACACTACATGCAAGCTCATGCTGATGTAATGAATGATCCAAATAAAACTAAAGAAGACCAGCAAAAATGGATGGTGGAAAACAAGGTACGATTTGACGCGGTATAGAGCACACCTGCGAAAGTACAAAACAAAACACCCTTTGGGTGTTTTGTTTTGTCACAGCTATACTAGCGTCTCGTGCTAGCACGACTTGGCGGAGAGTGAGGGATTCGAACCCTCGAGGGGTGTGAACCCCTGCCACGTTAGCAGTGTGGTGCCTTCGGCCAGCTCAGCCAACTCTCCAAAATTTGTGTAGTGAGCATACCAGAAAAGTACCGTTTTCCAAAATTATGCTAGGATAACAACTATATTTACCTATACATGAACCACCAAACTACTTTTTATCACGTGCTCGCAAACAACCTCCTCGCCGGTATCACCAATAACCTTGTCTGGTTTGCGCTTACCTTCTGGGTCTATATCGAAACCGAATCAGTACTCGCCACCTCGTGGATAGCGGGGACCTTTGCTGTTGCGGGCATGTTTGGTGGTTTTGTTTTTGGACCAATTGTCGATCGTGAACGCAAAAAGACCGCGCTTGTGCAATCAAGTCTCATGTCGCTTGTTGCCTACTGTATTGGTGCCGCTATTTACTTCACCCATCCAGAGACCACCTGGCAAGAACCCTTCTCCCCGATGCTCTGGATACTGATTTTCGTCCTTATGCTTGGCGTGGTGGCGAACAACCTCCGCATGATTGCCCAGTCGACTATTGTCACCATGCTCTTTGCCGAGAATCGCGATAAAGCCAACGGGCTCGTTGGCGCCTCGATGGGACTCTCGTTTGCAGTGACCTCAGTATTTAGTGGACTTATCATCGGTTTCTTTGGGATGGGTACGGCAATTATAGTAGCAATAAGCGCTACTCTACTAGCCCTCCTGCACCTCGCGTTTATCTCACTGCCCGAAAAAGAAATTGTCCACCTCGAAGAAAAACCCAAACGTATCGATATCAAAGGCTCCTACTTCCTCGCCGCCGCCATCCCGGGACTCATCGGTATCATTATCTTTAATACGTTTAACAACTTCCTCGGGGGTGTGTTTATGGCCTTGATGGATGCCTACGGACTTTCCCTTGTCTCGGTCGAGGCGTGGGGCATTATGTGGGGACTGGTGAGTCTTGCGAGTATTGGTGGGAGTATCTATGTCAGTCAGCGTGGGGTTGGGGCTCGTCCAATGCGACTCATTATGATACTCAATATGGTGATGTGGGGTGTTTGTCTCATCTTCCCGCTGCAGGCGTCAGTGCCCCTCCTCGTCGTCGGCATGCTCACCTGGATGCTGTTCTTCCCGGTGATTGAAGCAGCGGAACAAACGGTCATGCAGGCAGTAGTACCATTTGAACAACAGGGACGGGTGTTTGGCTTTGCTCAGAGTATTGAAAGTATGGCTACCCCGATCACCACCTTCCTTATCGGACCAATTGCTGCGTTTATCTTTATTCCGTTTATGACGACCGGTGCTGGTGTTGACCTTATTGGCGACTGGTTCGGTACCGGTGCCAACCGCGGTATGGCGCTCGTTTTTATCCTCGCTGGCCTCCTCGGTATGATTGCCACCCTGATTGCGTGGGGCTCTCACTCGTACCGATTGTTAAGTCAACATTACGCGGTGCGGTAAAACCAAAAACCACTTCCCGCCGGGAAGTGGTTTTTGGTTTTGGATTGAATTTTATTTAATCACACTCGCGACCGCTTTCACCAATCCTGGTGTCATCACTGGCGGAATCACCATCTCAGCCGTCGGCTGCTTTACCAGGCTCGCTATCTTCTTCGCGGCGGCGAGCTTCATTTCATCGGTAATCTTTGTCACACCACGATCAAGGGCGCCACGGAAAATACCGGGGAACGCGAGGGAGTTATTCACCTGGTTAGGGTAGTCGCTCCGACCGGTAGCGACCACGTAGGCTCCAGCGCGCTTGGCATCGTCTGGCATGATTTCTGGAATCGGATTGGCGAGCGCAAAGACAATTGGCTTTTCGGCCATCTTCTCAATATGGGCTGGTGCAATGGTGCCCGGACCTGAGAGTCCAATGAGCACATCAGCGCCCGCGACCACACTTTGCACATCACCCTGGAGGCGGTCAGTGTTAGTGGTGAGAGCAAGATCCTTTTTGTACCCAGTAAGGTCCGCGCGTCCTGCATAAATAGCCCCTTTACTATCGGTCACAATGATGTGACTGATACCGGCTTTCTTAAGAAGCAGTGTCACTGCGCGCCCTGCGGCACCAGCGCCGACCACGACTACCTTCAGATCTTCAAACTTCTTCCCCACCACCTTTGCCGCATTAAGCAGTCCCGCGAGGACTACAATTGCCGTCCCGTGCTGATCATCGTGCATGACCGGAATCGAGAGCTCAGCCTTGAGGCGCTCTTCAATCACAAAACAGTGTGGCGCAGCGAAGTCTTCGAGGTTAATCCCGCCAAAGGTCGGCGCAATGGCTTTGATGACCTTAATGACTTCCTCTGGGTCCTGCGTATCAAGCACAATTGGGAAGGCGTCGACACCGGCCATCGCTTTGAATATCGCACACTTCCCCTCCATCACGGGCAAGGCTGGCACCGCACCGAGGTTTCCGAGACCGAGGATAGCTGAGCCATCAGAGATGACCGCTACCGTATTCTTTTTGATGGTGTATTCGCGTGCTTCCTTTGGATGCTTGGCGAGGTACGTCGACACAGCACCCACACCAGGACTGTACATGGTACTCCAATCGTCGCGAGTTTCGAGCTTGCCTTTACTCACCACCTCAAGCTTCCCTTTGAGTTTTTTGTGGAGGGCGAGCGCCAGCTTGGCGTAGTCTTTTTTCTTGGCCGGTTTTTTGGCAGCGGCTTTTTTGACCACCGGCTTTACCACCGATTTGGTGGCGGCTTTTTTTGGAGTCGCTTTTTTGGTAACAGGAACTGATTTCTTTGGTGCCATACAGAAATGAGTATTTAAAAAAATAATGCTCCTAGTATAGCATTGACGGCGTGAGATACGAAAAAACCCGTCATGAGTCTCTCGGCTACTACAGTAGCGGTACTCATAACAGGTGTGTGGTTCCAAGCGGTAGCTTGGGGTGGCTCACCCCCTTGTGAGGGACGAGCCGGTTGATTGGGAGACGCCCAGGTCAGGACGCCGCGGCGGCGCGCTTCTCGTGGCCGGCGCCGGACGACTTGGTCTCGGCGATGGTCGAAGCGGGCGGAATGCCGATTCCGAAGGCGGACAGGCCGGTGGTCGAGATGTCGACGATGTTGCCGTCTTCGCCCAGGCGGCCGATGTGGCCCTTGGACACCCAGGTCTGGCCCGATTTCGTCGCTTCCACGGCCAGCACGATGTCCTTGGCGGAGTCCTCGGCAACGATGAAGACCATCTCCGCGAGAACCACCTTCGTGACATCGAGGAGCGTACCTTCGCCGACCTGCAGATGGTTGCTGAAGATCAGCTCTGCGCCATCACCCGTGCCGGTCATCTTGCCGAGGTATTCGCCACCGTTGGCCTGCATCAGCTTGATCGCGACGAGACGCGAGTCGATCTTCAGCGCCTTGCCGTTGTCGAGCATCAGGACGCCGCCCGAGCGGACGGCTTCGAAGTCGAGACCGTTGTCGCCCGACTGCAGTTCAGCCGTCGCAAAGACCATGTTGTCGTCGAGGTCGTAGGTGCCGAGACCGACGCTCAGGAGCGACGAGTCTTCGCCCGGCTGCATCGCGATGAAACGACCGGATTCGGCGCGGGCGATGAGGTAGTTGCCGACGATGTCGGCCGGCAGTTCGATCAGGTCGACCTTGATGGAAGCGATGGAATTGTCCAGCGTGTTGGCCGCCACGATCGTGGGAACCGACGACGCCAGGATCAAGGCCATGGTCGTGGCGACAGTGCGTTTCGAAGTGGTCTTCATTGGGTCTCTCCCGTTGGTTGCTTCAATGATCTTTCACACCTCATCCGTCCGAAGACGGCGGTGTCGTGCAGAACAAACATCAGTTTGCAGGCACAGGGCGACATTTAATCACATATCAAATACGAATACAAGTGACTTATACCAAACTGCCTATAACCAAATCTCAGATACGAAAAAGGCCATACGAGGGTGCCCATTCGTCTGCCTATGCAGAGGGTACCTTGTATGGACTTGGGTGGAAGCAAATGCTTCCGGGTTGGGAGCGGTCGAGGGGACCGCTCCCAAACCTCATGTGCGCTTGGGATGATCACGCGATCTGGCTGACATCGCGGTCACGACAGCTTGATGTTGGTGAAGACGGCAGCGCCCGCGGCTTCCATGTCCAGGCCCAGCGAGGCGTCCTTGTCGGCCGTGATGTGCCCGGTGTCACCGATCTTCGTCTCGACCTTGCCACTCGAACCGCCGCGCGCCGCATCGACCATGGCATAGGTCCGTCCGCGCAGTGCGCGCATCGTGAGATTTTTCATTTCACCTCTCCATCCGATTTCTATTGGGGGTACGCCCCGCAACCACCTCCCTGTATCCGGAGTGGTACTTACCTTTATACTCCGATTAATAAATCTCTGCAAGAAGACAGGGAGCGAGTATGGGTATATTAAAAATCAGCAAAACGTCTCAGTATTTAAAAAAAATTGGCATTGGAAAAGGCGCGGTGAAGATGTAGAGACATCAGCAGATTCGCGCCTTTACCGATGATAATCTTCGACGGGTCGTACGACGCGTCGGTAGACGGTTCGGTGTCGTTTAGCAAGGAACCCTCCTGGGGTGTTGACGATAGTCGCGGGGCTGGAACAGTTCCAGTCCGCCATCATCATGAAAACGAAGATACTCGTAGCGTCCATCGTCAAGCCGACGACAAACGAGCTGCAGTTCTTCTCGAGCGAACAGCTCGGACTCGTGCACATGCCAGTAACTGCAGGCTACAGCCAGCAACACCGCTTCGGACAACCGCAGAGGGGGTCCATGGTCGTGTAAAGAACGGAAGTCAAACATCTCGGGCCTCCTTTCTAGGCTCGGGTGGTGACGCATCATGCGGTACCTACTTTTATAGTACAGACAAATATTCCAAACACCAACACCATCGCTGGTTATAAAACAAAAAACCCAGCCGTAAAGGCTGGTTGTCATACTTTATTCCGGAAGGCAGCGATGCTCGGCATCGCTGCCTTTCGGACACGATCAGATTTCCTTTGGTCATACTATCTTCCCGTTCTTCACCCGAGGACCACGACCCTGACGCCTCGTAGCCGAAGCCGGGGGAGTGTTCAGCCGCTGCCAGAACGGCTCCAGTTTGGGTGGTTCCAAGTCAGGAAGTGGCATCTCCACCACCTTATGTGACCCGAAAAAAATCTCTGAAACCCCCAGCTGAGCGACAGTATCAACCTCCACCAAGAGCGGCTGGCGGATGACCCCGAAGCTGAGACCAGCTGCAGGATCGAGGTCTGGCACTAACAAGCCAAGACCACTCGTAAAGGCGCGGAGAGCGTGCACCTCTTGGTCTGGTGGTTGCAGAAAGGAACTGCCATCATCCACCACAACAATGACCGCCACTTCATCTCCCTCGCCTGAAAGGCGACTCCGCACCGCCGCAGCAATCGCCGCTGCCGTAGTGCACACATCGACTCTCTTCATCTTTCTAGCCTCCCTCATGCTTTCCTACCGCTACTATACGGACAGGCTACTTAAAACGCAAATACGAAAAAGGCCATACGCGGAAGCCCGTTCATCTACCAGAGACATTCTCGACACAGAAGCAACCTACTCATGAGTAGAAAAACCCACAAAGTGTATCTGGTGTGTACTAGCCGTACCTTGTTGTTTGAAGTCTCTAATTGACCCCTCAACTGATACATATCTCTGGATCTTTCCGGTTTCATCGGCAGCTTCAATAATAAGTACCTGCCCCTTTTCTGTATCTTCGAGTTTGGCACCATACAAGGCACTCTCTTGTAATTCTTTGGTAACTGGTATTTCTACCTGCACTTGTAGATTGTATCGTCCAGGCGGTAAACCTGCCTTTGATTGTATATAAGCAAACAGTTTCTCATGCGGAGTTAAGACTGACTCAGCAGATACCGGTTTTTCAAACATATACGTAATTATAGCAAACTCAGACGAAAAAACCCGTCATGAGTCCCTCGGCTACAATAGTAGCAGTACTCATAACAGGTGGATTAATCCAAGCGAATGCTTGGGGTGGCTCACCCCCTTGTGAGGGGTGAGCCGTTGTTGGAACGATCAGGTCTACTGCGCCATCATGAGGCGCATCCGGCCGCCGGCTCCGTGTCCAACGAGCTGCTTCAGACCGGCAGCGAGGCGCGCGACGTGTCCCCCGGCCGCTGAAGCGAAAGTGCGATGCGACTTCGCCGATCCGCCTTCCGGCTGGCGCCGATAGAAATTGTCATCCATGTCGCGCCGAAGGACCAGATGATCGCCCATGATCAGTCGACCGGCCGACATCAGCCTGAGGGCGATCGCACCGGCGCCCACGGCGAGCACGATGAGGGCGACGAGTCCGACATCGAGCCTGAACGAGGCGCTGGCCAGCATCGTGATGAGGAACAGAGGGGCGAGAATCAAAACGGCCGCAGCCGCGAAAAGACGGAAGTCAAGTTTCATCAGTAACACTCCCAGGTTGGTTTCGAAACAGCGACACACCATGTGCCACTCAAAATACAATACGCCCAATTGCCAGAGAGTGCAATAGGTAGCGGTCTAATTTGCTATACTACTCTCACATGTCCCCGAACGACCTTCTCACTACTCATTTCCGTGTTGACACCATCCACCAGAAGGCGCTCAAGCGACTGGGTATCACCACCGTCTACGATCTCCTCATGCACCTCCCCGCTCGCTACGAGGACGTCAGTGATATTCAATCGGTTGGTGGTCTCGTCAAAGATCAAGAGGCCATCGTCTTTGGCCAGCTGTCTGGCCTTAAGACCCGTAAAGCCTGGAAGAGCAAACGCCCCATCTCCGAAGGCTACATCGAAGACGGCTCGGCCAAGATAAAGGTGATGTGGTTCAACCAACCGTACATGGCCAAGATGTACAGCGATGGTATGTATGTGAAGCTGGTTGGCAAAGTAACCGGTAGCGAAGGTAAGCTCTATATCGCCAACCCCGAAGTCGAAAAACTCGATACCCTCCCCGTCGACCGTCACGACAGTATCTTCAAAGGGAGCGAAATCACCGACGACACCATCTACCCGGTCTACCGCGAGACCAAAGGCGTGACGAGCAAGTGGTTCTACCATACGGCGCTCAAGTGTTTTGAGAAGGGCGTGCTTGAAACCCTCCTTGACCCCATTCCTGAAGCAATACTCACGAAGTACAAACTCCCCAATCTCAAGACCGCCCTCGTCTGGATTCATAGTCCAAAGAAGGCTGAGCACGCGGAGAGTGCTCGCAAGCGCTTCGCCTTTGAAGAAGTCTTTTATATTCAAGTACAGAAGGCACTTGATCGCGCTGCCGTGAGCGCCGCCACCACGTATCAGGTGAATACCGACAAGAAACATCTTGAAGCTTTCACCAGCCGCTTCCCCTTTGCACTGACGCCAGCGCAAGAGACTGCCATCGCGACTATCATCAAAAACTTCACCGATAATGTCGCCATGAGTCGCCTCCTTGAGGGAGATGTGGGGAGCGGCAAGACCGCGGTCGCAGCCACTACCGCGTACGCGGTCGCGACCTCACGTCCACCCGAAGGCCGAAAAAATTATACCACAAAAAACTCAAGTACGAGGCAAGACCTCGAACAAGTACGAGGTCTTGCCTCGTCTGTTGCTGATTTGGAATATGGAAACTTGCAGGTGGCGTATATGGCACCGACGGAAATTTTGGCCAAGCAACACTTCGAATCATTTATTGAGTACTTCAAACACCTCCCTATCAACATTGGCCTTATCACCGGGAGTGGTTGCCAAAAGTTCCCGAGCAAAAGTAACCCAAACAAGCCCACCCCCATCAGCAAAGCCCAGCTCCTGAAGTGGGTCAAAAACGGCGAGGTACCCATCCTCATCGGTACCCATGCGCTCATCTACAAGAGTGTTGAGTTCAAACACCTCGCCTACGTCATTATCGACGAGCAGCACCGTTTTGGGACCAATCAGCGGAAGGCACTTGCGAAGAAAGACGCTCGCATGCCACACCTCCTCTCGATGACTGCGACCCCAATTCCCCGTACGCTCGCGCTCACTATCTACGGCGACCTTGATATCACGCTCCTTGATCAAATGCCCAAGGGGCGCAAACCCATCATCACCAAAATCATTGGCCCTGGCCAAGCAGCGTCGATGTACGACCATGTCCGCAGTGAACTCGAGACCGGTAGACAGGCCTATGTCATCTGTCCACGGATTGAGGAACCTGACCCGGACAAACAAACCGCTTTGATTCTCAAATCCGTCACCGCTGAAGCGGAGCGCCTTGGTAAAACCGAATTCAAAGACTGGCGCCTCGGGGTACTCCACGGCAAGATGACCCCGGCTGAAAAGGATAAAGTGATGGCGAGGTTTGCAGCGCACGAACTTGATATCTTGGTCGCAACGTCGGTAGTTGAAGTCGGCGTGAACGTGCCAAATGCGACGAATATCATCATCGAAGGTGCTGAACGGTTTGGTCTCTCGCAGCTCCACCAGCTACGTGGCCGTGTTGTGCGTGGAACTCACCAGCCGTACTGCTTTGCGGTGACTGATAGTAAAAGTGAGAAAACGAAAGAACGCCTTAAGGCACTAGTGACTGCCAAAAATGGATTTGAACTCGCCGAACACGACCTCACCTTCCGCGGTAGCGGCGAACTCTATGGGGCGAAGCAGTCTGGTCTCTCCGACCTCGGGATGGAAGCGATTAAGAACCTCAAGCTCGTCGAGGCGGCGCGCAACGAAGCCCGCGACCTCGTCGCCCACCTTCCCTTCAATCACACCACCCCCGACCTTGCCCGCCACTTCCCCCTCATCGCCGAGCGTGTTGCAAAAATTGGCGAAAGCCTGCATATGGAATGAGCCAACGCGGCCGCAGGCCGACTATGGCGAATTTCAGTGAGTTATCCACCCTTGCATATATACCCCCCTAGGGTATACTACGTTCCTATGTCAATCATTGAAAATTTGCAGTGGCGCTACGCCACACAGCAGTTTGATACGAGTAAAGAATTACCAGCTGAACAGCTCAGCACCATCCTCGAAGCAGGGAACCTCGCCCCCACCGCCTATGGTCTCCAGCCATTTCAGCTGGTAGTTGTAGCCGATCAAAGCAAACGTGACGCACTTGTCGAACACGCCTATGGACAGGAACACTTTGCGAAAAATAGTGCGCTTGTTATCCTCGCTGCTCGTACTGATATCGACGAAGCGTACATCACCGAGTATGTCGAGCGTACTGCTCGCCTCCGCGGGATGGATGTGGCACAGCTTGATGGCTTTAAAGGTATGATGCTTGGCGATATGAATGGCCGCGGTGAAGCCGGCCGTCTCGCCTTTGCACAGCTCCAGGCTTACATCGCTTTAGGTACCATGATGGCAGCCGCCTCAGAACTCCATGTCGACAACCACGCGATGTCTGGTTTTAACGCAGACGCTTTTGATGAAGTCCTTGGTCTCAAGGCTCACAACCTCCACGCCACCGTCGCCCTCGCCCTTGGGCACCGCAGTGCGGATGACGCTTGGCAAAGCTACGCCAAAGTGCGTAAGGATATGAAGGATATCGTGGTTACTATCTAAGCTAATATCACTTCAATAAAAATCAGCCGGCCTACAGCCCGGCTGATTTTTATTGAGAAACATCTCATTTCGAGGTATAGTAGCACCCGTACACATCCGCGTGTAGCTCAGTTGGTTAGAGTCTCGAGCTTATACCTCGATGGTCCTTGGTTCAAGTCCAAGCACGCGGACTAGAAAGAATCGGAGATTACTTTTAGTCCCTGCAATACATATTCTGTGATATCACGCCCAGGCACAATGACATTACAAGTTCCATGTCCTTTTGTTATATACGTTAAATTAGATAGTCTGGATGTTTTTATATAAGATTTTTTAAAGTGTTTTTTATCAAGATTAATCGCCTCTGACCAATATGCAATTTCTTGCTTCTCAGACATATCAGCATACAAATGTAACCGAACATACATCTTCACTTTTGGAATTCCGAGCAATTCAATCCAAGTAATAAAAGCACGTATCATGTTCGGGTCAGTATTTGATAAAGTAGTTGTATAGTTTTTAGTTTTTCCTCCTTCTGCCCAATAAAGAAAAAACCCAGCAATAAGCATTTCTCTTCTTGAAAGTTTGCCAATTTCCGATTTTACTTTTGCTGCAACCAAGTCTAGCCGAGCATTTCGCGTTTCCTGTTTCTTGTTTCGTGTTTTTTCAATTCTTACTTGATTAAAATCGCGAAGTTCCCGCAGTCGCTTATCTGATAGCGGTAAATCTCGTAACCACAAACTAAGCGTACTCTTACTTACTCCAAGTTCGGATTTGATTTGCGAATAACTCATTCCCGATTGTCGCATTTTTATTGCTTTGTTTTTGTCTTCAGTTCGAGCCATAAAGTTCACTACTTACATAAGTAGTATACTATAGTTCATATATTAAAAGACTGTTATAAACAAAGAATCAATGAATGAATGCATGCTACACTAGCTATATCATGCGTTCATTTGTTCTTCGGCACGGCGTCATTGTCGGCATTGCACTTCTCCTCCTTGGTACGAGTTTCTTTTATCTCGTAAGCTTTTTGACCCGTGACCCGCTTGCAGGTCTCACCCTCGCTACCGTCGAAACTGGTATCGTCGAATCTATCGTCTCCGTGTCTGGTGTCACCCGTAGTCGGAATACTGCCGAACTCGCCTTCCCCACGAGTGGTGTAGTCGCTGCGGTACCAGTCAAAGAGGGTGATCGAGTGGAAGCGGGTACTATTCTCGCCACCCTCGGAAGTGCCCGGGAAGTCGCCAACCTCGACAAGGCGAGGGCAGACCTTGCTATTGCCGAAGCCAACCTCGAAAGTCTCATTCGTGGCGTCCGCCCGGAAGCCCGAGCGGTCACGAGCGCGAGTGTCGAAGCAGCCCGGGCTGAGGTAGAACGTGTCACCAAAGAAACCAACCAGGCGGTCGACAACGCACGTCGTGCGTTGTACTCAAATAGTCTCGCAACCGAGAGTAATAACCCTTTTGAATCTTCTCCTGCCCCCGTCATCACCGGCACCTACCGCTGTACCGAGCCTGGGGTGTACACACTTAGGGTATACAACTCCGGAGCTGTGAGTGGTTACTCGCTTGGACTCACCGGACTTGAGACTGGTACGTACTCGGTTGGAATCGATCAACCAGCTCCCTTTGGTAATTGTGGACTCCAAGCTCAATTTGCTGATAATGAAACCTACCACAACACCACCTGGCAAATTGAAATCCCCAATACTCGCAGCAGTACGTATATCACCCTTAAAAACGCGCTTGATCTTGCACTCACCAATCGCGACAATGCTATCGCTGCCGCTAACGAAGCCCTCCGTCTCGCCGAGAAAAAACAATCACTCGAAAACGCCAACCCACTCACTACCGACATCAAAACCGCTGAAGCTCGCGTCGCCCAAGCTCGTGCTGCCTTGACTGAAATTGGTGCCACTCTGCGAGAGCATTCCATTGTCGCTCCTTTTGCAGGACAAGTAACCGCGGTCGATATCCTTCCAGGCGAAACGGCCCCAACGACACCCGTCATCACGCTCCTTGCGGCTGATGCCTTTGAAGTAGTGGCCCGGGTTCCGGAGATTGATATTACAAAGATAGCACTTGATCAAACTGCTCGGGTAGTTTTTGATGCCAAAGCCGATGAAATGAAAACCGGTCGAGTATCGTACATCTCACCCTTACCAACTACTATCGATGGGGTTGCCTACTTTGAGGTAAAAATTGGTTTTGCTGAAATGCCGGCCTGGCTCCGTGGCGGTCTCAATGCTGATATCGATATTGTCACTGGCGCTAGTAGTGATACGAGCAAAATCCCCACCCGCTACCTGATCACCAATGACACTGGTACGTATGTTCGCACGCTCGCCGGCACCACCATTGCTACCACTACCATTGAAGTCCTTTTTAACGGTAACGACGGATACGTCTCGATTCGCGGCCTCGCCCCTGGTACCACTATCATTGCGCCGTAGGTTTTTACTATGCAATCACTCAAAATCGGACTCTTGCTCGGCTGGCGCCAAATTCAACGGGCGAGTCTTTGGACGAACCTCCTTATCGTCTTTGTGATGATGCTCACGTTCCTCAACCTCATTGCGGTATCTGGGATTCTTGTTGGTCTCATTGTTGGTGCCGAAGAAGCGGTTCGTGAAAAATCGTTGGGTGATATGATTATTACTCCCCGTGATGACGAAGATCATATTCTCGAAACCGAACGCTTCGTGCGCGAACTCTCGGCCTTCCCCGAAGTAGAAGCTTACTCGGTCCGTTACAAAGGCGCTGGGGTGCTCGAAGCCAACTATCAACTGCGACGTGATCTCTCGGGCGAACGCGATATCGCCAACGTGACCGTAACCGGTATTGATCCAGCCAATGAGGAACGTATGACGGGCTTATCAGATGAGTTAATTGCTGGCGAATACCTCTCGCCTGATGACGAAGGCAAAATCCTCCTTGGCGCCCTCTACACCAAAGAGTATGCCAGTAACTACGGCGATATTTTTGAAACAGTGGAAGGAGTGTCAGTGGGTGACACGGTACGCCTCACGAGCGGGTCAATCACTAAAGAATTTATCATCAAAGGTATCGTGCAATCAAAAGTTGACGAAGTCTCACTTAATACCTATATCCCCGAGCGAGAGTTCCGCCGACTCTTTAATCGCATCGATCGTAATGCCGACCAAATAGTTGTCCGTCTTGATATCCCGACAGAAAACACCAAATTAAAAACAGCCATGGTGGCAAGCGGCCTCGATACCCTGGCCAAAATTCAAACCTACGAAGAAGGGGTGCCAAAGTTCCTCACCGATATCAAAAACACCATGAATCTCCTCGGTACCTTTATTGGTTCAATTGGACTAGTGGTCGCTTCAATTACTATCTTTATTATTATCTTTATTAATGCGCTGGCTCGCCGACGGTACATCGGTATTCTCAAAGGTATTGGTATCGACCGGCGTGCGATCGAATGTGCCTATGTGGTCCAAGCTGGTATTTATGCTCTCCTTGGTTCAGTACTTGGGGTCATCGTCACCTACCTCATGCTCGTCCCCTACTTCAAGGCCAATCCAATCAACTTTCCGTTTAGTGACGGTATTCTCGTGGCGCCAATTGAAGAGACTGCCGTTCGGTTTGTGATACTTCTCATCACGACACTCATCGCCGGCTTCATCCCCGCTCTCATGATTGCTCGGGGCAATACACTTAATGCCATCCTTGGTAGAAAAAACTAATCATATGTCTGAAACTTCATCAAAGCCTCTCATCCTCGGCAGAGCCATCAAGAAGTCATTTGGTAGTGGCGATTTGATCACCCATGTCCTCCGCGGTATTGATATCACTATTAATGACGGCGAGTTCGTCGCTATTATGGGCAAGTCTGGTGCCGGCAAGTCGACGCTTATGTACCAACTTTCCGTCCTTGATGAACCGACGAGTGGCAGTATCGTGGTCGCCGACACCGAAACGACAACTCTCAGCGAAAAAGACCGAACGAACTTTCGTCTTAATACACTCGGGTATGTGTTCCAAGACTATGCGCTGGTACCCGACCTCTCAGCCGAAGAAAACGTCCTTCTGCCACTCATGATGCGGGGTACTCGTCTTGATGATGCTCGTGATATCGCACGTGCCGCCATCGACTCTGTTGGACTCCCAGGCAAGTACAAGAATTTGCCGTCCGAACTCTCTGGTGGTGAGCAACAGCGTATCGCGATAGCCCGCGCAATTGCTGGTCGACCAAAGATTCTCTTTGCCGACGAACCAACCGCCAACCTCGACAGTATATCGGGCGAGCAAATCATTGCTCTTCTGACAGCACTTAATCGTGATCAAGGACAGACCATTGTCATGGTCACCCACGAGCGCGAGTACGCCCAGTCTGCCGACCGCATCATCAATATGGAAGACGGTCGGATTGTCGGTGAAGACACGCCCTAACCACACAAACAAAACCGGCGAGACCTTTGGTCTCGCCGGTTTCGTTTGTGACTAAGTGCTAGCCGATGGCGCTGGTTGGGTCACCCGCCTTTGCATCCTCATCTCGCTGCTTCTTGTAGATGTCATTGATCGGGACACCTTCGGCTTTGAGGAGCGCTTCGTACTCTTCACGTTCAAGGGTTTCTACCTCAGCGAGTCGTACCGAGATATTATCAAGGGCGGCACGATACTTGGTCAAAATATCTTTGGCCTTGGTCATACCCTCCTGCACAATTTTATTAATTTCGTCGTCAATGGCTTTGGCAATTTGTGGGGAGTAACCACGGTCTTCGGAGAGTCCACCACCAATCAGGCGTCCACCCGTTCCTTCAAAGGCGATTGGGCCTAGTGTCTCACTCATGCCCCACTTCGTCACCATATCGCGCGCGAGGTTCGCTACGACCTGGAGGTCGTTACTCGGGCCAGTTGTAAGGTCATCAAATACCATCTGTTCAGTCACGTAGCCACCGAGAGTCATCGCGATGTCATCAAGGAATTCTTTTTTGCTGTGCATCTTGCGATCTTCGTCAGGGAGCTTCAGGGTATACCCAGCCGCCCGACCACGGGAGATAACCGAAATCTTTTGGACCGGATCAGCATATGGCAGCACTGAGGCGACCAGTGCATGCCCTACTTCATGATACGCCGTCACGAGCTTTTCACGCTTACTCATCACGTGACTCTGTCGCTCTGGACCAAGCATCACCTTTTCAATTGAACGAATAAGGTCAAACTGCCCCACCGTCTTGCGCGCTTCGCGAGCAGCAAGGATAGCCGCCTCGTTCATGAGTGAGTAAAGCTCAGCCCCCGAGAAGCCTGGAGTGCGTTGCGCAATGATTTCGAGATTTACATCATCCTGGAGCTGCTTCTTGCGCGCATGTACCTTGAGGATTTCGACGCGGTCTTTGCGGTCCGGAAGGTCAATGGTGACCCGTCGGTCAAAACGACCCGGACGAAGGAGAGCTGGGTCAAGGACGTCAGGACGGTTAGTCGCTGCCATCACAATCACCTTGGCATTTGGTTCAAAGCCATCCATCTCCACGAGGATCTGGTTGAGGGTCTGTTCGCGTTCGTCGTTCCCGCCGCCCATACCGGTCCCACGGACACGACCAACGGCATCAATTTCATCCACAAAGATAATCGCCGGTGCATTCTTCTTCGCCATCTGAAAGAGGTCACGCACACGAGAAGCGCCAACACCGACAAACATCTCCACGAACTCCGAGCCCGAGATACTAAAGAATGGCACACCGGCTTCACCCGCAACTGCACGAGCAAGTAGTGTCTTACCGGTACCGGGCGCACCCATCATCATGACCCCTTTTGGAATCTCGGCACCGATATCAAGAAACTTCTTTGGGTTTTTGAGGAAGTCAACAATTTCTTCGAGCTCTTGCTTCGCTTCTTTGGCACCCGCCACATCTTTGAAGGTCACTTTCTTTGACGTATCATTCGGGTCAATCATGCGGGCCTTACTGTTGCCAAACGAGAGCGCTTGCATCCCGGCCCCCTTCACTGAACGAGTGAGGAACCAAATGATGATACCGAGGAAAAGGAGTGGGAAGAGGAATGGTGCAAACACCGACATCCAGTAGCCAAAGCCAGTCTCGCGCTGGACATCAATAGTGATACCAGCAAGTTGCTCACTGGTGACACCAAGGTTCGTAAGGGTCTCAGACACCGCGGCGTCGGTCTCACGTTTGGCTTCACCCTCGTTACGGGTTTCGTCTTTGTATGCCACTTCAAGGAAGGCACCGCGGACAATGATTTCTTTGACCTCACCGGCCTTCACCTGCTCCACTACCTGTGAGAGGGTCAGTTCTTCGGGCTTCTGCTGGTTATCAGCGAGGTACGAGAAAGCGGCCATGATAAGCACAAGGAAGAGTACAGTCGAGAGGATGTTATTCCAAAAATTGCCGGGACCAACGGGTACCTGTTTGCGGAGATTACTCATCTTTTCGCGATTAGTCTTTTTGGCCTTAACATCCGGTTTTTCAGTACTTTCAACTGGAGCAACCGGAGCCTTAGCATTAGTAATTTCTTCGTTTTTTGGGTCTTTTTCTAAATCAGACATAGTGTCGCCATTATACAGAAAACCCCCCAAATTGCGAGGTAATGTGAAAGGGCGACAGGATTACTTGTCGCCCGCTTCGATGAGCGCCTCATTTTACGCCATCAGCTCATGCCACCACTGCCGTGAACGCTCTATCGCCCGCTCTATCTTTAGAGAATCTTTTTCATACGAAACGATAGAGCCATCACCCCAAATGACTGCAGCGTTTTGGTTAGTAGCCAAAAGATGCTCGGCAAAATTTTCGCGGCGTGCATGTCGACGATTGGCGGCATGGAGGAGTGGTCCGGACATCCGGTGTCGCAAGATCGTATTATTAATAGCGTATTCGAGCAGTGAGGATCGTCGTATCCCTTTGTCCTGATTCATAAGAACAAGGACGTGTGTCGCGTCCACCGAATCGTACATCGCATCCATCGCATAGGGATACGTCGAGGCACCATCGGCGTAACGCACACCATCAATGTACGCCTTTCGACTTACTACTCCTGGAATTGAGATAGAGGCCGCCACCATATCCAGGAATTGTTCGGCACTGGTTGGTGAAAAGAGTCGAGCTTTGGCTGTCGCATACTCCGAGACTGCTATGAGTAATTGGGTAGGGCTCGTCAATAATTTTTCAAAATCAATCGGCTTACCACTACTCCCTCGCAGCACATGCAAAAAATAATCGATGTTTACCGTGTTCTTATAATCCCAAGGATGGAGGAACTCTGGTGAACAAGATTCATCTTTGGCCAACGAAGCAATATAGTGGGCACCACCAGACAAAAAATACGCGAGGGCGGGCACACCCGAAGAAATACCACTAACCGTAGTGAAGGTCTGCCGGTACCCCAGCTCATCAAATGCAATCAACGCCCCTGCCCCATACACCCCCTTCATCAAACCTCCCCCACAGATGAGGAGTGGTCGGATATGCTCATGCGGCTCTCCCGCTTCGGCGAGCCGTTTCTTTTCTTTGAGAGCGTCGATGACGCTCTGATTACCTTCAAAAATCATAGGAAGAGAGATTGCGGTTGTGACTATTTACGACTATAGTATGCCATACATATATATGAGTTACGCCAATAACAAACGGGCCCATTTTGACTTCGACATCCTCGAGACGATTGAGGCGGGTTTGGTATTACTTGGCACCGAAGTGAAGTCTATCCGCAACGGCCGGGTCAAAATCGATGGGAGCTACATCGTTGTCAAAGACGGCATCGTGCAACTAGTCGGCGCCAACATCCCCGCTTTTCAGCCCAAAAACACCGACAAGTCCTACAACCCGGACCGCCCGCGCCAGCTCCTCATAACCCAAAAACAGCTTGAAAAGATTGAACAATTGACCGCCAAGCAAGGTTTGACAGCAGTACCTTTATCATTGTATAATAGTGGACGGAATATAAAACTATCTTTTGGTATAGCGAAAGGCAAGAAGAAAGCCGACAAGCGCGAGACTATCAAAGCTCGCGACGTTAAACGAGAGATAGAACGCACCTTGAAGTCACAATAACTATTTCACTATAGAAAGATGGTAGCCAAACATGGAACCATCCCGACCAGGAAAGACCTGACGGTAATGCAACAAAAGAAAGGGACGGAATTGTTCAGATCAGTAGAAGAGATGGAAGGGTGGCTCATGGAACTTGCCACTTCTCTTGCCGACCAGTTGAGTGTTGGCGGAATCAAAATTGACGAGCGGACGGTCTACGAGGCACTGTGTCGCGAATTGACCGTCGGCGACGTCATGAAACTCGCCGGCTAGCACCGTTGCGAACCCACATCGAGCAGATGTACGGGTTCGCACCATCTTGCTGTAGTGAAGTAAATCAAAAACGGAGGACAGAGTGGCCACAGAAGATCCTGACTACGATGCAGACATCTCCCCGTCGGTCTTAGGAAAACCGCTGGGTTTTCTCAAACCAAAATCGGCTGCCGATCGGGCGGCAGAGCGGGCGCAGCGTCGAGGTGAACCCCTCCCGCCGCATGAGCGACCGGGACACATCTGCCAATCGCCGGAAGAAATCCAACGGGCTGGCGCCACCTTCAGGGCATGCACTGCCTTGCGTAATGGCTCCGGTGAACCAGACTGGGAACCTCCCGTCACCATGCTCTGAGGTCTTGGGCGGCTTGACTGCCGCCCACCTCCCCCACCTTTATTGTGACTGTAATACAATACACGCTCGTGCGTCATCTGAGTATGAACGCACGGCGTTCCCTCTTTGTACTTAATTGCGATTGAGTAAAAAGAGGGGATGCCAGGCATCGACGGAATTGCATCGTCCCCGTGTGCAGTGCGAGTGCTGCTCGAGATCACTCTGAAAAACTCGAGTACCTGTACGTGCAAAGAATAGCGTACCAAGTCCTTACGCCAACGCGTTTGGATTCGCTCCCGCTGTAGCGTAACTTACGCACGGTACGTTAAAGGCCTCGCCTCTAACGTACCGAGCCGGACGACGCTCGCTTCCCTCATGTCTCATACGGGAATGCGGGTGAAATAGCCATGAGGCTCTGACTTTTTATGCCGTTTTCATAAAAAGTTGAATTTCTTAAAACTCGGCGCCTGGTTGTTTTGTCTTCTTTCTAGACCAGTCGCTTAAACCAAAAGGAAGTCTACGCACTGTAGACTCACGGTGACATCAATTCTCGGACTGGGGTTCGAATCCCCACATCTCCACATTAAGAAAAGGCCCTAGGGGGGCCTTTTCTTGTATCTTTTCAGGGTTTATTTATCCTGCTTCGCAAGAGTGATGAGCTTATCGCGGTGAATCCAGAGGAGGTAGAGGTTAATGAGCAACATCACGTTCCCCATGGCGGCGCCAGCAGTGAGGAGACCACCATCGAGCCAGAAGTGGAACCCGACCACATTGAGCGAAATCGGGAGAGCCAAGAGCGCGCCCACTACCTCGCGGCGAGTCCAGAGGGCATAGATAGCGAAAAGGTGTACCACCGCCATCATATAAAGGATATAGGCAGCGGTGTTGAGTATCTCAATAAAGGCAAAAGCTTCGTCAGTATGGTAGAGGTCGCGGGTCGCTGGTGGGAAAATCCCCGTAGCACCAAGGACCGGCATAAGGAGAATCAGACTGAAGATGACCTTCGCAATGATGTGTAAATATTTTTTCATAGGTGTTGAATTATTTTATTAGTTTAAGTTCTATACTTTCGCTACTTTTATCAAAGATGACTTTGAAATGTTCAAAGAATCCTTTTTGACCTACTAGTCCATGATGCATCGCTCGCCCAGAAACGTTTGGCATAAAACCAGCTTCGATTGCGTACGGCCAACCACCCACTTCGATTTGTATCTTGTGCAAGTAATATACAGACGCTTTACCGCCAACACCAAATACCTCATGGGCTTTCCCTTTGGTAATTTCAATACCCAGCAGTTCACCAATTTCTGCATGAAATACACAAAGATCTGCGCCCGAATCAACCAAAACTTCGTATCGTACTTTTTTCTCACCACGACAGAGAGTTACTGGTATCACTGGTCGAACTACACCTGCACCATACTTCTTGTATGGAAACTTCATGCTAGCTAGCCAATGTAGGCGCTTAAAGTATCGGGAACTCGGGTCAAAATTGGCGTCTTGTGACCACCTACATTTGCTTGTTTCATTGCGGTGGCCGCAGTTTTACCACTTCCAACGACGGTTTTTTCATCATCAAGCAGCGCTACCCAAAGGCCTTTGTACATTTTAAATAAATGTGTCCAATCGTGTGACATAGATACATTTAGGATACGCCCACCAGAAGTTATCGTCAATAACAATTTGGGATTATTTTGATGTATCGTATGTGCATACATGGAGTTCTCTTGGGTGGCTTACACTGGTCTATGACTGCAGCAAAGCTTCGAGTTGATTAAGACCTTGATCAAACCCTTCCTTCATACCCATCTCCACGAGCGTATTGAGACCTTCGGCACTCGCGGTCGTGAGGACTACCCGTACGAGGGTCTCCTCCCCTTCTTCGGTAAAGGTAATCTCCCAGTCTGAGCCAGGCAATTCATTGTTGATAGTCCAGTCTTCGTGGGCAAAGGCGTCCTTGGCCTTAAAGGAATCTTCGGGACGGATCTCAGTGTAGAGATTGATACAGAAGTGGGCATCGCCTTCGGGACCCTGCATCACATAGTGCCAGTGGCCACCATCACGGAATTCAAAATCCTTGGTCACGGCCTTGTATGGCGCTGGACCCCACCAGAGGTCGAGGAGTTCGGCGGTGGTGTAGTACGTCCAGACTTTGTGCTTGGGCGCCTTGAAACGGCGCTCGGCAATGAGCTGGTTTGATTCGGGAATAATAGTATAGATAGTCTTCATGGTACGAGGGTTATTGTAATAAAGCATCAAGCGCATCAAAGCGTGATTCCCAAATCTTTTGGTAGTCGGCGAGGGTGCGGGTGGCTACGGCAAGGGCTTTCGGGTTCGCACGAATAATCTGCTGTCTGCCCTGCCGCTTTTTCACAATCAGCCGCGCTGACTCGAGCACGGTAATATGCTTCGCCACGGCGGCAAAGGTCAGATGCTTGTACGACTCAGCTAGTTCGCCGACCGACTGCGCCTGGCGCAATACCCGACGAAGGATATCGCGACGGGTGGCGTCTGCGAGCGAAGCAAAAACTGCATCGACGGTAATGGTATATTCAACCATATGGTTGAATATTAGCAGAGAGGAAAATACACGTCAATGGGCCGATGGTATATCTTTTGCTATACTACTCACTATGAAAACATATACCGGTGGCTGCCACTGCCAGAAAGTGCGCTACGAAGTAGATATGGAGGAATTAGCCGAAGCCATGGCCTGTAACTGCTCTATCTGTAGCAAGCGCGGGTGGTTACTCACCTTTGTACCGTCAACGTCGTTTCGCCTGCTTTCAGGTGCAGACGAAGTGACCTTGTATCACTTTAATAAGAACAAGATTGATCATATCTTTTGCAAGACCTGTGGGACGGCGTCGTATGGGTCAGGGAGTGATGGCGAGGGCAATGTCATGATGGCAATCAATGTCCGCTGTCTTGATGATATTGATATCGATGCGATTAAGGTCAATCACGTCGACGGGAAGAATTTCTAGCTATTTGTCTTCCTTCACCCGGCACTTCACCATCTTGGTGATAAGGCTCTTTGGGAGCGGTTTATCATACGGAAAGCGGACACAGCCCTTTGAAGTACTGTAGGGCGCAAGCTCGGTGGCAAAAGCGTTTATAGCCGATGGGGTCGGATAAAAGCCGAGGTGACCCTTCATCGCGGCGAAGTACACGAGGTCCTTGTTACCAATAAGCGCCGGCATGCCGTACTTGATGGCTTCGGTAGACTTCGGTGCCGCTGCACTGGTGATAGCATACATTTCTTCGAGCTTCCCTTGTACGTCTTTTCCTTGCGCTTTGATATAGGCTTTGATTGATGGATACGTTTTCATATCCATAATTATAAAACGGAAAAACAAAAACAGCATTACTTGATGCTGTTTTTGTTTAATTATAAATCTAGCAAATGACTTTAGATTCGAGGCGCCGAGCTGAAATAATGTGAGGCGTATTTTCTATACGATGAACTTTATTTCAGCGAAGGCAACAAAGAAGATGAGGTTAGTTGGTAGATTTATCCGCGAACCAATTGGACGAGCCAAATAAGAAATACAGCCCCCACCACCGACACCCCGAGACTATAGAGATTGAGTCCCGTTACTCCCGCTCCACCGAAGAAGCCAAAGAGCCAGCCGCCAACTGATGCACCGACAATACCGACGATAATATTGAGTAATAAACCTTGTGATGCATCGGTTTTCATAATCATCGATGCAATCCAGCCTGCTAATCCACCGAGTACGAGCCACGCAATGTATCCCATAATGGTTTTGATTTATATAGTAACCTCACGTAAATTGTATACCTCTACCAGTCAGGGCACAATGCCCAGTTACCGACGTCACTCGCTGCGGCAGCACGGGCAACCTCTTTGAAAGTATTGGCGTACGTGTCGTTTGGCTTGATAGTTAGAGGTGTGGCGAAGCCAGCTTCGATGAGTGTCTCGTTCACAAATACCGTATCTGTCCCCTCACCCACATAGACGTAGCGCAAGAGGCGGTCGTACTGGTCGCGGTCTTCGGCGTCAGCAACCAGTCGTACGGTCTGATTCTCTACAAGCGTGCGATTGAATTCGGTGGCTTCGTGACTGCCGCACTCGGGCGCTCCTTCACGCCGCGGCTCGGGAGTATCGATGCCGATATACCGGACCGTCTCCTGGCGGCCTCCCATATTGACGATAATCGTATCACCATCAATCACCGACACCACGGTGGCGGTGGTAGTGGTCGCCGGTGGTATGGGTGTCGCGGGAACTAGACCAAATAGCGATACGATAAGCCCGATGAGGGTGGTGATGAGGTGCATTATGAGACCAGTATCCATAGACATGTGTCCTATTATGTCATAATAGAGAGATGAAAAACCACCGTGGCAACATCATCCCCGCGACCTTAGCAGCCAGCGCTATCCTCGGTGTGATTGCGAGTGTGAGTCTCCTCTTCTTTCGTGATACCCAGACAGCGGCGGTCGGCAACTTCAGTCTAAGTCCCAGCGCTGCGGTGGTTGATACTGACAACACCGTCACCGTTGATCTCGTGGTCACCACCGACACGAGTGTGAATGCTTTTGGTGGGACCCTCTTTTTTGATGAGGAAATCCTTGCGGTCGAAAAGATCGACTACAACACCTCGATAGCTGACCTCTGGGCCAAGGCACCGTGGTATGAAAAAGGTTCGGGTACTATCTCCTTTGGTGGCGGAACCACGAAGCCTGGTGGCTTCATAGGGCAAGGCACTCTCCTCACCATCACCTTTATGGCCCGAACACCCGGCAAAGCGGCGGTCTCAGTACAAGATATTCAGATCCTTGAACACGATGGGTATGGCACACCACTGACCACTGATACCGAAATTGATAGTGTCCTGACTATTGTCCCCCACACCCCAAGTCATGAAGAAAAATCGATTGTGATTGTCCGCCCGGAAAATGTCTCAAGCGACCTAAACAACGACGGAACGGTCTCCCTCAAAGATGCGAGTATCATGCTCGGCTACCTCACTACCGGCGACCTCCGCGGCGACATCAATGGTGATGGTCGGGTGTCGCTCGCTGACATGAGCACCCTCATGAGTAACTTCTAGACAGCACCGAACGATTCGGTCACCGCAAGGAGTTCGGCTGATTCATTGGTTCGAACAACCGCCGCTAACACCGTCGAACCTTGACTCGAGATAATGCCATCCCGACCAATAGTCATTTCATTACGATCCTCATCGAGGTCAATCCCAATCGATGTAAGACCGCCTAGTAATAGAGCGCGTAGCTGCGGACTGCGTTCGGCAGCGGTAGCAGTGAGCACCACGGCATCAAGACCGCCCAAGGCTACCAGGTACGAACCAAGTGTCTTTTGAAAACGATAGACGCACTGCTGAAAGGCAGCAGTCACGGCCTCATCTCCCTGTTCGAGCCGCGCGAGGAGGTGGCGAAAATCCGACTCGCCAGTCTGACCGACAAACCCACCGCGGGTCTGGAGGTACGTATGCATATCAAGCGGCTTCATATGATGGATACGCATGAGCTCGAGCACCACCGCTGGCTCAATGTCCCCCGTGCGTGCGCCCATCATAAGTCCACTGCCCGGGGCAAAGCCCATCGTCGTATCGATACTGACGCCGTTCTTAAGTGCACACATGCTCATACCACTTCCCACATGACAAACCACTACCCGATGAGCGGTCGATGGCAGGAGTGTCGGTAATTGCTTGGCAATAGAAGCGTACGATAAGCCATGGTAACCAAAGCGGTAGAGATCGTGGGTACGCATATCCTCTTGTTCAATCGCCAACGTTCGCGCATAAGCGGGGATGGTACTATGAAAAGCACTATCGGAGACTCCCACCACCAGAGCGGTTGGCAAGAGACGCAGTGTCTCATCAAGTTCAGCGAGCGTATGGGGAATATGTAAGGGCGCAAGCACTCGGGCAGCTTCAAGACGATTCCGATATTCAGTATCAACCCGCCGGTGAGTGGTGAAGTAGGTACCCGGCGCAACTACCCGTAACCCAACCCGGGTGATGGCTTCGGCACTCGGGAGCAGCTGTTCTGCCACCGCGGTCGAGAGGACGTACGCAAGGGCTGACGTGTACTCGAGTCCGGTAATACCGGCACAGAGCTGCCCCTGGCCGTTGTGTTCACGACAAACTTCATACTGCTGTTCGTTACGCTCAAAACGGTACGTCGCAACGACTCGCCCATCGGTCGTAAGCGTGTATTTTTTTGAGGCAGAACCGGGATTAATGATTAACGTGAATGCCATGTCCAGTTAGTAATTTCGAGTGGATCATCCCCATGCTCAATAATATACGCCCGGTGTGATTCGAGTTTTTCTTGGTAGACATCCTTGAGACGCTTCGCTTCTTGGGCGGTAATCACGCGAGTGTGTTCAGCAATCGCAAAAGCCTCCATCGCAAGGTGGTAGCGGTCGACATGGTTGCGCACCATCATGTCAAAGGCAGTGGTGGTTGAACCACTCTCTTCGTAGCCATGGACGGTGAAACGTGATGCGTCTCCCCCGTAGTCAAAAAGAATTTGTTTAATAGTCTGCGGATAGCCGTGGAAGTTGATACGGACCGGCTTGTCTTCGGTAAAGTAATCTTCAAATTCGTGACGAAGGACCAGGTGCTTCGAATTGCCCAGTCCACCACCGGAAAGCGCACTGATGTTCACGTAGCGCATGCGGAAAGCGGGAATTTCACGGCGAACAATACTGATAGCCGCCAAAGTCTCCTGTGTTGGGTAGTCGCCGGCTGAGGCATAGACCATGTGGGGGTCGCTATCTGACGCAAAGTCCCAAATAGCAATACCCATATCGATATCACGCTTGGCCTCGGTGGCTGTTCGCCAAATGGGGAGCGGGCGCTTTTCACAGACCATCACATTGATCTCTCGTTCACTATCCATCATGCGAGCAAAAGCAGCGAGCGCGAGATTGGCGTCGGCTGGGAAATAGACGTTGGTGAAATCGCTCTGGCGCTGGAGTACTCCATCGATAAAGCCAGGGTTCTGGTGGGAAAAGCCGTTGTGCTCTTGGCGCCAGCCGGTAGAGGTGAGGATGTAGTTGAGTGACGCAATGGTGCCGCGCCATGGTACCTGACGCGCAATCTTGAGGAACTTCGCGTACTGGTCAGTCATACTCGCGACAATCTGGGCAAAGGCTTCGTATGAGACCAACAGTCCATGACGGCCAGTGAGGATGTACCCCTGGAGGAGACCTTGGAGACTATGTTCGGAGAGCATCTCGAGGACTCGTCCATCGCGGGAGATGTCTTTGTCCCAGGGCTTCAATGGCCAAAGGAACGAACGGGTCGTCGTCTCGAATACGGCGTGGATTTTGTTCGAGTAGGTTTCATCCGGCGACATAAGACGGAGATTACGACGATCAGCATTGAGCGTCATGGTGTCGCGGAGGTAAGCACCAATTTTTTCCATACTACTTTCCATCCCGCAGATAGGGTCGTCGAGGTTGCAAGTATTGCCTGAACTGTAGGCACTGGTGTCTGGGAGTACTAGCTTCTGGTAGTGCGGCTGGCCACCACGGGCGTACGAGGAATTACCCATACGGCGTTCAGGCTTTGGGACCAAAGATTCGATACCGGCCGTGAAGCCCTGACCACTAAAGAGCTCGTCGAAATGATACGACTGGAGCCACGCCTCAAGCGCATCGCGGTGCGTGCTGTTGGTCTTCGCAAATTCGGCGATTACCTGGTGTGAAGCATGATTGTCTTCGAGCCGCTTGCCCACGAGCTCAGGAATGCTGTGCCAACCCTTGGGAGTACGGAGGATAATCATCGGCCAGCGGGGTGGCTGGTGGAGGTTTCCTTCGCGCGCGATATGCTGCGTAAACTGGATAGCTGATACCGCAGTATCAAGCACCTCCATCATGCGCGTATGCACATCCTCTTCGGTATACGCATCGACAATATGTGGCTCGTAGCCGTAGCCAGTAAAGAGGGCGGTTAGCTCTTCGTCACTCATCCGACCAGCAAAAGTCGGACCAGAAATTTTGTAGCCATTGAGGTGGAGTATTGGTAAGACGGCGCCGTTGGTGGCCGGATCAAGGAGTTTATTTAAATGCCAAGCGGTGGCAGTAGGGCCAGTTTCAAATTCACCGTCACCAATCAGGCAGGCAGCAATCAGTGATGGATTATCAAGCACAGCACCATAGGCGGTCGCGAGGGCATACCCCAGTTCCCCACCCTCGAGAATCACCCCCGGGGCTTCCGGGTTACTATGACTCGGGAAACCATACGGCCAACTAAACTGCCCCGCGAGGTACGAGAGACCAGCTTCGGTTCGAGGGATTTTTTCGTAGTACTGACTGAGGGTACCCTCAAGGAAAAGGTTCGCCTGAATGGCAGGAAAACCGTGACCCGGACCAAGCACAAAAAGCATATCGAGATCGTGCGCAATAATCGCACGATTGAGGTGGGCGTAGGTAAAATTGATACCAGGGCAAGTCCCCCAGTGACCCAACAGTCGGGTCTTGATATGCTCCGGCGCCAACGGATCTTCAAGGAGGAAGTTGGCTTGTAAGTAGATTTGAATAGCTGACAAATAATCAGCGGCACGGATGTATTCCAAAAGAGCTTCTCGCATACAGAGGTAGTATACCAGTCACGCTGATGGCAGTAGTTGTTTTACTGTTCACAAAATCGAGAGTAGAGCACAGAACATATCCTATGGTATACTCTCTCGCGCTATGAAAAAAACAGACACGCTTGTCGTAAAACGCGGCACCCATGGACTCGGACTCTTTACCACGGCCCCAATTACGAAAGGGGCACGCATCATCGAATACACCGGTGAAAAAATTACCGCGGACGAGGCTAATCGACGGGGTGGTCAATACCTGTTTGAAATCAACGACAATTTTACGATTGATGGACGGGGTCGCAAAAACACCGCTCGCTATATCAACCACTCGTGCCGCCCGAACTGTTATCCGGAAATTGACGAAGACGAAGAGCATATCTACATCTACGCCAAGCGAGCTATCAAGCCAGAGGAGGAACTCACCTACGACTACGGCAAAGAGTTTTGGAACGAATATATCAAACCAAAACAATGTCGTTGTGACAAATGCACTAAGGCAAGGGTAAAAGCCTAAACCAAAAACTCCTCACCTACGATTAGAGTGAGTAGTTTTAGGAAGTGGGGGCAGGGAGTTCACTTGGTGTGGGAGTACCTGGTGTGCCACTATCCCCCTCAACGGCGTCTCCAGTACCTTCGCTACTATTCTCAGTAGCTCCAGTATCGGAACTTGTGGCAGTGGTAGTAGCTGGTGTTTCAGGGACTGGTGGAGGTGTCGGCGTATCAGCGGGTGTAAGTCCACCGTTTGGACGTACATCGCTACTTTGGACCGGGACGGTAATGGTACTCTCACCTTCACGTACTTCACCACGATTGATTCGTTCGTTACGCTCGTTGACGACGGCGACCACATCAATCTGACCATTATCACTCATCCCAATGGTAACACCAGCACCACAAAGAAGAAGGACAGTACTAAGTGTCCACATGAGTGAACGACGACTGCGCGAAACAGCCCGACGCTGTTCGCGGATTGGGGTGGGAGCACGACGAGCTGGTTCGCTACGAATAGCTTCGGCCGGTGCGGTCTCTACCGCTGACTCAGCACGTTTGCGCGGGGCGCGGGGGGCGCGTGGGGCCGGCGCTTCACCGTCAGGAACAGTCACCACTCGCTTGCGAGGCGCGCGTTTTTTGGGGGCTAGCGTTTCTTCTTCGGTTGTCGTTGTTCGCGCACGCGGCATGTCAAGATATTCTAGCATTTGTTACACTAGATACATATGCTCGGAACCCTTCTTATCAACATCTTTCTTTTTGCGCTCATTATCTTCACGATGTCGACACTCATCTTCTTATATTCGGCATACAAAGAGGATATGAGTGTGATGGATATAGCGTATGGGCCATTATTTGCTATTGGTGCCTGGTTCGCCATCATCATTACTGATGGCTATTATCCCCTCACCCTTCTCGTCGCGAGCCTTATCACACTCTGGGCACTGCGACTTGGCGTCCGTATTTGGCGAAAGAATCATGGTAAGCCCGAAGACGCCCGCTACGCCGCTTGGCGCCAAGCCTGGATGCGACAGGGTCGTCAGTACTTCCTCAGGCGGAGTTACCTCCAAGTTAATTTGTTTCAGGGTCTCATTATCTGCATCATTGCGCTCCCGTTTATCGTTACCCTCTCAGCTGGCGACGTGCACGGCACCTGGCAAACCGCAGTTGGTGCTCTCCTCATGCTCTTTGGGCTCGGGTACGAAACCACGGCCGACTGGCAACTCGATCGTTTCTTGGCGCGTAAGCGCGCTGGCGCTGAGCTTGCACCAATTATGACAACCGGGCTCTTTCACTACAGTCGCCGACCAAACTACTTTGGCGAGGTCTTAATCTGGGTCGGGCTCGCCACCATGGCCTTTCCTCTTCCCTACGGAGTGTGGGCGCTACTGAGTCCTCTCCTTATCTGGTACATCGTAACCCGTGTCACCGGACCAATGCTTGAAAAAATCTTTCTCGAGAAATACCCCCTCGACTACCGTGCGTATATGGATCGTACGAATTACTTTATTCCCGGAAAGCCAAAGTCCTAACTGAACCACCCTCGCCTCAAGGCGAGGGGTTCTTCGTGGCTTCAAGCACGGACTGAAGTCCTCTCGTTTGTTACGCACTGAGTACGGTGAAGTTGTCACCACGTTTTTCAGCGTCATCATCTTGG
>JBJOPW010000015.1:0-21900 GCA_046050355.1 Candidatus Parcubacteria bacterium
ACTCGGGTGCCAAGGTCGGACGTGTGTTCAAGATTCTTGGTGGCTCAAAGAAGCGCTACGCTGAGCTCGGGGAAATGGTGGTACTCTCAGTACAGACCGCTGAACCGCGCAAGGCAGTGAAGAAGAAGGACGTTGTGTACGGTGTAATTGTCCGTCAGGTCAAGCCCTATCGTCGCAAGGATGGTTCATACGTGAGCTTTGATGACAACGCCGTGGTGCTTGTCGACAAGGTAAAGAAAGAACCAAAGGCCAACCGTGTTTTTGGTCCAATCCCACGTGAACTTGCTGAAGCTGGTTATCAGAAGATCGTGTCGTTAGCACCAGAGGTGGTGTAGACGCGTAAGCAATAAAGCTATGAAAATCAGAAAAGGAGACACCGTCAAGGTGATTGCCGGAAAAGATAAAGGTAAGACCGGTACCATCCTCATGACCATGAAGGACATGAACCAGGTGGTTATTGAAGGAATCAATGTAGCGACCAAGCACCAGAAGAGTAAGCGCGTGCGCTCACAGGGACAGATTATTGAAAAGAGTATGCCAATCGACGCGTCAAACGTTGCTTTGATGGAAGGGGACAAGACTGTCCGCGTTGGCTACACCTTTGAAGGCGAGGGCGACAAGCGCAAGAAGGTTCGTGTTGCTCGCCCCAGTGGTAAGAAAATCTAAGTATGGAAACTACCAAAACCAAACTCGCTTCGGCCTACGAAGCCCTCAAAGGTACTTTCGGGTACAAGAACGTCATGGAGACACCAAAGATCGAAAAGATTGTGGTGTCAGTGGGTACTGGTCGCGTACAAGATAAACATCGTGAAGCCGTGATTGTTGATCGTCTTTCGCTCATTACCGGGCAAAAGCCATCACCACGTCCCGCGAAGCAATCGATTGCCTCATTTAAGCTCCGTGAAGGCGAAATCATCGGTCACCAGGTAACCATTCGTGGCGCCCGCATGATGCACTTCATCGACAAGCTCATTCACATTGCTATCCCGCAGACTCGCGATTTCCGCGGACTGAAGGCTACTGCGATTGATGAGATGGGGAACATTACCATTGGTATCAAAGATAGTACTATCTTCCCAGAATGTGCTGACGATGAACTCAAGGATGCTTTCTCATTTGCGGTGACTATCGTCACCACAGCGAAGTCGAAGGCAGAAGCTGAGGCTTTCCTCCGTCACATTAACTTGCCACTCCAAAAAGCTGAATAAGCTCGACAGAGAGTAAGACAAAAAGCAGCAAAACCGGCCTATAGGTCGGTTTGTTGCTTTTTTGTATCAACCTTTGGGAGCAAACCCCTCGCCTTGAGGCGAGGGTGGTTCAGTAGAAAAGGTGAAAGGCGGCGACCCGTTTATGGGTCGCCGCCTTGCGAGGTGCCTCATTCGGCCGCAGTGCTAGGAGGCTGATGAAGCTTAATGACCTCGTTTGGGTTGGTTTGTTCGATCGTGTTGTAAGCAGCCATCAGGCGGCTTAGCACCTTATCGAAATCCTCGACCGTTGGGATCAGCGACTGTCCGACAGTGGCCTGTTTGACGATCTCGATTATTGCGTCTTGGAGTTTCAATTCAGGTAGCAAACGAGCCAGCGCAGTTTCGAGCCGTGCCTGTCGCTGGCTAACTAGCTCGGCGGCTGGTAGCAAGGCCTCACCGAGGTCGAGGCTGGTTCGATAGGCAGCATGCCCGGAACCAAATCGCCCTAGCACTTCCCCGATACTTTCTGTTACCGCCATGTAGACATCGAACTGCAGTTCGTTGAGGAGTTCACGTTCTGTCCACTGTCGGCGCTGGCCCATGAGGCAAAACGCCAGTGCTGAGCTCATCGTCACAAAGAGAAGTAGGATAGCTGCACCAGCGAAGTAGAATACTGGTGGCATGGTCGGCCAGCCGTATTCACTCCAGAGTATGGCCATGGTCCCGCCAATGAAACACCAGGACAAGCTGAGGCACCAAAGCCACAGCGTAACCCACTGCTTTTGTCGCCGGAGCAGCAACTGCTCATGTCTGAACGTCGTGGCGTGGTCTTCGCCAATCTTATTTTTCACGACAACCTCCGATGCTAAGTTGAACGACCTACAAATAGCCTACGCTATCCATCTAAAACTGCAAGTCTTTACTTAGTTTGGTTTATTGTTTGACCTTGCTATTTCAATGATTTCTGGTAGTATAGCGACCAGCTGCGAAGCCCTCAAACTCATTGATTTTGGGACTCCGTGGTGTGTTTGAAGGGTAGAGTACTAGCTTTGCTAGTACTCGATACGACCTTTTTGGCATATTTATTAGGGGGCACGTCACTATTTTCTCAGTGATACGGCCTCGTACAGCATAACAACAAAAAAAGTGGCACGAACATCAGTAAAGGTGCGAGCTACTCGCACCCCGAAGTATGCTTCACGCGTCGTCCGACGCTGCAAGCTCTGTGGCCGCAAGCACGGATACATGCGCGATTTCGACATTTGTCGTATCTGCTTCCGTGAATTGGTTCACGAAGGACATATACCAGGTATAAAGAAATCATCATGGTAGGCGATACAATTGGCGATTTCATTATCCGTCTCAAAAATGCGGGCGTAGTTGGTCACAAGACCGTTTCTGCACCGTATTCCAAGCTTCGTCACGCTATTGCAGACAAGCTCGTTGAGGCAGGATATATTGAAGCGGCTGTAGCCAAAGGAAAAGCAGCCGAAAAGACACTTGAAGTAACACTTAAGTATGAGGATGGCGCACACCGAATTAACGGTGTTAAGCGTATTAGTAAGCCGGGACGCCGTTTATACGTAAAGGTCGAATCTATTCACCCTGTTAAGTTCGGAAAGGGACATCTCATTCTCTCGACACCAGCTGGTATCCTCACAAACGTTGAGGCCAAAGCAAAAAATGTCGGGGGTGAGCAGCTCTTCCTCATTTGGTAATATGAGTCGTTTAGGAAAATTACCAGTAGCAATTCCTGCTGGTGTCGAGGTAACTCTCGTAGATGGAAGTATTACCATCAAAGGTCCAAAAGGGACATTGATGCGACCGCTTCGTAATGATGTAACAATCACGGTTGAAGGTAGCGAAATCAAGCTTGCTCCAGGCAAGACTGAACTTGCGCCAGCACTTTGGGGTACCTACGCTGCTCATATTCGCAATATGATCAAAGGAGTTACCGAAGGGTTCACCAAGATTCTTGATATCGAAGGGGTGGGGTACCGCGCTGAAGTAAAGGGAACTGATTTGGTGCTGAACATGGGTTATTCTCATCCAGTGCCACTAGCCATTCCCGCTGGTATCACCGCAACGGTAGAAAAAACAGCCATTACGCTTGTGAGTCACGACCTTGAACTACTTGGTCAATTCGCAGCAAACGTGCGTAAGGTACGCAAACCAGAGCCATATAAAGGTAAAGGTATTCGCTACCGTGGTGAATTTATTATCCGCAAGCAAGGTAAGAAGGCTGTCTAGCCCACACGTATGGAAAAAACACAAGCAAAACATGCGAAGCGTGCGGTTCGACACAACCGCATCCGCGCTAAGGTAACCGGCACCACTGACCGTCCTCGCCTCGCCATCTTTAAGAGTAATCGCTTTGTCTACGCGCAGCTCATCGATGATACAAAAGGTGTCACGGTGGCAGCAGCTGACTCACGTGCGTTTAAAGGAACAATGACGGAAGGAGCGGTAGCAGTTGGCGCTGATATCGCCAAGAAAGCAACCGCGAAAGGGGTAACTGCAGTGGTATTTGACCGCGGCGGTTTTAAGTACCAGGGACTCATTGCGGCACTCGCTGATAGTGCGCGCAGTAACGGACTTACGTTCTAGAGGTTTATTCTATTAAGATAGTAATTATGTCAGAGCAGGAAGCTACAACTGTAGTAGATACTACTACAGACAACGCGACACCAAGTGTGCCAGCGACCGATGCACCCGCTAGTGACGCTGCGCCAGTAGATGGTCGTCGTCCTCGCCGCGGTGGTCGTGATGGAAATCGTGGGGATCGTCGTCCTCGCCGCGGGGGCAGTGCTCGTCCGGAGCGTGTTCGCCCAGAGTTTGATCAAAAAATCATCAGTATCCGTCGTGTAACCCGTGTGATGGCTGGTGGTCGTCGTTTCAGTTTCTCAGTGGCTATGGTCGTGGGAGACAAGAAGGGCAAGGTTGGTGTTGGTATCGGCAAGGCCGGCGACACCCAACTTGCTATTGATAAGGCAGTCCGTGATGCGAAGAAGCATATGATTGTCGTACCAATGAACAAGGATAGTCACATTCCCCATGATGTGCACACTAAATATGCATCAAGTGAGGTAATGATTATGCCTGCGCCAGGTCGTGGGTTGGTAGCCGGTTCATCAGTTCGTACCGTGCTTGAAATGGCCGGAGTGAAGGATGTTACTGCCAAAATTTTCTCACGTAGTAAAAACAAGCTTAACAATGCTCGCGCTGCTGTCGAAGCGCTCAAGCTCCTAAAGAAGTCAAACTAGTATGCAGCTTCATGAATTAAAGCCAGCTACCATTAAAAAAGCGGCCAAACGAATTGGTCGTGGCGGTAAGCGTGGTAAGACCTCAGGCCGTGGTGGGAAGGGGCAGACTGCCCGCGCTGGTAACAGTATGCGTCCAGAAATGCGTGACTTCATCAAGAAGTTGCCAAAGCTTCGTGGTCACGGTGTGAACCGCGCTGCGACAGTCAACGCTGAGCGCGTTCGTCCAATGCCAGTCAATGTTGGTGCACTTGAACTCGCCTTCAAGGCCGGGGACACAGTTACTCCAAAGGCGCTCGTGGCAGCCGGTGTGGTAGAAACTATCCGCAAGAAGGCCCCAACGGTAAAGATCTTGGCTACCGGTGAACTCACCAAGTCACTCACTATCGAAGGGTGTGAGGTATCAGCGACTGCCAAAGCAAAAATCGAAAAAGCTGGCGGAAAGGTGCTTTAATCGGTAGAATAGTGCTATATGCAAACATTCTTCCGAAAACTAAAAACCGTCTTCACCGACAAAACTATCCGTAACCGAGTACTGTTTGTCCTCGGCGCACTGGTGGTCTTTCGTCTGTTGGCGGCCGTTCCGATTCCAGGAGTAGATCAGGCAGTATTGCAGCAATTTTTTGCGAACAATCAATTCCTTGGTCTCCTTAACATCTTCTCTGGTGGTGGTCTCTCAAATCTCTCGATCGTGATGCTTGGTGTTGGTCCGTTTATTACCGCGTCGATCATTCTTCAGCTCATGACCGTGATGTCACCCAAGATGAAAAGTCTCTACACCGAAGAAGGGGAAGCCGGACGGGCAAAATTTACGCAGTATACACGTATGCTCTCATTGCCGCTGGCGATTCTACAAGCATTTGGTTTCCTCACGTTGCTTGAGAGTCAGGGAGTCATCAACCATTTGAGTTTCTTTGATTTTGCTCTCAACGTTATCCTGGTGGTGGCTGGTGCCGTACTCCTCATGTGGCTCGGTGAACTCGTGACCGAATATGGTATCGGCAACGGTGTGTCTATCATCATCTTTGCGGGTATTATGGCTGGTTTGCCTGCTACTATTAGTCAACTGGTGTTCAACTTCAATGCTGCACAATTGCCACTCTATATTGGCTTTGCGTTCTTGGCGATTGGCATCATCTATGCAGTAGTGGTCATGACAGAAGCAGAGCGAGTAGTGCCGATTACCCACGCCAAACAAAGTCGTGGTAACCTGATGTTGACCACTCGTGGTAATAATTCGTATTTGCCACTTCGTCTCAATCAGGCTGGTGTGATTCCAATCATCTTTGCGCTCTCGATTCTCTTATTCCCGCAGATGGTCCTCAATATCCTGGGCGCGTTTAACCTCCCGTGGGTAGCGAGTGCTAATGCAGCCATTGCGAGCTTCATGAACGACTACATCCTCTATGGGGCGGTCTACTTTGTTCTCGTATTCCTCTTCACCTTCTTCTACACGGCGGTAACCTTTGATCCTGAAGCAATCGCAAAGAACCTCCAACGAAGCGGTTCATTTATCCCGGGTATTCGTCCTGGGGACCATACCGCCGAGTATCTCGGTAACTTGATTACTCGTCTTACCTTGGTTGGTGCGCTCTTCCTTGCGGTGATAGCGGTACTGCCGATTGCTCTTCAAGTAGCGACCGGTATTGCGGCTCTCGCCATTGGTGGGACAGCGATTCTGATTGTGGTTAACGTAGTCCTTGACCTCATTCGCCGCCTCGACGCCCAGGTGTCGCTACGTGAGTACTAAAATCACTTCATCTACTTTGTTACGCTGCGGAAAATAATTTTCAATGTATATCTATATACACCTCAAATTATTTTCCTGGCGCGCCTCGTATCTAAAGCAATTTTAGACTCACTTGAGAGGGTGATGGAAAACACAAAAGACCCCTTTGGGGTCTTTTGTGTTTTAGGGTAAAGGGAAGCCCGGCCAGGGCCGGGCTTCATTTGCGAATTGCTTACCCTTGCGGGAAGGTGATCTCGACGGGTTCGTCTGGTAACAGATTCTTCCAGGCCCACTGTATACCGAGGCCAAGGACAATGACGAAACATGCTGCCATGACCCATTCGATGCTGATGTTTCCATCCTCCGATTTTAGCAACTTGCGCATCAGGCTCCTCCATGGTTGACGCTACTGGACGCCATCTAACCATAGTGAAACCAAGAAATCAACAATGGCTATCCATGTTTACGTTTTTGTGTTAGTAGAGTTAGTACTGATTCTTGAAAGAATAGCCCGCCGGAATCGCACTCCGTTCCTGCTTCCAGACCTCTGTTTCAAGCCAACGACGGTAGGTATCGTAGACGACGAGCGCTACGGTTTGTGGTGAGTGCCGTGAGGTATCGATAATAAGGTCAAAATGAGCTAGGTCGTACGGATCGACATGGTAAAGCTCGCGGAAGCGCGATCGTTCCTCTTCCATACGACGACGCACCTGCTTCGTTACCTCAGAGAGGGAACTAATCCCTTCGCCGGCCTGGCTGCGGTTGGCGTTACTGACGGCGTCTTTGTAGATACGGACGGTCGCAACTTCGATATCGAGGTCAAGGTACACTTTGAAGGACTCTGGGATCCAGTAGAAGCCGAGGCGTGAATCGACTACAATATCCTTTTTGGTCCGGAGTGCGCGCAGACGGTCATCAACCGCATCATCGAGCGCATGGTCGCTCTTGGCTCGTTCATTATACTCAGCGAGGGACATCCCTTTGTCGGCGAGGATTTGGCGCACCATATCACCGGAGGAGTGGCGGGTGTACCCAAGGAGCTCCGCCACGATATCTGCGGTCGACGACTTACCGCTGCCGGGTTTGCCCGAAATAGTGATAATGTGCTGCCGTTTCATGCGCGTAGTATAGCATGTTGGCTTTGGACAATGTTGCATCTCATTTCAAAAATTGCTACCGTACATGCATGCAATACGAGACTAAATATCAGAGCATCGTCTTAATGGGTAAAATTTGTTCCGGGAAAGGCACTCAGGCCCACTACATTTTAGAAAACTTTGGTGGCACACTGTACTCAAACGGTAACAAAGTCCGTGAGACAGCAGCTCAACCAACCGTGTTTGGTCAGAAGATGAAAGAAATGTATGAGAGCGGACGCTTGATTCCCGAGTGGATTGCTTCATACTGGATGACGCACGCTCTAGTCTCTCAATACGAAAAAGACCGAGTGATATTTGAAGCTGTCGCCAAAAAGCCCGACGAAGCTGAGTTATTTCACGAAATACACGAATGGGTAAATCGTCCCTACATTGTCTTTAACCTCGACATTAGTGATGAACAGGTACATGAACGAAGTGAAAAGCGGGCTCGCGATATCGTCGACTCACCCAAGTCAGTTGATAAACGTCTCGAAGAGTACCGTACTTACACCGCCAAATCGATTGAATTTTTTCGGTCACAAGGTACGCTGATTGATATTGATGGAACACAGGCACCTGAGGTCGTGCGGGAACACATTTTTAATGTACTCAAGGGGTAGTTTCTTGCCTTAATCAAATAAGTCGCTACACTGTACCAGTATGGATCCCGTTAGAAATCGGGTATAATACACTTTATTATTCAGATCAGTTGCTTATAGTAAGTAACTCTAATTTCTAACGGGATGGATATCAAAACAGTCATTTTTATTGGCCCACAGGGAAGTGGTAAGGGAACCCAGATTGAAAAGCTGAAAGGTGTACTCGAAGCTCGTGATCGTCGGCGGGTAGTAGACATTCAGACCGGTCGTCGCTTCCGTGCTCTCGCTGCGACCCAAGAAACCTTTGCCGAAGATAAAATCGCTGCGACACTTAATAGTGGCATCTTGCAGCCAGACTTTATTACGACCGTGCTGTGGGGGCGGGCCATGCTTGATCAGCTTGACGACAAGAGCCATCTCCTTATTGACGGTTTTCCCCGCACTGTGGGACAGATTCCTGACCTTGACGATGCATTTAGATTCTTTGATCGTACCAGTATCGATGTGGTTAATCTCGCCACTCCAGAGGAAGTAGTCCGCGCGCGCATGGAAAGTCGAGCAAGACAAGATGACACGAGCGATTCTATCGAAGAACGACTTCGCTGGTACCGCGAAGAGACACTCCCGGTTATCGAATACTATCGCACTCGTCCTATTGCCCGTGTTCATGATATCGACGGTACGCTGTCGATTGACGAGGTACATACCGCTATTGTGACGGCTCTCGCCCTCGACTAACCACCTGCTACAGTAAACAAAAACAAAAAACCTTTCTGTTAACAGAAAGGTTTTTTGGTTCAGTAATCAGTTGGTATCTACACTACTTCATTTAAATGAAGTAGTATAGATTTTATATCTCATTGCCTTTAGACCTATTTTCCTCTATAGTAGCCATATTATGTCGGGTATTAAGAAGAAATCATCAGAAGAAATCGACGTGCTTCGTGAAGCGGGGCGGATTTTGGCGACTATCCTGAAGCGCCTCGGTGAAGCCGCCAAGCCTGGGGTCTCGACCCTTGATCTTGATGATTTGGCTATGGAGATGGTTGAGGAATATGGGGTAGAGCCAGTCCTCCTTGGCTACCATCCGACGTTTGCTCCGACACCGTACCCAGCGGCGGTCTGTATTTCAGTCAATGACTGCGTACAGCACGGTATTCCTTCAGCCGATATCGTTCTTAAGGAGGGTGATGTCGTGAATCTCGATATGTCCATTGGGCTAAAGGGTATGATTGTTGACTCAGGCATTACCGTTGGCGTGGGGGAGATCTCAAAAGAAGCCTCGTCCTTGATTGCCTGCACCCGTGAGGCTCTCGCTCACGCCATCAAGGAAGCGAAGCCCGGCAATCATATCGGCGACATTAGTCACGCCATTGGAGAATTTGTAAAAAGTCGGGGCATGAGTCCGGTCGAGGTCCTCTGTGGTCACGGGGTTGGCTACGCCGTGCACGAAGAACCAAATATTCCCAATGTCGGCAAAGCCGGTCAGGGACCACTGATTGAAGTTGGGCATGTCTACGCCATTGAGCCGATTGTGAACCTGGGTAAAGCCGATGTGTATTTTGATGATGAAGGCGACGGCTACAGTGTCTACACTACAGATGGCTCAATCTCAGCTCACTTTGAACACACCGTTGCCATTACTGAGCACGGAGCAGAGATATTGACGAGAGCATAGTCCTTTAGTGACTTTGATGTAGTGGTTGTCCTCATCTACTAATTTTACAAATTCATCAAAACGGCCTACACTGAAAGTAGGCAGCAGATCCTCCCTCCCTACGATTTGGTGTCTAACCTCCCTGTTGGACTTGGCCGAGCTCTCACTCCCTGGAGCTCGGCCCTTTTCCTTTTCTATAATTTTGTTGTAGTGATCAAACTCCTCAAAGACCCTGTCGCAGAGGACCTGCCTGCGGCTTCTGTCGCCACTTCAACCCCCCGTTTTCGCAACCGATGGAGGGTCTTTTCTTTTATAGTGGACAATGGTATAGTGCGGGCGTTATTTTGTAACTTATTTTTAGCATGAAGCACCCACACCAAGAACGTACCTTTGTTATCCTGAAGCCTGACACTGTCCAGCGCTCACTGATTGGCGAAGTGATCAAGCGCTTTGAACGCACTGGTCTTAAGTGCACCGCCATGAAGATGTTTATGGCTGACGAAGCTCGCCTTCTTGAGCACTACAACAAGGACGATGCCTGGTTTTTGAAGAAGGGAACACGCATCGTTGAGGACCTCAAGGCTCAAGGCCGTCCTGTTGAGAAGGAAGCTATTGAATACGGTAAGGATATCATTCGGACGATTGTGCACTACATGGAAGCGGCACCAGTAGTAGCCATGGTGTGGGAGGGTAATGCCTCAGTCGCCGTAATTACAAAGCTCGTTGGTACCACTGAACCAACCACTTCAGATGTAGGTACTATCCGTGGTGACTACACTGTTGATTCATACAGTCACTCATCATACGAGGATCGAGCCGTGCGAAATCTCATCCACTGTTCTGAGTCTCCCGAGGAAGCCGAACGTGAAATCGCACTTTGGTTTGCCGAAGACGAAATCATGAAGTATACGACGGCGCAGGAACGGATCATGTACGATATCAACCTAGACGGAAAGGGAGAATAGCCAAAAGCACTTCATTGTCTTTGTCAGACTACGAAAAAAGACCCGCGCTGGACACCCTCGTCCCACTTGGGTCTTTTTTCTTGTCTTTCGCGACACTAAAGCACTTTTGACTATTCTCTACATGTTCACCTAATGTGGAATGCTAAACATACATGCACACAAAAAGAAGCCGACCCCTTTAGGGGTTGGCTCATTTTTGCTATACTACCTTAGGGACGACATCACGTATGTTCCGGTTATATAACACGCAGGGCTGCCTGAAGTCGCGAGGAGTAATGAGAATTCGCAAGAAATTTCAGACACGAATCGGAAAGGGTGCCCACCTGGACTTAGTCTAGGAGCATGCGTCTGTCGTTCCCACAAAAAAGGCCTTCGCAACGAAGGCCTTTTTTGTGCCCGCTAGAGACGTATGAGGGGCAAGGATATGATACGATATAGATAATGATCTACGCAGTGACGATTATCTTCGGTATCACCTTTGCCGTCTTACACACCTTAGCTGAAGCCCTCTCGCTCTATTGGCAATACGAATGGCTCGATATGCCGATGCATATTCTCGGCGGTATTGTACTCATGTTTATGTTTGCGAGTTTGCGTCAAATGTCCCCGATGCTCAAGCGACTCCCTGCGTATCTATCAGTCCTTGGTTTTAGTACTGCCCTTATCCTGTGGGAGCTGTTTGGTATTTGGCGGTTTGGCGGGCTTAAACCCGATTATTGGTCTGATACTATTGGTGATCTTATCTGTGGCGTAGTCGGTCTCGTCACAGGCTACATGCTTGTACGTACGATGACAGAATTTAGCAAACTAACGCAACGACATGATGAGCGTCGCTCATGAACAAGTTTGTATGAAAAGTACATTAGGATTTTATGGTGGGGTAGGGAGTGTGACTGGGGCAAACTTTATGCTTGATACCGGTGCGGCGGCGTTTCTTGTCGACTGTGGGCTTGTACAAGGCGACCGTTTTGCTGCAGAAGCAAACGCCGTGCCGTTCGTATACAATCCGGCCCAAGTCGATGTGCTCCTCGTAACTCACGCGCATGCTGACCATATCGGTCGGATCCCGAAGCTTATCAAAGATGGTTTTCAAGGAGTAATTTATTCCACTCATCCGACGAAAGACTTGGCGAACATCATGCTCCGTGATGCACTCAAGGTGATGGAGTACGAGTATGAGCGGTATGGCTACGAGGTCCTCTATGAAGTAGGTGATATCGACCGCGCCCTCTCCCTCTGGAAGACGGTTGGCTATAATGAAGCGTTCAGTCTCCCTGATGGAGTGACCGCACACTACACTGACGCTGGGCATATTCTTGGTTCGGGAATGATTCATCTTGAACGTGGGGGACAAAAAATTGTTTTCACCGGTGATATCGGCAATGTGCCGCAACCACTGTTGGCCCCGCCGGTGATACCTACAGACTATGACTACCTCATCATGGAAAGTGTTTATGGCGACCGCCTCCACGAACAAGTAAAAGAACGCACCGCCCTCCTCCAACACTACATCGAGGAGACGAGACAAAAGGGTGGAACGCTCATCATTCCGGCCTTCTCGCTCGAACGAACGCAGGGGATGTTGCTTGAAATCAACAATCTTGTCGAAAGTGGGGCAATGCAACCGATTCCGGTTTTTCTTGATTCGCCACTAGCCATCAGTGTGACTGATATCTACCGTCGCTACCGTGAGTATCTTTCGCCCGAGATTCAAGCCCAGATCAAAGCGGGGGACGACATCTTTGATTTCTCCGGATTGTCGTTTACGCGGACAGTCAAAGAATCACACGAAATCGATGAAGAAAAAGGGGCCAAGGTCATTATTGCTGGTTCGGGTATGAGTCATGGTGGTCGCATCCAACGTCACGAACAGAACTACCTCGATGATCCAAAAACCACCGTCCTCCTCGTCGGCTACCAGGCCGCCGGTAGTCTCGGTCGCATTCTCCAAGATGGCGCCAAGAAGGTCACTATTGATGGTAAGCCAGTGAAGGTGCGTGCGAGTATTGCCCGGATTGCCGGTTTTTCTGGTCATGCCGATCGTGATCAACTACTCAATCTAGTGGCCCAAGGAGCGGAGAAAGCCGAAGACATCAAAGGTATCTATGTGGTGATGGGTGAGGAGCGGTCATCGCTATTCCTCACGCAGCGCCTAAGGGATTACCTCGGTGTAAAGGCGAAGGCACCGAATGCGAACGAAGAAGTCGAAATCGAATTCTAGGAAATGGCAAAACGAGCGAATTACTTTGTCGCACTACGTCGTTAAACATTCACTGGATTTGTTATCCCATTCATGTTCAACTCCTTGTGCTTCTCGTACTTCATCTCGTTTTGCCATTCCCTTCAACCTGATCAGTAAGTGATAATTTATTTTATGGAAATACCTTTTACTTTAGTTACTACCGGCGTCCTCGCCCTCATCTTTTTTACTCATAGTTTACGGACTATCAATGCACGGCGGGACACGAAGACCAACCTCGGCGATGGTGGTAATGACATCATGCTGCGCCGTATCCGTACCCACGGCAACTTTGCTGAGTATGTACCGTTCCTTATGTTCATATTATTCCTCCTTGAAACACAGGGTGTGCCTGTGCTGTTCCTCGGCGCATTTGCTCTCGCGGTAGTCCTCGGGCGACTCCTTCACGCCTACGGCCTCTACTCGCCAGCGACACCAGGGGTGGCCCGTGTCCTCGGGATGCAGCTGACTCTCTGGCCACTGATTCTCGGTGGGATGTACCTCATCTACCTCGGCTTATTCTAAGACCAACAAAAGACCGACGCCCTTGGGCGTCGGTCTTTTGTAACGAAGTGAGTAGTTATTTGGTAACCATCTCGACTACTCGTTTGAATGCATCTGGGCGGTCTTTGGCGAGGGTTGCCAGGATCTTGCGGTCGATCTTGATACCTTTTACTTCCATAGTGTGGATGAAAGTACTGTACTTGAATCCAAGAGCTCGGAGAGCCGCATTGATGCGAACTGTCCAGAGACGACGGAAGTCGTTCTTCTTGTCTTTGCGGTGAGCGAAAGCGTGGAGTTGAGCGTGGTAGATCGCTTCTTTAGCGACGCGCTTCTTCTTTGAGCGCTGGAGTCGGTACCCCTTTACTTCAGCGAGGATATTGCGGCGGCGCTTTTGGGCCATGAGGCCTCCCTTTACACGTGACATATGAAGGTTTATTTAGCGGCAGAGCCGTTAGTTTCTGCTAATGGCTTGGCACCCATCCCTGGCAGGAAGCGGCGACTGAGACGCTTACTGAAGTTCAGGAGCTGTGTTCGCTTGCGGCGAAGGCGCTGCTGACCAGTCTGGCGAGCGTTGAAGTGATTCTGACCAATTTTGCGAGCCACCACCTTTCCGTTTTTGGTGACTTTGACACGCTTGGTGAAAGATTTGTTGGTTTTCATACCAGTGCAGTTAGATGGGTAATTAAAGTTGCTAAAGCTTGTGATAATCAGACGGAAATGTGAAGCGTCTCAATATCCCAAAGCTCTAGAATGTTGATCGGGTTGCCAAAAGGGGATCTGGCAAGGTGGCAGAAATATACCGTATTTCGGTCAATTAATCAAGTTCAGCCCGTTAGAGTTTTTTATTGAGTATGTAGCGATTTTGGCCCATATGGGCAGCGCACGTTTATTTAGGCTTTGCAGTAGAGTATTAAAACTCTAACGGGCTAAATCAACCCACTTTCAAGGAGCGTATCAAGATCTTTCTTTTTGTTCTTCTGTGGGGCAGCGGGAGCTTTTTTCTCTTCAATCACGGGCTTCGCTGCATCTTTGAGCTTTTGGACTTTGGTGCCCGGCATGCGTTCGAGGGTAGTGGTGTAGCCCTTTGGACTTTTCTTCATTTCGTCCGCAATTTTGTATTCAGTCGGGATGATTTTAAGGAAACGATCAAGACGCTCTTTGAGGAAGGCAGCTTCCATAAACTTGTAGCGGCCCCAGAGGAAGAGGTCAACTTTCACGCGGTGTCCTTCTTCGAGCCATTCTGCGACCCGACTCGCCTTAAGGAGCTGATCGTTTTCACCGGTACCGATTTTTACCTGGACACTCTTGGTCTCAGTGACATGGGACTTGGCCCGCATCTCACTTTCTTTTTGACCAGTATCGTAGCGGTACTTACCGTAGTCGATGATTTTCGCTACTGGCGGCTTGGCGTTTGGGCTAATCTCAATAAGGTCAAGATTGAGTTCATCGGCCTTCGCGAGCGCGTCAGCGAGCGATAGGAGACCGAAGTTTTCGCCCTCGGGACCAACCACGCGTAACTCTTTTGCCTTGATGGCATGATTAATACGAGTCTTTACTTTTGGGGTGTACGCGTCCTTTGATTGGTTTTGCAAATTGAGTGGGCTTAAGAATTAAACAACTTCAGGGTAGGAGTGGAGTGACTACCAATTCGTAGCGCAAATATACCATAGAAACAGGCATTTGCAACGTTATACAGGTACGGGTTGCATATTTTTTTGGCCTTGCTACTATCAGGTTATATGAAGACACAACCAATAGTACAGTTCGTGTTCGTGCTCGTCCTTCTACTCGCAATAAAGCGAGGTTGGTTGTGTACTGCACGGATATCCTAAAGACTCTCTGTAGCTCAAAGCCCGCCTTGCGCAAGCAACGGCGGGTTTTGTGTCGGCTAGGAAAAGGAGTACATCATGCCGAAAGAAAAGCAGTTCTTTGTGAGTAGCGAGTGTGGTGGCGAGGCCGTGTGGTCGCTCCACAACCCGGTGCAACCCGAGTACGACCACTGGGGATGGGCCAACATCTTGCCCTGTGGCCGAGTGGAGTTCATTCGGCAGATGACACCCGCCGAAATCACCTTTATCAGGCAGCGGTACATGGTTTGGGGAGACAAACTGTCTAAGCAACCGTGGGCCCGCGTCGTCGGCTACGAAGGCGGATCGAGTATTGGTGTCAACGCCATCAACTGCGACCCGACCGGCGGAGTGGGGGTGTAACATGCTCGTGCAGCTTATCAAGACACCGAACCAAGGTAGGTTCGGTGTCTTTTCTTACAAAAGCCAGTCTGCAGCTAGACGCATATGCGCGTCGTACGTGTCTCTAGACATGTTTTCAAGTAAACGTGGCATCATGGAGAGACGGGGATTCTTTAAAAAGACCGTTTTATGAGTCGCAATAAAGTGCCAGTAGAGAGCGGTCCATGTTGCCTCCCAGTCACCCTTCGGGTAGTTGCTCATCTTCTTTATATACGATGCGCCGCTGATATAGGGCTTGGTGGCAAAGCTGCCACCATCGGCAAATTGGCTCATGCCATAGACGTTTGGCACCATCACCCAATCATAGGCATCAATGTACATCCCCATGAACCACCGGTAAGCCTCGTCTGGATGTGTGCCCGAGAGAAGCATGAGGTTTCCAGCGACCATGAGCCGCTCGATATGGTGCGTGTATCCAAATTGGAGTGCTCGAGAGATTGTAGTATCAAGGGGCAGTATGCCCGTGGTACCCTCCCACCAACGAGCAGGCAGTGTACGGGTGTGTCCAAAAAAGTTCTTGGTACGCATGGTGCGGCCATCGACCTCGTAGCTGGCGCGAATAAATTCGCGCCAGCCGATAATTTGCCGGATAAAGCCTTCAAGTGAAGCGATAGGTACGTCGTGTTGCTTTGTATACACGAGCGTGGTGTCGACTACCTGGCGGGGAGTAAGGAGTCCGATATTGAGAAGTGGCGACAGTACCGAGTGGAATAGTTTGGTGTGTTCGGTTGTCATCGAGTCTTCGTACGGACCAAATGCTGCCAACCGCTCGACCAAAAAGTCTGCCAAGTATTCCGTCGCTCCCCCGTGTGTGATTGGTAGGTACCAGGCGGCCTCACCGTATTGTTCGGCTGGCACACGCTTAGCCCAGGCCACTGCCGCGCCGTACGCTTCCGTCGGCGGATACGGCGTGATGTCCTCGGGTAGGGGGAGTGACTTCGGGAGCTTCTGGCGATTCTCGCTATCAAAGCTCCACGCACCACCAACCGGTTCGTCTCCGTCCATGAGGATGCCGGTATCTTGGCGCAGCTTTTTGTAGAAGTTCGCCATGAAGCGGCGACTCTTTACAAATCGTTCTTTGGCCTCGGCTTTGGGCAAGAGAAAGAGCGGCGACTCGTACCAGGTGCGGGTAAAGCCGTGAGTGGCGCACGCAGTACTAATAGCTTGTTCGAGGTAATCATCGGTGGTATCGCAAATATGCAGTGTCTGTACCCCATCTTTGGCGATGCGTTTAAAGATCTCTTCAGTAGTCGGGTGTTCGAGTAGTTCAATGTAGTGGACAGTAAAGCCAGCCTCTAAGAGCGCCTGTCGGTAGGCCTGCATGGTGAGGCGATGGAGGATGAGCTTCGCCCGGTGGATGGGATTGTGGGTAAGGAGGAGCGGTTCTTCAATCAGGTACAATGCACGACCTGGGGTAAGGGCAGGGTGATGTGGGATAGCAAATAGCTGATTCGGGTAAATGAGGGTGGCTTCCATACGTGTACCGTGAGTATAGCAAACAATCAAAATTAGAGACAAAAGAAAAGCGCGCCACGGGGGGCGCGCCTCAGTCTTAGGGTTCAGGCTTCAGCCAGAGCGACGTCCTTTCCAGGCGCCGACTCTGACGGGGCCTCCCTGGCTGTCGTTGAAATCGGCAAGTCCTTCTTGCACTCGACGCGCTTTCGCATGGGTCATGCAGACGACCCGGCCGATTTCTTGTCCGAGAAGCCCCGATTTTGCTGCCATAAGCAACGGATCAACGGCTTCTGTCCTCAAATCATCCGCCATTTTGAGCATCCTTTTCTAGGCGGTTTCAGTTTATCGGGGTGTTACCCGACGGTTCTTAGAAAGCAGTGCCCGCAGGCCGTCTGCTTCATGCCTGGTGCTGTCCCTGTGGCAGCGAGGCATCTAATTACTCTATACCTACCTTAGAGGGTGTCAAGACGCTCCACCGTGATACTTGTGTCTAACTCATTTTTGTGGCATGATACCGCTCCGCCCAAAAAGGAGAATACCGGTGACTGCAGCACAAAAACAAACAACCTTTGCCATGCTCTTGGACAGGACCTCTATCGGAGATACGTTTCAGTGGGAAGGTGAGTATCACCTGGTGCTGATGGCCGATGATGGTCGACGGTTCACTGTTGTGGTGGCGTATGGCTACCCGCGTAAGCAGGCAGCGTAAAGCCAAAGACAGCGAGGGGTGGCGAGCGGTCAGGTTCCGCTAGTACCCCTCGCCGTTATAAGGAGAAAACGATAGACATGAAGATTGTTTTTGATCGGATTCCTCTTGTATGGGAAGAATCGCTCAAAACTTTGGTGGACGTTTCGATTCGGCAACACGTGGCTGAGCACCATAACGTCTGCCGGACAGTGATCGTGAGACCATATCCTGCCACTCTGACCATCAATGGCCAACAGTTTCCGCCAGGGACAGGTGTTACGTTGCGGGCAGAGACAGATCATGGACAGATGACGTTTGGTGCTGTGTATACAGAAGACCATTGGCAACTCATTCCAGTCCTTAATACAAAGTGGCCACGGCGTAGACGTGGTACCAATAACGCAGGCTCCGGACTACGATGACCGGGGCTTTTTATTATAGAAAACGCCACCCGTGAGGAGAGTTCGTGTGGCGTTCTCTCTGTCTAAGGTGGCGTTCAAGGCAAAATTTTTCTTGTAAGTATATGGAACCTGGCCTACCTTACCAACGTAAATAATATGTTACGTGGCTTATACGAGATTGGTCAGCCTCGTCTGATTTCCTCACGGCAATTGTATTTCCGCCGCGACCTAGTGTGGCCGCGGCGGTGGGTGGTATACGTCATCCAATACAGAGACTAGTATCAACCTTATGGAAGATGGTATCCAAAATCTTTGCCAATGCCGCGTCATCATGGACACTGTAGGTTGTGCCGCTGTTGGCCACCATACTATTGGTGAGGTACTGGCCTACCACATCTGTCTTGTTTGTTTCGATTCCGACCTTATAGAGCACTGTGTCAGGGGGTGGTTGTGTCAGCACGACTCTTCCGGCTTGGTCAGTGATAAAGACGATAGCTGAAGCTGACCACTCAACTTCGTTAATCACCGCCAGCGCCTTATTCCAGCCCACCTGGTGGTTGGTGCCAATCAGGTTGGTGCGGGAAAGCTCAGCTCTGAGCTTGTCGAGGAACTCCACTCTCTCTCCTTCTTGATCAAGATCGACCCATTCTGGTCCTCGAGCGGTATCACCCCACATGATATATCCGATAGAGAGCGATGCGCAGCGCTTGAGGTAGTTGTTGACAGCTGCGCTGATGGCGGCGGTTTGGATCGCCATGTGACTTGATGCCTGTTTGATTGCCGAAATGTGGGACAGATCGGTATGCATACTGTCACTGTGGTCGGCCACAATGAGCAAAATCGACTGCACTTCTTTCGTATCGGCCCAAACGGCGTCGCTGCCAAAGACCAAAAAGATCAGTGGCAACATAGAGCGTTTGAAAAGTTTCAGCATCACTGACCTCCTTCAGGTTGTTGTTGCTCGGTACTCTACATACGGTACGCCTATTATCACGTAGTGTAAAGATCTCATGATGTATATGTGGAAACTACTGCAAATAGCATTACCGCCGCGACCTAGTGTGGCCGCGGCGGTGGGTGACGGTTGATGGTGTCGCCTGCTACCGTGATGAGGTCAGCACCAAAGTAGAATTTGAGATCAAGTTTCAACTTGATCAAGGTTTCTTCTGAACGAAACTCTGGCGGAACGAACGTAGAGTGCCATTCGCCGTTAGGCGAACAGTATCCGAAGATGGCAACACGTTGACCATCCGCGACTCCGATGAGCAACTCCCTTTCAATGTCATGTTGAGGACATCTTATAGCGACGATTTTTTCTGCCGTCAGACAGATGGGTGCGGGTGTCGGCTGTTGGATGTTCATGGTTTCCCTCCCTGTAACGTAGAGTCGTTTCTCATATTACCGTAGCAAAAATGGTGAAATTGTAAATAGAGCAAAATATGCTACGATAAACATGAAATAAGTCTGGACTTTCAAGGAGTGGACTAATGACACTTACCATCAACAGTGATCGTGTGCTGATCAATCACGCTGGTCATGTTTGCGCTATGAGTGAAGAGATCACCAAAGCAATAAGTTGTTACAGTAAAATTGCCACAGCCACCATCACACGAAAAGATCTTTGTGGCAACGAGGTGCCCCGTATACCCCGCAGGGGAACGCTTTATGTGGTTACCTACACCAACCGAGATGGATCAAAAGTACGTCTACCAGAGCAACTTTTCTTTCGTATCGAAAAAAGTGTACTGCATGTACATAAAGTTCCAAAGGTCAAATCGCACACACCTGCCCCACATCGATGATGGGGAGCTTTATGTGTTGATCAGAGCCATCTACACAGTTTGATTGTCTAAACTAAAGCCCCTCGCATTGACCAAGTGCGAGGGGGAAGGGCACCGAACCCTTATATGGTGAAGCAGAACTCGGACCGTTGCCGATAGGTTGACAGCTCTTCCGGTGTAGGGCTATGTCACAAGGACCAGATCAGGGCAAGTGAATGAATCACGTGACCGACCGGTCCTTGGGTCGGACTTACTCCACTTCAGTAGCCTACTACTAAAATAATAAAGGTCAAATATGAAACTTAAATTCTCATGATACCCATCACTCGACTGGGCGACTAGTTGAGGGATTTCTTTTGCAAAAATAACCAATTGTGATTCGCGATTGTATGAAAAACGGCCGAGGGGAACCCTCGGCCGTAGCTCATCAGAGCTGAGATCGATTAGTCGCCAAGCACGTCGCTAATGATATGTCGGCAGCCCTGGCATCGACCGCCACAGTTGCATCCGAGCGCCTTCGTGATTTCCTTGACACTCTGTTCATAGCTCAGAACAGTTGGATGCTCATGCCTGCTGCGGGGTTCAAAGAACATGCGGACCCCCTTGAAGATCCGTCGCTCCCTCGTTTTGGCTGACGTGGCCATGGCGGGCTGTGTTGTTGTCATTGACATGCTAGTCCTCTTTCTTCTGCTTCTTTTCCGACTGTGTACCTGCACGGCCGGAACGCACGATAGTAACTGCGATGTGAGTCGCTGTCAATTGGGGGATAGTACAGTGTTTGTTTGGTAAGTCCGGAGCCATATCGTCGTCTGATATAGTACAGATATGAAAAAGCCAAGTGTACAAAAAGAATTGGTTATCTTTACAACGAAGGAGGGGCAGGTAAAGCTCCGCGGGGATTTTGATCGTGAGACGATTTGGGCGACCCAAGCTGAAATGGCAGAGGTTTTTGGGGTGTCTCCACAAAATATCACTATGCATTTACGTGGTATATACAAGGACAATGAGTTGGACAAAGAAGCAACTTGTAAGGAATCCTTACAAGTTCAACTTGAAGGAAATCGTACCGTTCGGCGTACCGTATCGTACTATAACCTTGATGTCATGATTGCCGTTGGTTATCGAATAAATTCGGTCACTGGTACCAAATTCCGTCAGTGGGCTACGAAGACTTTGCGGGAGCATATTACAAAAGGCTTCACCATTAACCCGAAGCAAATTAAGCAAAACCACGAAGCGTTTTTGGCGGCGGTCGAAAAAGTAAAAAAGGTGTTACCCGCCACGGGTGCGGTTCCGGGGGAGACGGTCCTTGATCTCGTCTCGCTGTTTGCTGATACCTGGTTCTCACTTGATGCCTATGACAAGGAATCCTTGGTACCAAAGAAACCAACCAAAAAGAAAGTTGCCTTGACCGCTGACGCACTCACAACTGGTATTGCTGCTCTCAAGACTGTGCTCATGAAAGACGGTACGGCCACCGCGAACTTTGCCCAAGAGCGTAATCAAGGAGCGCTTGCAGGTATCGTTGGGAACATCATGCAGACGTTTGGTGGTAATGCCTTGTATCCGACCATCGAAGGCAAGGCAGCGCACTTGCTCTATTTCATCATCAAAAATCATCCGTTTGTCGATGGTAACAAGCGCTCAGGAGCGTACGCGTTTGTGTGGTTCCTCGAACGGGCCAAGGTACTTGAACCAGCACGTCTTTCTCCAACCGCTCTCACTGCCCTCACTATTCTCATCGCTGAAAGTAGTCCAAAAGATAAGGACAAGATTATTGATTTGGTTACGTATCTGATTACTATCAAGTGACATGAAAGATTCAAAGCTTTGTATCCGCTGTGGCAAATCATTTACGAATCGGAAGAGTTGGAAACTGCGCGGTCAGTGGGAGCAGGTCATCTATTGCAGCGAGCGGTGTAAAGCCAGGAAGTAAACAAAAGCGGCGCCCAGGGGTGCCGCTTTTGTTTGTTAGGACTTTGGCTTTCCGGGAATAAAGTAATTCGTACGATCCATATACGCACGGTAGTCGAGGGGGTATTTCTCG
>JBJOPW010000016.1:0-19739 GCA_046050355.1 Candidatus Parcubacteria bacterium
TGATTGAAGAATACATCAAACACCACTTTGAGGGTGAAGCTGGTAAAGATGCGTTCAATGTGCAGGAACCATGAGAGACTTCAGTCGTGACCCACTCTGTGCACTTCTAGTGCACAGTGGTTGAAAACACAAAATGGCGCTATAGGCGCCATTTTGTGTTGCTCACAGGGATAGAGAATTAAGAACACTAACACTTGTTACAATAGAACCGTCATATGGACGTTCCTTCAAAAAGTTGGCATATACTGACCATTACGTTGTACTCAGCAATGGTGACGTTCGTGGCCGTTATATTTTCATGGCCGGTGCCGCTGGCGTTGTTCTTTCTCTGTGGAGTCCCTCTGGTTGTTTTATTGTACGAAACCGATTTACCGCTCGGACGGCTCTTAGGTATTGTGAGCATATTGTCGGTAATCGTGGTGGTGCTTGATGCCGTTGCACACACGACCGGTAGTTGGTACACCGTCGTTGGTTCGCCCTGGCAACTCCTCGGGGTGACGTTTGAGTCGGTGCTGTTTGCCTTTGTGCATACCCTCTATTTCCTCGTGCTCTATGAGTTTATGTTTGACGATACCAGGGTGCGTGGCATGGCTCGTCGTGGCGTGGCTGGTATGGCAGCCGTGGTGGCTTCGCTCGTGATTGCCGGTTTCTACTTATTTTCTGTTTGGCTCGTTACCTTTGCTTTTGTATGGATAATCGGACTGCTGTTTGCTCTCGTGCTGGCGCTTATGTGGCTCGCTCATCCCGGCGATTCAACCCGATTGGTTACCAAGGCGTTCTTGTTTGGTGTCATGGTATTCCCGTTGTCGCTCTTATTTGAGCTAGTTGCTCAAGAAGGAGACGTACGGTTGTTTGCTTTTACCAACGAGTACCTGTTTATGGTGCCGCTGATGGGTCATCTGGTGCCCGTTGAGGAACTCCTCCTCCTCGTGCTGTGGCCGACGCTCCTGGTATTTCTTTACGAGTGTTTCGTTGATGATGGCATCTAGAGTCTGTCCAAAAATCCCTCAGACTTTGTTGTACTGCATATCAGAAACACTCACCGTATGTCTATATACGGCTCTCATTTCTTCATTTGCACGCCTCGCCTGAGGGCTTTTTTGATCAGACTCATAGGGCGTTGTATAAAGTGGTATAATAGTTTTTATGATTAATCTCCACGACGAAGCCTACCAAACCGCTTACCAGCGTCTCAATGCCAAGCAAAAAGAAGCCGTTGATACTATCGAAGGGCCGGTGATGGTGATTGCTGGTCCGGGGACGGGGAAGACCCAGATACTGACACTCCGGATTGCGAATATCCTTCGTCAGACCCAGATGAACCCCGAGAATATTCTCGCACTCACCTTTACGAAGTCGGGAGCCAAGGCGATGCGTGAACGACTCTTTCAGTTTATTGGCAATGCTGCCTATCGTGTCAGTATAAATACCTTTCACGGTCTTGCCGAACGACTCATTCGAGAATATCCCGAAGCTTACACCAAGATTATTGGTGGCAAAGCGATCACCGCCATTGAGAAGATAGAAATCATCGAAACGATACTCAAAGCTCCGGAACTACGACTCTTACGCCCTACCGGAGCACCGGAGTTTTATGTGTCTCCACTACTCCAGATCATCAGTACCATGAAGCAGGAAAATGTGTCACCAGACGATTTGGCGACGCTGATTACTACCCAGCAACACGACCTTGAAGCCATTCCTCGTTACCACGAAAAAGGCGCCCACAAAGGCAAAGAACGAAGTGAATATACCAAAGCGGCGGCGAGTATAGAAAAGCAGCGGGCGCTACTCGTCGTCTATCGGCAGTACGAAGCGCTCTTACGTGAACGGCAACGCTACGACTTTGATGATATGATCGTTGAGACCGTGCGGGTCCTCAAGGAAAATGAGTCGGTTCGGCTTGATCTCCAAGAGACGTACCAGTATATCTTGGCAGACGAACACCAAGACGTGAACGGTGCCCAAAACGAGATACTCGTGCAACTCACATCGTACCACTCGAATCCCAATCTCTTTGTGGTGGGGGATGAGAAGCAGGCTATTTATCGCTTCCAAGGAGCGTCACTGGAGAACTTACTCCACTTTGAAAAACTCTATCCCGAGACAAAGGTGATTGTCTTAACTGCCAACTACCGTTCGACCCAACCAATTCTTGATGTCAGTCATGAACTGATTAAGGTTACTGACGGACCGCTCCTGGACTACCGTATTGCGTTGACTGCTCATGCTACATCTGACACCGCACTCACACTGACAGCCTTTAGCAACGAGCAACACGAACATGTAGCCCTCATTGAACAAATCAAAAAGTCACTTGAGGCTGGTATTGCGCCAAACGAAATTGCTGTCATCGTACGTTCGAACCGCGAGGTGGAAACTATTGCAGAGTTGCTCATAGGAGCCGGTATTACGGTTGAAGCCAGTGCTGATGCTGATGTGCTCGAACACCCACTTTTTTTGTCGGTGGTTGGTCTGCTTGAAGCGGTTCTAAATCCTGGTGATATGGCCAGGCTCACACAGGTCCTTATGGCCCCGTATTCTGGGGTAGGGGCGGCCGATATGGCTCGGATTATGGCTCATCTCTCGTACGATACCCCGCTCGCGGCACGTCTTAAGGACAGGGAGTGGCTTATGAGTATTGGTGTGGAGGATGTCAATGCTTGTACACGCCTCGTGACGCTCCTTGAGACGATACGGAGCAAGGCGCTCACTACCTCACCACACCGTCTCCTCGCTACCTTATTGACCGAAAGCGGGCTCTTGAGAGACGCTGTTGGTACTCTACCACAAGAGAGTACGCGAGTTTTGCGTCGTCTCTACGATGAGGTAGAAGGGTTTGTCCGTAACGGTGAGGCGTTGACTCTCGCGGACGTTGTGCGACTTTTACGTCGACGGATGGAATATCGGGTACCACTTACCGCCCCGTTTGTATCGGTAGGAAATGAAGCGGTTCAGGTGATGACCGCACACAAGTCAAAAGGGCTTGAGTTCGATACTGTTTGTATTCCACATTTGACCGAGGGGAGCTGGGGTAAGGGCAATCGAGTAGAATATTTTAAAGTACCCCTGCTAACCACCGCGAGTTTGAAGCTTGAAGCGAACGAAGATGAACGACGCCTGCTCTACGTTGCGATGACGAGAGCGAAACGAGCCTTGTTATTATCATACGCTGATCTAAGTAGTGATGGTAAAGTGCTTGTGCCAACACAATTTGTAAACACATTAGGCGGCGCTCTTCCTGTTTCGATTGCTGCCACTAGTATCACTCATGAATCATTGCCGTTGCCAAAAATTGAGTCACCAGCTATTACTACTATAAAAAGTATTCTCTTACGCACACTCACCGACCGAGGTCTCTCCGCCACCTCACTTAATAATTGTATTAAAAATCCATGGACGTACTTATACCGTAATGTCTTTCATGTACCCGAGGTGCAGGCGCTCCCGATGCTCTATGGTACGGCTATGCACGGTGTGCTGGAGATGGCTACTACATACCAGACGGCTCACGGAGCGCTCCCAACGCTTAGTCAACTACGCGATGTTCTTGTGCGCGAGCTCGGTCGGTTACCTTTGAGTACAGTTGAGTTCAGTGACTTACTAGAAAAGGGCCAAGAGACTCTCGTTGTGTATCTGGAACATCTCACCACCACATTATCACCGGCTTCTAAAGCGGAATTACCAGTCAGAGTGCTCTTGCCGACACAGCACCCGCTCCTACCACTCCTGCCACTGACGGGTAAGCTTGACCGTATTGATCTTAATCCTGATGGTACAGCCCTCCGGGTAGTTGACTACAAAACCGGTAAAGCCAAGTCGCGCAACGAAATAGAAGGTAAAACCGCTAAAGCCGATGCCTCGTATCGGCGTCAATTATCATGTTACTCGCTACTGCTGTCACTGTATGATGATGAACGATACCGAACAGATACGGGAGTACTTTCATTTATTGAGCCAGATAGTAAGGGTCGTATCCATGAAGAAGTGTATGTGAGTGGGGAAGACGAGCGGCGAGCGTTGGTGGCCGAAATTGAGACTGTAATCGATACAATCATTACTGGTGAGTTTCTCTATGATGAATCATTACTCGAGGCCAGTGATTATGCGTATTTGGGTAAATTGCTGTTTAGACAGTTACATGGATAATGATCACAAAAGCACCCCAAAGGGTGCTTTTGTGATCATTATGATTGTGTCTTCTTATGATCCTGTTTCAGTTTTAGTATTACCACCTTCAAGCTGAGCAATCAGACGTTCAATGATTTGTTTGACCACGGGATATGGCTGAGCGCCATTAATGACCGCTTTTTGGTCTCCGACAGTGACAATTGAATAGGGTGTACCCTGAGCCCCTGCTTTCACACCATCTTTGAGACTGTCTTCTACAGCCGTGGTGTGACGACCACTAGACAAACAGGTGTTAAATTCAGTTCGGGAGACACCGGCTTTTTCTGCAAACTCTGGCAATTTGCTCATGTTGGTTGGTTCATTCACTTCTCGCTCTCCAAAGACAAGATCAGAGAATGTCCAGAAGGCTTCGTCGCCACCGAGCTCTCCTACGCAGTAAGCCGCTTCAGAAATACGAGGAGCATTTGGGTGGAGTTGTGCCAATGGGAATTGGCGGTATACCCAAGCCACTTTACCAGTCACGCCATAATCTTCCATGATGAGTTTCATCGTATCGTGGAAGTTTTTACAAAATGGGCAGTCATAATCTGAATACTCAACAATCACAATCGGTGCGTTTGGATTACCACGAATGAAATCTTTTTCGGTGACGGGTGAGAGCTCAATAGCTTTTTCTTCCTCAGGAGTAGCGGTAGGTGTCGTAGCCGGAGCAATTTTGCTACCACTAAAATAAATAGCTATGGCAATAAACGCAAAACCAACAACAATAGCAAATGGGATCCCCATATTTGATGCGGGCTTCTGCATCGGGACTTGATTCTGATTTGTCTCTTCAGGCATACACAAAACTAATTACGAATATGGCAGTAGTATATCACGGCCGTAGACAAAGTTAATGCCGTGGTATACTCAGAGGTACACAACCTATGACATTAATTGAATCTATAGTCCTTGGACTGTTGCAGGGAATTACTGAGTTTTTACCGATTTCGTCTTCTGGACACCTAGTGCTGGCACATGATTTTCTTGGTGTCATTGGCGAAGGATCATTAGCATTTGATGCCGTGCTTCATTTAGCAACCGCTACGGCCGTCCTTATCTATTTTAAAAAAGACTTCTGGATACTCTTTCAAGCATTGTTACGAAAGTTGGGTAAATTGCCGGTAGAAAATCGAGACGTTACTTTGGCATACGCGCTTCTTATTGGTACCATTCCAGCAGTAATTGTTGGTGTTTTATTGGAAGACATTATGGCGACGCTATTCCGGAACCCCCTCCTCGTGGCTGGATCATTAATTGCTGGGTCACTATTGTTTATTTATGCTGAATGGCGCTATTACAACAACGTGCCACAAAATGATATGTCACTAAGTAAGGCTGTGAAGATCGGTCTCTTCCAATGTTTGGCGTTTGTACCGGGTTTTTCTCGCTCTGGGGCCACTATTGCCGGTGGTATGCTCATGGGTCTGTCCCGGAGTGAAGCCGCTCGTTTTGGGTTCCTTTTGGCGGTGCCACTCCTGATGGGGGCAGGTGGCAAGAAGCTCCTTGAGCTGATTGCGGTCGGTGGCGACTTTGCTTGGGGAGTCATTTTTCTCGGTGCTATTACTGCTTTTGTGGTCGGACTGGCGGCCATTCACTTTATGCTGTCCTTTGTGCGGAAGTATTCGTTGTGGCCGTTTGTGTGGTATCGGCTGTTTTTGGCCCTTCTTGTCATATACATCTTCGCCCTCAGCTAAGATCGGTGAAAATACCTCATTAGCTTTGTTGTGCTTCACAAAACAACATTCAACGTACAACAAGTACGCCTCATATTGTTTTGCTCGCACGCCTCGCTTCTGAGGCATTTTGACCAATCTTATTAGGTGGCTAAAATTATCAACGTACTTTGATCTATTAACAAAACCGCGCACGGTTTCGTGGCGGTTCAAATAGATGGTCGACGGCATTGCGGGATCAATCACAATGTCTTTTGATGTATGATCTACACATCGACCGGTAGTTCAATATATTGATATGTACTTAGTTACAAAGTCCTAGGTTGTAGGCATGCACTCGATGTCGTAGACGTTTTTCAGTCCATGGTGCACTGAACCACCTATGCAGGTGAGTAGAGTGCCAGGAGCAACATCGTCACGAATCCAGTACAGGTACAATCCGCCATCAGGCATCCTGCCCTCCAACAGAAACCACTTCCATTTAGGATTACTCGGTTCGATGGAGCCTAGCACAATCAAGGTTGTAGGGCTGTGCCGCTCGTGTAGTGCTGGAGCAATCATCTGACACCTCCTTGTCATGGGGCAACATCGCCCGTCAGATTTATATATTAAAACATTCTTTTTTAAAAAAGTAAAGAGTGGGTCATGGCGGCATCTTCTTTGATCATCCAAGTGGAGATATCAAGGGGGATTTCGCGCTTGCGACTGCCGTCTTTGAACTTTACATGGCCATGGGCCATGGCGTAGTCAAACACCTTTTTAGTGACACGCACGTCTTGTTCGCAGTACTTTTTGATTTCATCAATTTTGCCTTCTTTCCACCAGCGGACGGCTTGGAGTCCGTGGGCGGATTTTTTGGCACCGACCGTGGCTTCGGCGACACTATCGAGCCGCAGCCGGCGGCCAAGTGACTGACGAATACTCTCAAGGAGGTCGATACTCTTGATGTGAGACAGGTCACCAGGGTAGTACTTATTGAGGAGGGGAATATCGAAGTGGTTACTGTTGTAGCCGACCAGCGCATCAGCCTGCTCAATAATTGGCCAGGCTTTCGCAAGCTCATCTACGGTGACGGTGAGGTACGTATCAGTACCGCTATCATAAAAGGTCGCCACCGAGATATCGAGCGCGGCTGGGTCACTTGAACCCACTTCCTCAAAGATATTTTGCGTCTCCAGGTCAAAAATTACGTACCGCATAGATAGAGCGACAGTATAGCACAAACGGACGACCGAGTGAGGATCGTCCGTTACGTATTATTCAGCATCGGTGATGTGGTTGACGAGTTCATCAAGGGTGCCTTTGATCTCAGTCTCTTCGATGAGATTCTTGAGGGTATAGGTACCTGAGGTAAGTTCGTCTTCGCCGACGACAATGATGTATTCAACGAGGCGTTCGGCGGCGTCACTAATCTTTTTGCCAAGCTTACGGGTACCAATATCGGTCGCAACAGAAATTTCTTTTTGGCGAATGGCCATGGCGATTTTTTGCGCGGCAAGATTGTGACTCGCTTCCATCGGTATGATCATTACGGTTGGAGCGGTAATACTTGCGGTCATAAGGTCGTGGGTCTCGAGGAAGTCGCGCATGGTGACGTCACCCATACCAAAGCCAATGCCAGAGATTGGGTCGGCACTAAACATACCGGTGAGGTTGTCGTAGCGACCACCACCGAGCATCGAGCGGTTGTTCTCGCCAGAGACATCAAATATCTCAAAGATAGTCCCGGTGTAGTAGTTAAAACCACGAGCGATAGAGCGATCGATTTTGACATTCTCGATACCAAGTTCACGAAGTCCATCAACTACTCGGTTGGTGTCATTGGTATCGCCACCAGAGACGAGGGTATACACAGATTCGACAATAGTCTCGTCACTAACAATCTCTTTGAGTGCCGATTTGTATTCATCGGCAGAGATCTTATGAAAACGATCATTGAGTCTCGTGATAGCATCTTGCTTTTCAATATCCTCTATTCCGTATGCGCTATATTTTTGGCGCATTTCGGCACGGTCATTGATACGAATTTCAAATAGGTTCGCTTCGGCGCCAAAATTTACGATGAGTTGGTACGCGAGCGCTATAATCTCGACATCCGCGGTGTAATCATCCGCACCAAAGATATCGCAGTTAAGCTGCCAGTGTTCGCGCAGGCGACCTCGTTGTGGGCGTTCGTAGCGGAAGAGGTTTGGAATACTGTACCAACGGACCGGGAGCGAGAGCTCACGACGACGACCGGCGACCATGCGGGCGACGGTTGGGGTCATCTCAGGACGAAGGGTGACTTCACGGTCACCACGATCGATGAAGGTGTAGGTCTGTTCGTTGACCATTTCTTCGTTCTCGGCCCCTTTGCTCTTGTAGAGGATGGCGGGTTCAAGGACCGAGGCGTCGTAGCGCTCAAAGCCAAAGCTTTCGGCGGTAGCGGCCCAAACATCAAAAATATAGCGCTGTACCGCCATATCTTCTGGATAAAAGTCACGGACGCCTTTGTAAGGGTCGGTCGATAGATAATTGTCTGCCATGCGCTTGATTCTAGGGGAAAATTGTGGTGCTGGCAAGTTCAGCCCGTTAGAAGTTGCAAAAAAGTACTATTTACTGCAGGAATATGTTCTGGCAACTTTATTAGGGCGACTTCTAACGGGCTAAATTAGTCGGGAATAACAGGAGAGTCACCTAAAGATTGCATCCGCGCATCCATAGCGGTTTGAATGAGTGACTGGAGCCCACGGGGGTCAGGCAACGCTGGCGAGGTGAAGTTGCTCTCGGCGGCACTCGCGGTCTGCGCCCGAATAGTGCCGAAGTTAAGCAGGGTAGGGATGATACCAGAAATGGTCACCTTGATATCCTGCATGCGCTCGAGGCGGAAGTTACTGACTTTGCGATTGAAAAAGCTGATTTGTTCGATCACTATAATCCGTCGGTCTGTAATCACCCAGAGGTCGAGGTAGTAGTGGGTCCAAGACACCGTAGCGGCCATCACTGAGAGGAGAAGCCAGGTTGAAAGGAGGAAAATAATCACCGCCATATTATCGGCAAACAGATTAGCGATATCGAGATTGAAAGGGAGGTTTAAGAGGAGGATACAACCAATGACGGGCAGTAACCCCATCATGACAATTGAGAGAAGTTCAATCACAATCACAAACCAATGTTTTCGTACAGTTCGTAGTACTTGCTCATCAGGTTCGAGTTCAATTTTGTCGTACAACATATTATAAGAAAGCAATAGCGGCCATGACAATAAGGAGCGGAAGCGAGAAGAGGGCAAAGGCAGTGTATGTCTGCAGAGTCACCGCACTTGATACGGAATAACTCTGCCAGTGATAAAAGAGAACGGCGGTAAAAGTAGCGTAGACAATAGCGATAAGATAAAACCCGAGCTGCAGGAGGGGGGTGATAGAGAGTGCTTCCATACGTTTATTCTGCCACAAGTGGCGTAAGGATGCTATAGCGGTATGTGTCGTATTGGTCGCAGTGGTGCGTGACGCTGAACTGGTGGGCTATAGCGAGTGCGGCAATCGCTTCGCATTGGAATGGTTCGTGCTCAATCCAGAGTTGTCCCTGGGGCGCGAGCGAAGCTCGCGCCCCAGCCATAATGCGCTCAATGATTTCCATACCATCTGCACCACCAAAGAGGCCGAGGTGCGGTTCGTGGAGAGCAACACTCTCCTCGACGGTATCTGCAGCTTTATCAATATAGGGAGGATTCGTCAGAATAAAATCAAAGGTTCCATCGATATTAGCAAACAAATCACTCTCGACAGTAGGATATTTAATACTACTATATATAGTAGTATTTTCGGTGAGATTTTTTTTGATGGTAGGGAGGTGAGTAGGGTCAATCTCGGCAAAGGTGACCGAAGCCCCGGGAATGGCTTTGGCGACTGCCACCCCAATCGCACCACTACCGGCGCAGAGGTCGAGTACCCGAATCATCCCGAAGGGCGGTCCTTCGCGAAGGACCGCCCTTCGGGAGAAGTTTTTAATTATAGTGATAGCTTTTTCGACCCAGTACTCGGTCTCCGGGCGGGGGATGAGAGGATGGGAATCGAGATGGATAGTAGCATCGAGGAAGGGAATCGAGCCGATGATATACGCGAGTGGTTCACCGGCTTCGAGCCGGGCACAGTCGGCGAAAAAAGCCTCGCTTTTTTCGCCGTTATATTTCTCCCGCAGAAGCCACTCGATTTCTTGATTTTTCATATAATTTGTTGTATAGTAACAAATAGAAGCTGAATCTTCAACAACCAACATGCGAGGAAAAAATGTCTGCAATCGACAACCTGAAAGTTCGTATCGAAGCTGAACAAAATGCGCTGGACGAAGAACTGAAAGCCATGCTTGTCCAAGCAATGTTGCGGTGGAAACAAATCCAGCAAGAACTGCGTGGAGTGGTCGGCATGGATTATCTACCTCCGGCGCCAGATGCAGAACTCTTCATTAACACGCTCCGAACGATCATGTCGCTTGTCGATGGACGTGAGTGGGATGTGTTGAAGTCGTTGGGTTTTGATGGAGTCACTGCTAAGGCATGGCTCGAATTCGAAGTTGAGTCCGCTCCCAAGATTAATGGGAGGGAGATTCTCGAACTCATCTTTGGTCGGGCTTCAGCTCTCTTTGGTGATGTCGGGGTCTATGATTGGCTCCAAAGCAAATCACAAGACGTCGACGAAATCATTCGAGATGTTGAGGCGAGGGTGGCTGAAGCGTCTGGTCTTTCTCCCAAGGAACGTATAACTCTAAAAACCCGACTTCGTGCAATTGAAGGCTTGTCTTCACGGATCAGGTATCAGCTGAGTCACAGCTTTCCCTACCTGGGTGATGTTTTGCTTGAAACTGAGGCTGGGGTGTTGCGTGAGCCAAACGTTGGTCGAAAATCCCTCAACGAGCTGAAAGAGTTTTTGCGTAGAAATGGTTTCCGACTCTCTGCTGATGGTGAGAAACGAAAAGCTGATCCGGAATTCGAAGAATTCCTAGACTGGAGAGCTCAACAAGGAGCTTGAGTCAACAATCGCAAGAAAAGGGCGGTGCTTCGGCGCCGCCCTTTCTACGTCTTTAAAGAGTAAATCTGCTATACTGCTACTTATGTCAGACACACCAATGTTAGAAATTAAAGACCTCGTGAAGGTTTATGGCAGTGGCGCAAAGGCGAAGCGAGCGGTTGATGGTATCTCACTTTCAATTCCGCGAGGAGCGTTTTTTGGACTCTTGGGCCCTAATGGTGCCGGGAAGTCGACCACCATCCACTGTATTACCGGGATTGCCCAGCCAACCTCTGGCTCTATCACTATCGATGGTACTGACGTTGTGCAGGATTATAAGCGTGCTCGTACGAAGGTTGGCCTCTCACCACAGGAGTTTAATGTTGATATCTTTTCGACTCCCGAGCAACTTATGGACTACATGGGTGGGTACTACGGTATTCCGCACGATGAACGCGTGAAGCGGGTGCATGAACTCATTAAGCGCTTTGATCTCGAAGCCCACCGTGATGTGAAGTTTCAAAAGCTCTCGGGTGGTCTCAAGCGCCGGGCCATGCTTGGCCGCGCACTTGTGCATATGCCCGGACTCCTCATCCTCGATGAGCCAACTGCTGGAGTGGACGTTGAGCAGCGTCGTGACCTTTGGGCCTACCTCAAGGAGCTTAATGATGCTGGTACGACTATCATTCTCACCTCCCACTACCTCGAGGAAATCCAGCAGCTTTGCAATCACATTGCGGTCATAAATCACGGGACAATTATTTGGAATGGTACCAAGTCAGACTTTATGGCTGGAGGGAAGTCGGTTGAAGATAAATACTTAGAACTCCTCAAAAATTAATCAACATATGAAAGAAAATTATCAAAAGCAACCGGATAAAGCTTTGTTGAATGAAATGCGAGGAGTGGGAGAGACTGCGACTGAGGCTTATCGTGTATACGATGAAGAGCAGGCTTCGAACCACAACAAAGCAGTTCGGCAACAGAGGTTTATCAGGACAAATTGGATAGGGTTATATACGATGGTCCGCCGCGAAGTAAAACGGACAATGCGAGTGGTAGTGCAGACCCTGATTGCACCGGCTGTTTCAGCGGCACTCTACATTTTCATTTTTGGTACGGTGATTGGAAGTAAGATTGATGATTTTGCTGGTGTTCCGTATATATCATTTGTATTCCCGGGTGTGCTTATGCTCTCGATTATTAATGCGTCGTTCTCGAGCGCCTCGTCCGCCCTCTACTTTATGCGCTTTACGCGCGGGATTGAAGAGATTCTTATCACCCCATTTTCGTACGTGGAGATGCTCATTGGATTTGTGGGGAGCGCGGTGGCGCGAGCGGTGATGGTGGCAGTTCTCATTCTCCTCGTTGGGCTGGCGTTTGGGGCAGTGAGCCTCGTCTCACCATTAGGATTCCTCTTGTATATTAGTGCAATTGCGGCAATATTTGCGATGCTTGGAATAGTAGTGGCGCTCTGGGCTGAGAGCTTTGAGCAGCTCCAGGTCCTTAATACCTTTGTCATTACGCCACTGACATACCTTGGGGGTATCTTTTATTCTATTACGATGCTGCCTCCGCTCGCTGCTACCATTACCCGCTACAACCCCTTCTTCTACTTTGCCGACGGGGTGCGCGGCAGCATGATCGGGTACCACGAAGCGAATACCACGGTTGGATTTTTGGTGATTGGGGGACTGGTAGTCGGATTAGGAGTAATCGTGACTACTATGTTCCGCCGCGGTTGGAAAATCCGCTCATAGGCCACAGTCCGGGAAACTACCTTGTTGTCTTCGCTAGAAAAAAGCTCACAGTACAAATCAGTACAGCTTGCTTTTTTCTAGCTCGACGTCTCGTATTTTCCTCCGCCTGAGTCCTATGAGTAGTTGATTCAGTCCACAGTGATTACAAGCCCATAAGGACTCTGGCTGGTATGCTATAGGAAGTATGAACACACAAGCAAAACTGTACGAAACAGTGGCTGCCATGATGGCGCCCGGCAAAGGTATTTTAGCAGCGGATGAAAGCGACGCGACAGCGGGGAAGCGGCTCGAGATGGTGCATCTCCCAAATAGTCCCGAGAATCGTCAGGATTTTCGCGAACTCTTATTTACTGCCCCGGGTATCGAAGAGTATCTTTCTGGAGTCATTATGTACGATTCCTCAATGCGCACCGCTACTGATGCGGGTGTCCCATTCCCAGATGTGCTCACCGCTAAAGGCATTTTGCCTGGTATCAAGGTAGATCTTGGTACTAAAGATCTCGATGGCTTCCCGGGGGAGGTAGTCACGCAAGGGCTTGATGGTCTTGAAGAGCGATTCCTTGAATACTACGACCTCGGTGCACGTTTTGCGAAGTGGCGAGCAGTTATTACAATTGATGATGGTCTGCCTACCGATGCGTGCCTTGAAATGAACGCCACCATGCTCGCGCGGTACGCGCAGATTGCGCAGCGTTGCGGTATTGTTCCGATGGTTGAACCAGAAGTAATTTTTGCTGGTGATCATGATATCGCAACAGCGGAGATGGTCACCACGCGCACTCTCCAGATTCTCTTCCAGACTTTGATAAAATACCGAGTTGATTTGGGGGGACTGATTCTGAAATCCTCGATGGTGCTTGCGGGTGATTTGTGTCGGGAACAATCGGTTCCAGCTGAGGTAGCAAATGCTACTCTACGTACTTTCCATATGTCCGTCCCGCATGAAGTTGGTGGTATTGTTTTTCTCTCAGGTGGTCAGTCGCCTAAGCGCTCGACAGAAAACCTCAATGCGATTGGGAAAATGGGGGCGCAGCCGTGGCCAATTACATATTCCTACTCACGAGCGATTGAAGAACCATTTCTCGAAGCGTGGCAGGGTAAGCCTGAAATGACCCAAGAAGCGCAGAAAGTCCTCCTCCATGCCTGTAAGATGAATAGTTTAGCGACTGAAGGGAAGTACGAAGTCACCCTTGATCAGATACTTAAATAAAGAAAAAACCTCGCTTGGCGAGGTTTTTTCTTTACATCTTGAACAATGCTGGAAATGGCACCAAAAAGGCGTCCTTGGAAGGGACGCTTTTGGTGAAAGTTCGCTATTGTCGGCCTACTTCTACAAAGCGAGTTCAACTCAAGTTCTGTATAACGCGGATGGGGTCATTAGGGATAGACCCCACTCGCGGAAATTCGCCATAGTCGCCCTACGGGCTCGTTGGCTCATTCCTATTTCTTCTGCTTGTACTTCGTGTGCTTGCGGGCAACTGGGTTAAATTTGACCGTTTCGTACTTCTTGCTTGGGTCCTTCTTTACTTTGTTATTGTAACGGGTGTAGTAAACGTGACCTTTACCAACGCCGTTTTCGTCGCCGGCTGATACGAGTTTTACGAGTAAATCTTGTGACATAGTGGGGTGGATTGTAGCAGAAAAGGCATTTTTCGTCAATCTGGTTCGTATCAGTACAAGCAAAACAGAGTCTATCAACAGCCAATTTGGCTTTTTGGAGACCGGTCTTTCAACCCACATGCTACTATGAGGATGCGAACGTCAACAATGATTGGTGTGGTGCATTTATGCGTGTATTAACCTTTGGCTGGGATTTCCCCCCGATGAAAAACGGCGGCCTCGGTGTTGCCTGTTTTGGGCTCACGCGTGAGTTAGTGGGGCAAGGGGTAGAGATCGTTTTTGTACTGCCTAAAAAGCAGGCAACCATTGGCGATCCAACGTTTATCTTTGCCGACGAGGCCCATAAGATTACGGTGCGACCGGTTGAATCATCACTCCTGCCGTATCAGTCAACTGATACCTATATAGAGAGTATCGAATATGACAAAGTCACTGGTGCACCTATACACCGACGACGTACAATCCTTGAAGAGATTCATCGGTTTGCTCATCAGGCTTCGCTCATTGCTAAAGAAGAGCAGTTTGATCTCATTCATGCTCATGATTGGACGTCGTACCTCGCTGGGGTGGCCGCCAAACGTGCCTCGGGGAAACCTTTGATGCTCCATGTGCACGCCACCTCCTTTGATCAGGCAGCGAGTGTACACGTTGATCCGGCCATGTACCAGGTTGAGTGTGAAGGCTTTGCGGCAGCGGACATTATCGTCGCAGTGAGTGAGTTCACGAAGCGGATACTTATCGAGAGACATGGTGTTGATGCTCGGAAGATTGCTGTGGTGCACAATGGCTGTGATACGACGACACCCGCAACACTTACCCCGATGCTTGCTGATCTGAAAGCTCAAGGTAAAAAGATTGTCCTCTATCATGGACGCATTACGATTCAAAAAGGGGTCGATTATTTTGTGAGAGCGGCTAGGCGGGTCGTTGATGTTGATCCGAATGTCGTCTTTGTTATTTCGGGGTGGGGCGATATGACTACCCAGATTATTGAACAGGTAGGACGCGAGCGTCTCTCCGGCCATGTGATATTTGCAGGAGCCTTGTGGGATGAAGAGCGTGACCGGATGTATCAAGCGGCTGATCTTGTCGTGATGCCATCGGTGTCTGAACCGTTTGGTCTCGTTCCGCTTGAAGCGCTGCAACATGGTACGCCATCAGTGATTTCAAAACAGTCAGGGGTGGCTGAGGTCCTCTTGCACGCCCTTAAGGTTGATTTTTGGGATGTCGATGAGATGGCTAATCAAATACTGGCCGCACTTCGCTATGATGTCTTGCGTCAACAACTCACTAATCATGGCCGTGGCGAATTACAAAAATTATCGTGGCGGGAAGCGGCAATAAAAGTAGCGAAGCTGTATCAGCGTCTGGTACACTATGTATAGTATGTTGTCTGTCTGTCCTTATTTTCATGTTCATCAACCGTATCGTGTTAAGCGCTACCGAGTTTTTGATATAGGCCAAGATACTGAGTATTTCAATGACGATAGTCAGAGCGATCTCAATAATCGTCGCATCATAGAAAAAGTGGCGGACAAGTCCTATCGCCCTACTAACCGGATTTTAAAAGAACTACTCGACACTCATCCCGAATTTCGCTTCGCATTGTCATTTTCTGGTACTGCCCTTGATCAATTTGAAGCCTTTGCTCCTGATGTACTTGAATCATTTCAGGAATTAGTCGATACCGGACGAGTGGAAATCCTCGCCGACACTTACTATCACTCACTAGCCTTCTTTTATTCGCTTCCTGAGTTTGAACGGCAGGTAGCCTACCATGGTCGTCGGATCAAAGAGCTCTTTGGGGTGACCCCGCGCGTCTTTCGTAATACCGAAATGTCCTACCGCAACGACCTCGCAAAGTGGTGTGAAGACCATGGCTACCTCGGCATCTTAGCCGAAGGTTGGGACAAGTACCTCGGGTGGCGCAGTCCTAACTATGTCTATCGGCCAACTGGTACTGAAAAAATTAAAGTTCTCTTGAAGAACTACAAACTCTCTGATGATGTCGCATTTCGCTTTGGTAATCGTGAGTGGGCCAGTTGGCCGCTCACAGCCGAGACGTATGCCAATTGGATTCATAGTCACCATGGCGACGGGCAGACCATTAATCTCTTTATGGACTACGAAACCTTTGGTGAGCACCAGTGGGAAGACACGGGTATTTTTGATTTCTTACGCGTCTTGCCAGAGACACTAATGCGTCACCCTGATACCTCATTTAAGACACCAACCGAGACGGTCCTCGCGTACGATGCGATGGGAGAATACGATGTGCCCGATATTCTCACCTGGGCTGATACTGACCGAGACCTGACTGCCTGGACTGGGAACGATATTCAACAAGATGCCCTCAAAAAAACCTACGAAATCGAAGCTGCCGTACTCGCGAGTAATGACGCAGACCTCATCGAACGGTGGCGAAAGCTCCAAACCTCCGACCACTTCTACTATATGTGTACGAAGTGGTCGAACGATGGAGATGTCCATGCCTACTTCAGTCCATACCAATCACCATATGACGCTTACATCTCTTTTATGAATGCTCTTTCTGACCTCAAGCTACGAGTAGATCAGAAGCAGCCGTTACCAGAACCAGTGCCGGTGGCGACTGAGGTTGTTGAGCTTGATATAACCTTAGGGATGCTTATGAAAGCATCTTGGCGACATATTGTGACAGCATCTGCTCCGGCTGGGTGGTGGAGACGGATGAAAAAAGCTTTTTATAAATTAGTAACCTAATCATTATGCCAACCAAAACCAAATCAACAGCTGCTACCAAAAAAGTAGCTACTAAGCCAAAAGCCAAGACCATGCCTGTGATGGACGTTCCTTCAGAAGTCGCTTTTTGGACCATTGACGGTGCAGTGTTTCACTCGCTGGCGGAGTTGGCTGATGGGCTTTTAGTGATGGCGCCGCGGGTGTATCGGTACCATGCCGACAAAGATCATCAGGACTTTGCCAATTGGGTAGGGAGTATATTTCATGATAAACCACTAGCAGCCCTCCTCAAAAAAGCCACCACCACCAAAGCGGCGGAGAAGGTTATCCGCACTCACCTCAAAGCAAGTAAGTAACACTATGGCTCGTGCAATCACGCTCGGAAATGGCAATATGCTCGTTGGTCTCGATTATCGTGGCCAAGTGCGTGATTTGTATTACCCGTATGTGGGACAAACGAACCATGTGAGTGGCGCGAGTGGCAGCTTCGTGCACCGGATTGGCGTCTGGGTCGATGGTGAGACCACCTGGCTGGATGATAGCGAATGGGCGGTCACGATTGGGACAGATAGCGATAGTGTCATTGGGCATGTCACTGCGGTGAATGAAAAGCGGGGCGTGACCCTCATGACGCGGGACGCGGTACACAACGAACACGATGTTTTTTTGCGGCACATGATTGTGCACAACGACCGTGAGGAAGAACGGGAAATAAAAGTATTTTTTGCACAGCAATTTCGAATTGCCGAATCTCGCCGTGGTGACACCGCGCTCTTTGACCCGCGAGTGAGTGCTATCGTGCACTACAAAGGCAAAGACACCTTCCTTATTAATGCTATGATCAATGACGTGCAGTTCACCGAATACAACATCGGTCTGTTTGGGATTGAAGGCAAAGAGGGGACATGGCACGATGCGTTTGATGGTTCGCTTGAGATGAATCCAATTGAGCATGGCTCAGTCGATTCGGTTCTCGCACTTTCGCATACCTATGCCGCTGACGAGAGTGCCGATGTCTTTTACTGGGTAGTGTGCGCAGACTCAATACCAAAAGCCCATACCCTTGATGAGCTCGTCATCGATGAGACGCCGCTACGGCTCATTGTCTCAACTGATGCCTACTGGAAGGCGTGGCTCGAGAAAGACAATCGCGATATGAGTGCGCTACCAGCCGATTTGGTGAAGCTTTACCGGCAATCGCTCGCAACCATTCGCGTCCATACCGACAATCGTGGTGGCATCATTGCTTCTTCTGATACTGATATGTTGCACCATGGACGAGACACGTATAGCTATGTCTGGCCCCGCGATGGCGCCATGATTGCCCGCGTGCTCGATAAGGTGGGGTACCAAGATGTCGCGGAGCGGTTCTTTGAGTTTGCATCGCGATGCCAAGAGCCGGGCGGCTATCTCATGCACAAGTACCTCACCGATGGATCACTTGGTAGTTCTTGGCATCCCTGGCTCCAGCACGGGAAGCCGTACCTTCCAATTCAGGAAGACGAAACCGCGTCGATACTATTTGCACTCTGGGAGCACTACGAGGTGAGTCACGATCTGGAGTTTATCGAAACTCACTACAACAGCTTTATCGAACCGGCCGCCAAGTTCCTTGCCGACTACATCGAGGCTACCACTGGACTGCCACAGGCATCATTTGACCTTTGGGAAGAGAAGTATGGCACGTCGACCTATACCGCTGCCTCAGTCTACGGTGGGCTTATGGCGGCCACCCGTTTTGCCGGTCTCCTCGGCAAAGACAACGATGCCCGTACCTACCAAGCGATAGCACAGCGCCTTGGCCAGTCCATCATGACCCATCTCTACAAACCGGAATTGAAGATGTTTGTGAAGCAGGTGACGCATACCGAAGATGGACTCACCTACGACGACACGCTTGATGTCTCGAGTTTTTACGGGGTAGTGCTCTTCGGAGTGCTGCCGGTTGATGATGAACGTATAAAAACATCTCTCAAAACAATTGAAGCAAAACTCGCGGTAAATGCCGAAAGTCATGGTTTTGTCCGCTACGAGCGCGACACCTACTACACGATGCAAGAAGCGGGGAGTCCAAACCCCTGGGTGATTACCACCCTCTGGGTCGCGCAATATTACATCGCGACAGCGACCAAAGCCGCCGACCTCAAGACTGCACTTGGAATACTCGAGTGGACGGCTTCACACGCTGGTGCTGGTGGTACTTTGGCTGAACAGATGCATCCACATACGCGTGAACACAAATCAGCCGCCCCTCTCATCTGGAGTCATGCTGAATTTGTACTAGCGGTCGATGCCTACCTCAAGAAGCTTGAATCGTTCAAAACCAAAACTGCCAAAAAATAAATCTTTTTCAATCGAACTCAAAACGCAATACTTCATTTAAATGAAGTATTGCGTTTTGTTTTTATTACGAAATTACGTGGTGGCATGATACCACCTACTGTCAAAATCGAGTCTATAATAGTAAGAAGGTCCAAGAAGTTTCTTTTATTTTTCGATAGTGGTGCAACAATATTTTTGAACTCATTATTCTTGTATCGTTTTGCCAGTTTAGCTACCGTTGCCTCGCTTACTTTGAGAGAGTTTGCGATTGCATACCCAGAACGTTTTTGGTGGAGCATCAATATGATAGCCAATCTTTTTGCAAATATTTCTTTCTCTTCATATCCAAAAAGCTCATTATAAGGCCTCAATTTGGGCGGGTGATTTCCCTCGTCTTCAGACGATAACTTCAGTATAATTCTCGTAATGACCGAAGAATATCGCCGAGCATCACACACGATGTTCTCTATTAATTTGCATATTTG
>JBJOPW010000017.1:0-18615 GCA_046050355.1 Candidatus Parcubacteria bacterium
TGATTGAAGAATACATCAAACACCACTTTGAGGGTGAAGCTGGTAAAGATGCGTTCAATGTGCAGGAACCATGAGAGACTTCAGTCGTGACCCACTCTGTGCACTTCTAGTGCACAGTGGTTGAAAAAATTGGCAAAAGGAAAGGGCGGCCCGAAGGTCGCCCCCCATCCGTACGTTACAGCAGCTCACCTACCCCGGGGTCGATGAGTATACACGAATGTGGCTGTATCATCCCGAGGAGCTTTTCCAAAGGAATGAAAGTCATTCCGTCATCGTGCAGAATCATCAACTGTCCCAGTTCATCAACTGGAATTCCCTCAGCTGGTAGTTCTAGGGGTTCGAGATGAACTACGCACGCCGTACGAGTTTTCCCGTCGACGTCTAGGATCTCTTCCCGGCTTACTTTGCCGGTAAATTTCTCGAGTGCATCTGCAGGGGGAATTTCTGGTCGCACGACAATTCCTGCCGAATCGTCGTGCTTCATCTCTTCAGCAGCTGCCCCTGAAGGAATGAAAAATGGGAAAATGATAAACAGAATCGTTACAACTGCCTCAAGAACTTTGCGCATACATCCCTCCATTGGTTGCGCCTCGTGTGGGTTGATCCCGCACTTGTTTTTATTATACCATAACTGTAATAAAAATCAATCAATTGGTAGCACTGTTTAGGTATAGAGCCTTAGATTCTGATATAGCAACAGCCAGACGAGACTGTGAGGCTCGTCTGGCTGGTGTTGCGGTTATATATATTTAGAGCGGACTCCCGCCGAGGAAACTATTAAGAATAGCGAGACCAATAAAGAGAGCAAGCGCCATAACAACGTATTTCATATGCAAATATAGTAGCACAAAGGGCCGTCCTTCGTTGAAACGAAGGACGGCCCTTTGACAAGATTTCAAACTGACTATCTCCAATACTTCATTTAAATGAAGTATTGGAGATACAGAAAACGCCTCGTCATGGATATGAGAGGCGTTTTCTTGATGGGACAATTGATTAGTTTTTTGGCACGAATGTCAAAGCGTTGCCGAGTTTATCCGCCCGACCAGTTCGACCAATACGGTGCACATAATCTTCAAACGTGTTTGGGAGGTCGTAGTTGATGACGTGTGAGACGTTGTCCACGTGGATACCACGCGCAGCGACGTCGGTCGCCACGAGGATATTCACCCGACCAGATTTGAAGTTCTGGAGTGAACGCTGGCGCTGACCATGGTTCTTATTCCCATGAATGGCGTCGGCCTTGAGACCGGTCTTCACCAGTTCCTGCGCGAGCTTCTCCACACTATGCTTCATCGCACCAAAGATGATGACGCGTTCGAATTCCTTCTTCCCGAGGAGGGTAACGAGGAGATCAAATTTGTGGTGATGTTCGTAGAAGACCACATCCTGCGTGATACTTGAGGTGATATCCTTTTTCTTCACTGATACGGTGATGGGGTCACGCATGAATTCGTGGATAAGACCTTCCACTGTCTTACTCATCGTGGCAGAGAAGAAGAGGGTTTCGTGATCAGTCGGGATATCCTTGAGGATACTACGCATGTCATGAATAAATCCCATGTCGAGCATGCGGTCAGCTTCGTCCAAGATCACTGTCGTGATAGCTCCTGGCTTGATGTGGCCACGGTCCATGAGGTCCTGCACACGGCCTGGGGTACCAATGATGAAGTGGTTACGGCGCTTGAGGCCCATAATCTGAGGACGGATATTCATACCACCCACACAGGTAGTGGAGTAGATACCCATCTTTGGGGTGAGCTTGCGTAGTTCCTGTTCTACTTGAATCGCAAGTTCGCGGGTTGGTGCGAGGATGAGCGTCAGGCGGTTGCGATGCTTGAGGGTCTTGTTGATAGTTGGCACGAGGAAAGCAGCGGTCTTACCAGTACCGGTCGCAGCGAGTCCGACCACATCACGTCCTTCGAGGATGTGGGGAATAATCTGGTCTTGAATCGGTGACGGGGTAACGAGGTTCATCGCGTCAATGGCTTCAACCAGTTCACGCTCGAGACCAAAATCGTGAAAGGTATGCTTTGGTACGTACGCTGGTTCGGTGTCTGCTACTACGGGATTCTTGTTGATGTACTGTGAGACGTCAAAGGTCTGCATAACGCGACCACGGCCGCGACTACTGCCACCACCATTACGACTTGGTCCCCGACCAAAACTACTGCCACTGCTACTAAATGAGCGCTGTGGGCGTGGGTTACTACCCTGGTAGCCGGTACTCGGGCGACGGTCGCCACTGTAGCTGCTACTACGACCGTGTCCACTACGACTACCGTTTTGGTAAGCAGGACGGCGTCCGTATGAACGCTCGCCGTCGTCAGTGCCACTGACGATTATTTTGTCACTCACATCGCTAGTGTCGATTTGAGTGCGACGTTGAAATGGTCGGTGTCCAGTAGGACGAGCGGGGCGATTATTAGTAAATGAGCGAGACCGATTTGGTCGGGCTTGTGATGCATCCATGAAATTGTTGTTGTGTTAGGTGTCTCACAACAAAGTGAGACGGGCTGTGCAGAAATTAATATGCAACCAATGTAGAAAGCATATCTTTCGGGGTTGCTACCCGAAGAGCCCTACACGAGAATCTTAAGGTGCTATGAAGATAACACGCTTCGACCTTTTCGTCAAATAAGTCACGGTATGGTACCGTTATCCCATGACTGAGAAGTTTTCTCTGAAGGATCATCTATTTAACAAAAAGCGGGTAGCGTACCTAGCGTCACTGCTCGCCGCGGCTGACAAAAACTTTGACGGGAAGGGATTTGAGAGGGAAGTGATGAGTAAACTCCTCACGCTTGAACTCAAAGACCGTATCCGGTGGATAGCGGACGTCCTCACGCGACACCTACCGGCAGACTACAAAAAAGCAGTGGCGGTGATTGTGCGCGCGCTGCCACCACCACTTGATCCGCAGAAGACCGATGATGACTTTGGTGAGTTTATCTTGGCACCCTTTGGTGAATACGTGGCAATGGAAGGTTGTACCAAGGAACACCTCGAGCTCTCGCTCGAAACACTCCGTGAGCTCACCATGCGTTTTTCGATGGAAGACGCGATTCGCTATTACCTCCGGGCCTTTCCAAAAGAAACATTGCGCGTAATGAAGCAGTGGGTCCGTGACGACAACTATCATGTCAGACGTTTGGTGAGTGAAGGGACACGGCCACTCTTACCGTGGAGTGGGCGAGTACCGCTCACTACGGCGGACACTCTGCCGCTTCTGACTGCACTCCATGCTGACAGGACTCGCTACGTCACACGCTCAGTAGCGAATCATCTCAATGACATCGCGAAGAAAGAGCCGGCAGTGGTGATAGATACCTTACGCCAGTGGCAAAAGCTGGGGAAGCAGGATGCGCGTGAGCTTACCTGGATGACCAAGCATGCCTTGCGCACTCTCATCAAACAAGGGCATAGTGATACGCTTACGCTGCTCGGGTACGATAGTGCCGACTATAGTGTAGACGGATTGAACCTGGCTGCTACAGAGATACAGGCGGGGGAAGTATTATCGTTTGACACCACTATTACTGCAACCGCTGACACGAACCTCCTCATTGATTACGTCTTACACTTTGTAAAGAAAAACGGCACAACTGCACCAAAGGTATTCAAATGGAAAATAATTTCGCTCAAAGCGGGGGAGGAACTTAAACTGACAAAAAATCACCGACTCAAAGCCGATGCGACTACTTTTACTCTTTATGCTGGTGAACACGCAATCGAGCTGCAAATCAACGGTACTATTACTGCTCAGAAGACATTTACTCTTTCCAAAAATTAAATACTACTATATATAGTAGTATTTAATTACTCTTGAAAATCGTAGAATATTTCTTCGAAGTCTTTGATTTTACCTTTCGCGGTTATTTCAATTCCTTCCCTCTTATACATTTTGAGGCGGGTGGCTTCATGTTCACTATCGAGCCAGACTTTGCCACCGGCGTAGACAATCCGGTGCCAGGGAATGGCGCGGGGATTTGGGGCCTTGCTTAAGATGCTCGTGATACTGCGTGATGCCATTCCACCACCTCCGGCGGCCTTTGCAATCGCTCCATAGGTCGTCACGCGACCCGGTGGGATACTCACCGCTAGTTCCCAGACGCGCTGACTAAAACTTTCGTACATACGATCAGTATACCAAAATCATAAGTTTTAATTTAGGGGTCCAACCCCGAGATCAACAAATCTCGGGGTTGGACCCCTAAAATGACCAAGGCTACTATTTATTGTCGGTCAAGCGTAGTTAAAGCGGCGATGAGTCGCTCGATGTGTGACTCGAGCGTGACACCAAGCGCCTCTACTGCCTCGTAGATATGCGCACGACTGATGCCGGGTGCGAACTTCTCTTCCTTGAGGCGCTTTACAATCGATGAAACTTTCATCTCGTTGTAGGGGATGGGGTTCAATTTTTGGTAGGCATAAAAGATACCGCAGATCTCGTCGCAGGCCATAAGGGCTTTCGCCAGGTTAGTGGCAGGCTTTGTCGTGTACCCATTAAAGCCATTGGCATGAGCCTCAACCGCGTGGATTAAGTCTGCAGGATAGCCCCATTCCTCAAACCACTTGAGTGATGGACCGGGGTGTAGGGTCGGGTGCTGTTCGTAATCGATATCGTGGAGGTAGCCGGTGAGCCAGTAGAGATGCTCGTCTTCACCAAAGACGCTCGCATAGGAAGCCGTTGCGGCACCAACCATCTCGGCATGAAGGCGAAGGTACGGGTCGGTGGTGTAGGAATGGAGGAGGTGAGTTGCCTCAATGCGAGTGGGGAGTGACATACCAAGGATTATAGCAGATATGAAGAAGCCCGCCGAGAATCCCGGCGGGCGTGTCGTCGAAGGACGACGGTGTCAGGTGGCAGGGATTAACCCCAGCAGCTTTTGCTCTCATTCCAGGGAGCAGTGCCTTCGCTTAGGTAAAGTTCCCGTGCGAACGCGAGATTTCCATCCAGCGTGGTGACGTTCGTTTCAGGCGAATCGGACCATGCAGGATAGTGGTTCTTGTAGGTGATCTGGCAGACGCCAGTTGCCGACGAGCCGCGCTTGCCAGTTTCCGGATTGATCCAGCGACTGACCAGCAGGGTCCCGTCTTCCCGGAATTGCCGGAACTCCGATTCACAACCGCAGATCCCGATCATTACCGGGATATCAGCGAAATATTCACGCACCCGCGCCTCTACGTAGTTCGGGTCGACTTCAGGATCGGTCGGAGACACAGCAAAGTGCGTCTCCAGAGCGGCGATTGAAATCTTGCGAACAGGGCTCCGTTGGGCTTCACTCGCCACCGCGCTCTGGGTCGCCAGCAAGTAGCTGACGGCGATGAGGGTAGTGACGAGTTGACTAGGTCGAGTCTTTTCCATTTCTGAAGTTTCCTTCTTTTGTACAGTGGATGAATGACTGCATCGTCCCATGCAGTCGGTTTCTTCCTCTTCCCAACCCTATGACGGGGGGAGGGGGGATTTCTTACACAGTCGAGTGGGGTAGCCCTAAACGGCCGAAAAGCTAGGCTTTTCGGCCGTTTGTGCTTGGGCTACAGGCCAATAAACGGGAAGTCAGGGGTGGTGGTGAGCCGACTGGTGGCCAGATTGAGGAGGGTGTAGGCGATATGTTCCTCCTCCGCCAGGGCGGCAAAATCAGCCTCGGGAATAAGCAGTGCAGTGGTGGCCAGCATATCAGCGGTGACCGCGTCGCGTGCAATCACGAAGCTCGCATCAATCGCCTTGGTGTCTCCGACAATATGGCTCGTTTCACCGGTCTTCGTCTGCCAGCGACGTTTATGGGAACTGGAAGCAGCGAAACCTTGGTTCATGATGGTAGTGGTGCCGAGATAAGTATCGGGTTCGGTCGGGTGTTCGAGATAAATCGTGATGGGTGCACCACGTTCACTTGTGCCGTACATGTCACCTCCGCCATTAATGAGGAACTCAACCACTCCTTCATTTCGAAGCAGCTCAGCAATTTGATCAATGGCCCAGCCTTTCCCGATACCGCCGAGATCAAGTAGTCCAACCGATAGTCGCCACGTATCGTCGAGACTGTCGATGTCGATGAGTGGGTTTCCAATCTCCACCGCCCGCTCCATCGCCACGAGCGAATAGCTGTTATCGTAGCCGCGAGCAATGAGCGCGTCTCCAACGAGGATGTTAAACGCTCCTTTGGTCTTGCGATACATGTCGCGACCATGACCAATGAGTACCTTGAGATCAGGGTCGGTAGTGACGACGGTGCGTTCACGGTTAAGGATACCGACGAGTGTATCGTCTCTAAAACGTGAAAAGCGGTTCTCGATAGACGACAAGAGCGTCGTGGCGGCGCTTTCTATGCCATCACGACGCTCTGTACTCATCTCATCAAAGACTTCAATCCACCATGTCGTGCCGAGGGCAGTAATGGTGATAGTGTTCATGACTGGTTAGTTGACCGCGGCTGCCTTTACCTTCGCGAGGGCATCATTAAATCCATTGGTCGTCAGGGAAGCGCCACCGACACGTGAGAGCTTGATACTATCGAGCTTCTTGCCAATTACCTGAGATTCGTAGGCCGCCATAAAGCGATTCTGGTACTGGGTTGATTCACTCACTTTGTCACCGCCGTAGACAATAGAACTAGCCGTAACTACATCGCCCTTAAGGGTGAGGGTGACGGTCATGGTGTGGTTTGAGTTTTCTGGGGCGCGGTAGGTTGTGTTCACGGTCTTGGCACCATCAGCGTAGACCGTCGTTGGAGTAGTTGGAGTAGTCGGCGTAGTCGGCGTAGTTGGTATGACCGGCTTTGTTGGAGTAGTCGGCGTAGTTGGTGTGCCAGCTATGGGAGTCGTAGGAATAGGGGCATCACCTTCTTCTGAAGGTACACTGGTAGCGGTTTCAACAGGATTACTTTCCTCAGCTGGTGTGGTGGTGCCGTCAGTGGCTTCTAGAGTGGCTGGTAATTCGGTGTCAGCAATTGGAGTGACTACCTCTTCTGGTCGAAGGAAGTAGCTGCCGAGTCCAATGGCTACCGCTAATCCGATAATGATAAGAACTATTGGCATAGAGACTATATTTAAGAATAACGACAACAGTATACAAGTAAGTAGGCCATCAGGCTATTAAAAGATGTATACTAGTATTATATGCAAGCTTTTATGCAGAATGTTACTCGTCTACCTTTACTCTACCTCGACCGAACGCCGATGTATGGGGTGATTATGCAGGTGCTAGTCGCTCTCTACGCTAGTGCGCTCATGGCGTCACTTGGGGGCTATATTGGGTTTACCGTGATCGAACTTAGTCTCAGTGCGGTTGTCATCATGGTGACAGCGCTGGTGGTTAATATGCTCTGTGCATATGCCACCAAGGTACCGCTTCAGCACTACTCGTCAGTGATAACGGCACTTATTTTGATGCTACTCTTGCTTCCGTCCACACTCCCGTCCGACCTTTTTGCTTCAGCCGTCATCACGGCGCTAGCGATAGCGAGCAAGTATGTCATTGTCTACAAAAAGCAACATCTCCTTAATCCGGTAGCGGCTGGTCTGGTCCTTGGTGCACTCTTTGGATTTGGTGGCGGAGCATGGTGGGTGGCGTCATCGATTTTATTTATTCCGCTAGTGATCGGTGGACTATTGGTAGCTGAGAAGGTCAAGCGCCTTGATATGGTGGCGGTCTTCCTTGGGGTGGCATTTATTCTCTATATGCTTGTGGCCTGGCCGCAACCAGTGTCGACCTTTGAGCTCATTTCGACGTTCTTCATTTCCTACCCGTATGTCTTTTTGGCTTGCTTTATGCTCACCGAACCATTTACCATGCCAAGTCAAAAAAATATGCGTTACGCGTATGCAATGGTAGTGGCAAGTGTGGCCTTTTTACCATCGCTTGGTCCGGTTTCATTTTCGCCAGAGCTCGCGCTCATTATTGGTAACATTGCCCTGGCCCCATTTGGGCAACGTCAAAAACTCATCTTGACGCTCAGCGGTCTCAAAAAAATCACCGGTTCAATTTACGAGTTTTCGTTTCCAAAGCCAGCAGGATTTATATTTAAAGCCGGTCAGTACATCGAGTGGATGGTTCCGCACAAAAAGAGTGATAGTCGTGGTACGCGCCGCTACTTCACGATTGTCTCAGCGCCACAAGAGCACGAGCTGCGGTTAGCCTTTAAGCTGCCCGAAAAAGCCAGCAGCTACAAAACAGCGATGGTGAACCTCAAAGCCGGTGACGTCGTTATCGGTTCGCAGCGTTCGGGTGACTTTATTCTGCCGACTGATCAGACAGAAAAACTTGGCTTCATTGCTGGTGGTATTGGTGTTACCCCGTTTGTCAGTCACGCGACAGCCCTTGCGCTGCAGGGTCAGACGCGAGATATCATGACGCTCTACTGTGTGGCGACTGCCGCTGATTTAGCCTATGTTGAGAAACTTGAGAGCGCAGGTATCGTGGTGCCGGTAGTTGGTAGTGGCGAAGTACCACTTGGAGCAGAGTCGGGATTTCTCTCGGGCGATATTATTGCACGCCGCGTCCCTGACTACGCTGCGCGCACCTGGTACATCTCTGGTCCACCAAAAATGGTTGACGCTGCATACAAAGCATTGCGAACGCTTGGAGTGCCCACACGTCGTATTCACCGCGACTTTTTCCCAGGATTGGCGTAGGGTCACTCTCGATACTCACGTATACTACGTATATGTACTTTTCGCACAAAACGAGCAAAGCAATACCAAGCAGCGCTGTTGAAGTGCTCAGTAACGAACTGACGCCTTATCTCGCATCACTGCGACGGACAGTTGAACAGGGAGGCTATAGTGCTCCCGAAGCGTCACTTTCGGTCCCAACTGACGAATATATGCAGACGGCCGTTGAGGTTATCCTCGATAAGGTGTATACCAAATCCCTCCGCTTCGTCTTTGTTATAGGGATTGGCGGTTCAAATCTCGGCACCAAAGCCGTCTACGATGCCATGGCCAGTGCTCGTGACCAAGCGCCTCATCACCAACCACGACTTATCTTTATTGATACCACTGATAGTGCGCTTCTTGCGACCGCACAAGCACTTATCAAAAAAGCCGAACACGCCAACGAAGTATTGTTTATCGTCATTAGTAAATCTGGAACAACCACCGAGACGATTGCAAACGCTGAGATACTCTTAGCCTCGTTCGCTGATCGCTTTGGCCGTAACGCGAGGCGAGTGGTAGTTATGAGTGAGACCGGCTCACCACTCCTTGCCGCTGCCCGTGAGCAGCAGATGCATACGCTTGATTTACCACCGACGGTGGGTGGCCGCTATTCCGTCTTTACGCCGGTTGGACTGCTGCCGCTGGCGCTCATGGGCTTTCCTGTACGCGAGATGCGTACAGTAGCGCATACCCGCATCGAAAAATCACTCCATCCTGATGTGGTCTTAAACGACACTGCGCTCTCAGCGCTCACACAGTATTATTTTTATCGAGAGAATATTCGTCAGCACGATACGTTTGTATTTAGTCCGGCGCTTGAATCAGTGGGGAAGTGGTATCGCCAGTTGCTCGGTGAGAGTATCGGGAAGCTCCTTGTGGGAGATGAGAGTAAGCGTGTAGGTATTACCCCGACGGTGACCGTGGGGTCAACCGATCTCCACTCAGTCGGGCAGCTCTATCTCGGCGGGCCGCGTGACCGCCTCACGACGTTTGTCAGTATTGTGAATCGTACCGATGTGGCGATGCCAGCCATGCGTGCCTGGCCAGATATCGTGCCAATGGTCAGTGGCAAAAGTGCTAACTCTATTCTTGGTGCCATTGAATCCGGTACCAAAGCGGCGTACGATACAAATAATCTTCCGTACCTGGAACTGAAGCTTGATGCCCTGACGCCCGAAGCAATCGCAGATTTTATGCAGTTTAAGATGTGCGAGACAATGATGCTTGGACAGCTCTTACGGGTTAATCCATTTGATCAACCGCACGTAGAACAGTACAAGACGGTCACGAAACAGATCTTAGAACAAAAATAATCACTACCATATGCACGAATCAAAACGTCGGAGTTTAATGAAAGGACTCACCTGGCGCATCACCGCTTCAGTCACGACGATGTTGATTGTATTCATAATGACCGGAAATCTCGCACTGGTCGCCGGCGTCGGACTAGCCGATGTGACCCTTAAGGTGTTCTTTTACTACATCCACGAACGAGTGTGGGGCAGGGTGCATTGGGGTGTACTCGGTCCTGAACCAAAAAGACCCACTAATCAGCCATCTTCTTTGTAAAATGAGCCACAGAGCCGCAGGCGACAATGGCAAATTTTCGCGAGCAAAGCCTATTCCTAATGGCTTTGTCCGCGCCGTATCACTTTGTTATCCCTCGCCTCCTTACAGGAGCAGTACACCTTGTCGCTACTTTCTCGTTATCACTCAAAAGCTAGCTGGCAAGGTCTTGCGAAATGGGTCCCAACCCATTTCTCACCTGAATCTGACTGATCATTGACTCTTTTTATAGAATAGATAATCATTTTCGCACATACTAACGTTGCAAATACTCGATTTTCTGGTATCATGCGGGCGCATAAGGGACTCCTTTGTGCACCGAACTGTTCATGTCACTTATTGCTACTGCTCACGCTGCTGAATCAACCCATGGAGGAATCCACGTGGCGCTTGCTCCGTATGTGGTCGGACATGTCTTTGGTGTACCGATTACCTCAACGCTTATTACTGCCTGGGTGGGGATGCTTATCCTCACGGTAGTAGCCCTCCTGGTACGTCGTCGTCTCGCCCTTATTCCCGGCAAACTCCAGAGTGTCATGGAGATGATCGTCGGTGGTGTGTACGACTACATGGCTGATGTACTCGAGAGCCGTACTTTGGCTCGTCGGTATTTCCCGGTGGTGATGACTATTTTCCTCTTTATCCTGACCTTGAACTGGTTTGGACTTTTCCCGGGGGTAACCTCCATTGGTCAGTACGTCGGCCACGGTGAAGAAACGCACTTTGTGCCATATCTCTACCCAGCGGCCACAGATCTCAATATCACGCTCGCGTTTGCGCTCATTGCCTTCTTTACGATTCAATTTTCGGGCATCGTCGCCATTGGTGCGTTTAAGTACGCCGGAAAGTTCATCAATTTCTCCTCACCACTCAATTTTGCGGTGGGTATTATCGAGCTCATTTCCGAAATTGCTCGTCTCATCTCATTCTCATTCCGACTCTTTGGAAACATCTTCGCCGGAAAGACGCTCCTTGTCGTGGTGATGTTCTTTGTACCGTACGTCGTACCAGTGCCAATTATGGCCTTTGAAGTCTTCGTCGGATTTATCCAAGCCTTTGTGTTTGCGATTTTGACGTTGTTCTTTATCAAGATTGCGACCGAAGAACCAGCACATTGACCCCGTTAGAAACTTCTCCACTTAGGTTTTAGAATAACTCAGAACCATACAACATGAGAGAAGAGGTTTCTAACGGGGTGAACGGGTTTAATGGCCAATAACGAGCCCTGAAATAATTCAGAGTTCGCGTTGTCCATTAGAAGTAAAAGTTTATAAAAAATATTTCACACAAATATGACAGAAATTGAATTGGCTTTGGAAGCCGCAGAACTCAGTGCTGAAGCCGTAAAGTCTATCGCTATGGCGATTGCTATCGGTGTCGGTGTATTTGGTCCAGGTATCGGTATTGGTCTCCTCGTGTCTAAGGCACTTGAATCAATCGGCCGCAACCCAGAAGCCGCCAAGCAGGTAATGACACCGATGTTCATCGGTATTGCCGCGGTAGAAGCGCTGGCGATTTTTGCACTCCTCGTCGCATTTGTCATCAAGTTCGCGTAAAGATTTCTAAAATTGGCGAACTGCTTTGTTGTTGCTCGAAAATTTTTATTCACTGTACACCTACGTACACCTCATAAAAATTTTCTCGCACGCCTCGCATTTCATCCAATTTTAAAAATCTTTAGTTGCCGTACGCTCGCACAATAGAATTATTAGTCTCACAAACACATCATGGAAGAAATCATCAAAGCCTTTGGTATCGACGGACGACTCATCGTCATCCAGGTCGTGAACTTCGCCATCCTCATGGGGATTTTGGGCTACTTCTTGTACAACCCAATTTTGCGTCTCCTTGAGGAACGTGAAGCCAAGATAAAGAAAGGTATCGAAGACGCTGAAGCTGCGGCCAAGGCCAAGGCACAAGCTGATGTCGAAAAGGCCGCGGTCCTCACTGTGGCTCATGGTGAAGCTAGTGAGATTAATGCGCGCGCGAAAGTAGCAGCTGATGCAAAAGCCGGCACCATCGTTGGTGAAGCCGAAGAGAAAGCTAACGCCATCGTGCGGAGTGCTGAACTGCGTGCCACTGAAGCTGCTGCCAAAATCCAAAAAGACGCTGAAGGAGAAATCGCGAAGACTGCTATTTTAGCAGTTGAGAAGATGCTCCGTGAGCGCACCTCATAATCTATGCACGATTTTTACGTCACTGCGGTTGTAGAAAGTCTCAAAGCTGGTCACAAGCCATCCGAGGTTTTTCTCGGCCTCAAGCGTGTTCTGGCACGGCGTGGGCACGAACGTCTCTTGCCCCGGATTGTACGGACGCTTGAGCGCGAAGCGCTGCGTCGCACTGGCGCTGGCACCGCTACCCTCACGGTAGCAAAGGCCGCAGACGCCGATAGTGCAGTTGTGGTCTCCCTCCTCAAAGAGATGGCAGTTGGTGAGAAGCCAACGGTTATTATCGACGAGACCATCATAGGTGGTGCCAAGCTCCGCAGTGGCGACACCGAAATCGACGCAACCTACAAAACCACCCTTATTAACCTCTATCACACTATTACTAAGTAATTATTATTCTCTATGAGTACACCAATTATTGAACGCATCAAAAAAGAAATTGAAGGACTTGATCTCAAGGCGGTAGCACAATCTGTGGGCACGGTCGTGTCTGTGGGTGACGGTATTGCCGAAATCGAAGGACTCGCTGATGCGCAGATGATGGAGATGGTGGTCTTCGCGACCAGTGAAGGGGCTACCCTGGAGACCGCTCTTGCAAGTGAGGGTGCGCTCTATGGTCTCATTCTGAACCTCGAAGAGGATAGTGTGAAAGTGGTAATCTTGGGTGAAAGTACACTCGTGCGTGAGGGTATGACCGTGTATCGCACCAAGAAGCTTCTCTCAGTACCAGTGGGTGCTGGTATCGTAGGACGAGTAGTAGATGCGCTCGGGCAGCCGATTGATGGTAAGGGTGCAATCAAGACCGACCGCGACATGCCTATCGAGCGTGTGGCGTACGGCGTGATGGATCGTTCGAGTGTGAACGAACCGATCCACACCGGTATCAAGGCGATCGACTCAATGATCCCAATTGGGCGTGGACAACGCGAACTCATCATTGGTGACCGAGGGACAGGAAAGACGACGATTGCTATCGACACCATCATCAACCAGAAGTACGAACCAGCAGACAAGCGCCCAATCTGTATCTATGTAGCGATTGGTCAGAAGCGCTCAAAGACTGCGACCATCATGGCGGAACTCGAAAAGGCTGGTGCGATGGAATACACCACTATCATTGCGACCTCAGCCTCTGAGGCGTCACCAATGCTCTTCCTCGCACCATTTACTGGTGCGGCTATCGGCGAGTACTTCATGGAGCAGGGGAAGGATGTGGTGGTCGTATTTGACGACCTCTCAAAGCACGCGGTGGCGTACCGCCAGATGTCACTCCTTCTCCGTCGTCCACCAGGACGTGAAGCGTATCCAGGTGATATCTTCTACCTCCACTCACGCCTTCTTGAGCGATCAGCGAAGCTCTCAAAGGAACTTGGTGGCGGCTCAATTACCGCCCTCCCAATTATCGAAACCCAGGAAGGTGACGTATCGGCCTACATTCCAACCAACGTCATCTCAATTACAGATGGTCAGATATTCCTCGAAGGTGACCTCTTCAACAAGGGTATTCGTCCAGCCCTCAACGTCGGTATCTCCGTATCACGCGTGGGTAGTAGTGCGCAAACGAAAGCCATGAAGGCCGTAGCCGGCAAGATTCGTCTTGAGCTCGCGCAGTTCCGCGAACTCGAGGCCTTTATGCAGTTTGCGAGTGATCTCGATGAGGACACCAAAAAGCGTATCGACAGTGGTCGCAAGTATGTCGAGCTCCTCAAGCAAACGCAGAGTAACCCAATGCCGTTCTACAAGCAGGTAGTCTCTATCTATGGTGCCAACACTGGCCTCCTTGATAATGCTGAAGCGAAGAAGGTGCAGGCAATCGAAGTCGCTTTCCACGAATTTATCGAACGTGACCGCAAGGCCATCCTCGATACCATCGAAACCGAGCGAGCGCTCAGTGACGAAACCAAGGCCCTCCTTGATACCGCTATCGTAGACTTCAAGCAGGCTAATGCGCAGTACTACAGTGCATAATAAAATATGAAAAGTTTGGTCGATATTAGTAAAAATAGAACAGGCGCCGCAGATTTCTCCGCGACGCCCGTGGGGGTGTCAGAGCCGAACGTAGATGGGCGCGATGCGTTCCAGCACGTCGCCGGCACTGTTCACAAAGGTCAAGATCGGGCCATCAAAATAGAACGCTCGCACTCGGGCCGGCACATGCAGATCGATCTTCTGCAGCTTACTGACGCCTATGTGGCAATCTGCAATGATCAGTCTCTCAGCCTCTTGTGCGATAGGGTATTTGACCGACGGTGCCAGAATCTCACCGATAATCATTTCGAGTCCACGCATGAGTTTACTCCTGTCGGGTTGCGCTGTTTCTCAGAATAGCATATATATATCATAATGTCAATATGGCTCTCAAACAAATTAAAAACAAAATAATCTCGACCAAAAAGACTGGCAAAGTGACCAAGGCGATGGAGTCTGTCTCGGCGGTCAAAATGCGCAAGAGTCAGGAGCGCGCTTTTGCCAGTCGTCCGTATGTGCATGCTGCCATGCGTATCCTTTCGCGTGTCTCAAGTAGTGACGAGGCCCTCCAGCATCCACTCGCGCAAAAGCGCACGGCGGCGAAGCGTCTCGTGGTCATGGTGACGAGTGACAAAGGACTTGCTGGTAGTGTGAACAGTGCGGTCCTCAAGCAAGCCGACATCCTGCGTCGCAGTGGGGTGGAGTTTGATGTGATTGCGATTGGTCGCAAGGCGGTTGAGTACGCTGATCGTGAGGGCATCACGATTGTGGCGAAGTATATGAACGTGGCAGATGATGTCACGATTGCGGACGTGTACGCGATGGCGGACGTCGCCATGAGCGCGTTTAAGGGCACTGACACCTACGGTGAGGTAAATGTCATCTACCAAAACTTTATTTCGACCTTCGAACAGGCACCGACCCTCCGTCAGGTGTTGCCGCTCGACCCAGCCGAGATTCACTACATCATGCAGGGTATCAAGCCCAAGCATGGGAAGTTTAGTGACGAAGTGGTGGCAGGGGACAGTGTGGTCAATTACACCATTGAACCATCAGCCACTGCGGTCCTCGATGCGCTTATTCCACAGCTCGTGCAGATCCTTCTCTACCACGCACTCCTTGAGAGTAAGGCGTCTGAGCACTCAGCTCGTATGGTGGCGATGAAGAACGCCACTGATAAGAGTAAGGAGGTGATTAAGGCGCTCACGATCAAGTTCAACAAAGCCCGCCAGGCAAAGATTACGGCAGAAATTTCAGAAATCACAGCTGGTGTCGCCGCGATGGAGTAACCTCTAAAATTATATGGAAAGTCGACGTCAAGAAAAATTTCAAAGTTCAGTTCGAACAGAAGCACAAATGAATGTGTTGCTAACAAATGCTATCGAACAATCAATTGGAGTGTTTTCTGTCGATTTACAACAATCCGAAATTGATGAACTTCTTGGTTTGGCTGCTGAGGCCCATACTGATCCCGTCGGAAAAATTAACGAACTGAGAAGAATTGCGCGTCAGTCAGGGCGTTCAGAACTAAAAGGAGTGGTTAATAACATAATACTCACAATATCTGAGCATCTAACCAAAGCAGAGCGAGAACGGTTTGATCGTTTAGGAAAGACTTTACTTGATGATGTTGAGTAGTTTCGAGAGGAAAATTTTGAAACTTTTCAAAATTTTCCTCTCGGGATTACCGAGTTTCAAACATTCAACCCGTTAGAAGTTAATCTTCAAAGCGGAATTATTACAAAAAATTATCACCTTACCAAATTATGACAAACAAAACTTCTAACGGGTCAGTGGGAATTATCACCCAAATTATCGGTCCGGTTGTCGACGTACACTTCAAAGATGGTGTGCCATCGCTCCTTAATGCGCTTACCGTCAAAAAAGAAGACGGCGAGACGCTTACACTCGAAGTCGCACAACACGTTGGTCTTGACCGGGTGCGTGCCATTGCGATGCAGGACACCCAGGGACTTACCCGTGGAATGGATGTTGTTGATACTGGTGCGGCTATCTCTGTACCAACCGGTGAAGCGTCACTCGGTCGTCTCTTTAACGTGCTTGGGCATACCCTTGATGGTCAAGGTGAAGTAAAGGGCGGCACCATGCGTGCGATTCACCAAGAAGCGCCGGCGTTTGTAGATCAGTCAACCAAGACTGAAGTGTTTGAAACTGGTATCAAGTCGGTAGACCTCCTTGCACCATTCATCAAGGGAGGTAAGGTCGGACTCTTCGGTGGAGCCGGAGTAGGTAAGACGGTGCTCATTCAGGAACTCATCCACAACGTAGCCTCTGAGCACGGTGGGTACTCAGTGTTCGCTGGTGTGGGTGAACGTGTGCGTGAAGGAAACGACCTCTACCACGAAATGAAAGACTCAGGCGTGCTTGATAAGACTGCGCTCGTGTTCGGCCAGATGAACGAAGTGCCTGGTGCTCGTGCTCGGGTCGGACTCACTGGTCTCACCATGGCCGAGTCACTCCGCGATCAAGGTGGTAAGGATGTACTCTTCTTCATGGACAACGTCTTCCGCTTTACCCAGGCCGGTCAGGAAGTATCGTCACTCCTTGGTCGTGTATCAAGTGCGGTAGGGTACCAGCCGACTCTGGCTGAAGAGATGGGTCGCATGCAGGAACGTATTACCTCAACCAAGAACGGTTCGATTACCTCAATTCAGGCGGTGTACGTGCCAGCTGACGACATGACAGACCCAGCGCCTGCGACCACCTTCTCACACCTCGACTCAACCGTGGTGCTCTCTCGCCAGCTTGCCTCACTTGGTATTTACCCAGCGATTGACCCACTTGAAAGTAACTCATCAGCCTTGAATCCAGCGATTGTGGGTGAAGAGCACTACCGTGTCGCGCAGGGCGTAAAGATGGTACTTCAGCGCTACAAGGATCTCCAGGACATCATCGCGATTCTTGGTATCGAAGAACTCTCCGAAGAAGACAAGCAGACAGTGTACCGTGCTCGCAAGATTCAGCGCTTTATGTCGCAGCCATTCTCAGTAGCGGAAGTCTTTACGGGTGCACCGGGCAAGTACGTATCACTCGCTGATACGGTCCGTGGCTTTGGTGAAATCCTCGACGGTAAGCATGATGAGAAGAACGAATCTGCCTTCTATATGAAGGGAGGTATCGATGAGATTAATTAACGCTAATAGCAGCACCGCTTGTATTTTGAAGTTTTGATTGTATAATCAAATTATGTCTGTCACAAAACTAAAAATTATTTTCGACAAAGAAGCTGATGGGCGGCATATCGCTGAGGTACCAAGTTTGCCTGGTGTAATGGCTTATGGAGCAACCAAAGCCGAGGCTAAACGTAAAGTTTCAGCTATTGCCCTACGAACGCTTGCGGACAGAGTCGAGCAAACGGGCGCGCGTGGTGTCGTTAACCAGTTATTCGCGTATGGGTCAGTGGCCGGCCGCTAAGGCTAAAAAAGTATTTCGTGCACTTGAGTCTATTGGCTGGACTGTAATACGTCAGCGTGGCTCCCATCGTATACTTGGTCGAGAAGGGTACCCTGATTTTACATTTGCATTTCACGATGGAGAAGAAATCGGACCAAAGATGCTGGCAAAAATTGCAAAATACACCGGATTAACACCTAATGATTTATGAAAAATGTTAAACGATTTTTTTAGACACGCAATTATTTCAGTGGTGGCGTTTATTCCCGCAATGTTACTGCCACACCCTGGCTGGAACGAGGAAGAGAAAGATAAAAATTTGAAAAAGTAGTATGGCAACCAAATTCCTAAAACTAACTATAGCTCGAGTCGACGGACCAGTCTTTGACGGGGAAGTGGTTTCAGTAACGCTTCCAGGGACTGAAGGCGAGATGACCATCATGGCCGACCACGAACCCCTCGTGTCAGCCCTCAAGGCCGGTTCTGTCACCGTCCGCCCAGCCACTGGCGAGACTACCTCGTACGAGCTACAGAACGGCACTGTCGAAGTCCGCAATAACCACGCTACTGTCCTTATCTAAAGATGCGGACAAACAAAAAACAAAACCTTTCGAGTCGACTCGTAAGGTTTTGTTTTTTATTCGAGATCTTGCCTCGTGGTTTTTGAATGTCCAATACTTCATTTAAATGAAGTATTGGACAGAGATTTTTTTGTATAAGGCCTCAATTTGGGCGGGTGATTTCCCTCGTCTTCAGACGATAACTTCAGTATAATTCTCGTAATGACCGAAGAATATCGCCGAGCATCACACACGATGTTCTCTATTAATTTGCATATTTG